>NZ_JBHXNK010000006.1:0-214315 GCF_042719755.1 Nocardia sp. NPDC058519 | reverse complement strand
CGCTAGGCGCCCCCCCGGGCCCGGGGCGGTCCGGGCGCGCAGGGGGGGGGGCCCGCTGGTCCGGCCCCCCCCCCCCCCCGGCAGCCGGGGCCCGCCCCCCGCCCCCCACTACTCGGCGAGCAAGCACGCCGTGGTCGGGCTGGCCCGCACCCTGGCCAACGAGCTCGGCCCGCGCGGGATCCGGGTGAACACGGTGCATCCCGGCTCGGTCGCCACACCGATGATCCTCAACGACGCGGTGTACGCCAAACTGCGCCCCGACCTGCCGAATCCGACTCAGCAGGACGCGGCGGAGGCGCTGGCCCGCCGCACGATTCTCCCCGTGCCGTGGGTGGATCCGGTCGACATCAGCAATGCCGTGCTCTTCCTCGCATCCGACGAGTCCCGTTACGTGACGGGAATCCAGCTCGTGGTGGATGCCGGACTTACTCAGAAGGTGTGACATGGGACGGGTTTCGGGCAAGATCGCGCTGATCACCGGCGCCGCGCGCGGCATCGGCCGCGCACAGGCCATCCGGCTGGCCGAGGAAGGCGCCGACATCATCGCGGTCGACATCTGCGAGCCGGTCGAGACCGTGGTGTCGCCGGGAGCGACCCACGACGACCTCGCCGAGACCGTGCGCGCGGTCGAGGCGACCGGCGCGCGGATCGTCGCCGCCACCGTCGACGTCCGCGACGGTGCGGCGCTGCGGGCCGCCGTCGACGCAGGCGTCGATGAGCTGGGCGGCCTCGATATCGTCTGCGCCACAGCGGGAATCAGTTCCAGCGGCGGCGCACTGGAGCTCACCGAACAGCAGTGGCAGACGATGATCGACATCAACCTGACGGGCGTGTGGCAGACCTGCAAGGCCGCCACCCCGCACCTGATCGCTCGCGGCGGCGGTGCGATGATCCTGACCAGCTCGATCGCCGGACTGCGCGGGCTGGTCGGCGTCGCGCACTACACCGCCGCCAAACACGGGGTGGTGGGGCTGATGCGGTCGCTCGCGAAAGAGCTCGCCCCGCACCATGTCCGGGTGAACTCGGTGCATCCGACCAATGTCGACACCCCGATGATCCAGAACGACATGGTGCGCAAGGTGTTCCGGCCCGACCGCGAGCATCCCACCCGCGAGGAATTCGCCGAGGCGGCCGTGACGATGAACATGCTGCCCATCCCGTGGGTCGAACCGGTCGACATCGCCAACGCCGCACTGTTCCTGGCCTCGGACGAAGGCCGCTACATCACGGCGGTGACGCTGCCCATCGACGCGGGCAGCACCCAGCGCTAGCCACTGAGCCGCGGAAACAGTGCGCCGCGGAAATTACGAATGCGCGGGCTCCGACATGGCAGCCCGCGCTTTCGCGTATCAGCCTTCTCGCTCTGCCAGTGCGGCCGTCGTCAGGGTGAGGTGGCGCGTCAGCAAGTCGGCGGCGGTGTCGGGGTCACGGGCCAGCGCCGCCTCCTCCAATCGGCGATGCTCGTCGAGGCCGTCGCGCTCAGGGTTACGGTGTGTCGACCAGCGGCGGGCCAGCTCGCTCGCGACCCACAGCCGGTCGAAGGTTTCCAGCAACACCGGGTTGCCGCACCCTTCCAAGAGCGTGCGATGGAACACCCGATGGGCCTGCGCCCATGCCTCGCTGTAGTACTCGCCGTCTTCCGGTGTGAAAGCCGGTGTGCGCGCCAAGCGGTGGTGGGCAGCCCGGACTTCGCCCTCCCAGTTGACGTCACCACGTTCGATCGACATGCGTAGCAGGACCGGCTCTATCGCCCGGCGGGCCTCGCCGATCTGCTGCCAGCGGTGATCGGAAAAGGCAGGCACCGCGAAACCGCGATTGGTCAGCCGCTCGGCCAGGCCGTCACCGACCAGCCGCACCAGCGCCTCACGCACCACAGCCAGGCTCACACCGTGTCGGCTGGCGAGATCCTGCGGCTTGAGCGCGTCACCGGGTGCGTACTCGCCACGCATGATCGCGTTCCGCAAGTGTTCGTAGACCTGCTCGGAGAGCATCTGTTTCGCCGGCGGGGGCGGGGTGTGGACTGCACGAGTCATGATCCGATCATAGAACGTTCCGCAGATAATCGATTATTTGTGATATCGTCGATCTTGCGTATCCGGCACGGCTTGAAAGGCACGACATGATGAGCGCAAACAATCCCTTCGCCCGCCTCCCCGAGGTAGTCGCATTCACGGTCACGAGCACCACGGTGCGTGACGGCGCCGCCTGGCCACCTGCACAGTGGTCCTCGGGTGCTCCTGGCGGCAAAGACGTCTCTCCGCAACTGAGTTGGAGTGGTGCCCCAGCAGGCACCAAGAGCTACGCCCTGACCGTGTACGACCCCGACGCCCCGACCGGCTCAGGTTTCTGGCACTGGGCTGTGGCCGACATCCCGGCCACGACCACGAGCCTGCCCGAGGGTGCCGGAGACGACGAGGGCAGCGGTTTGCCGGTCGGCGCCTTCCAACTGCCGAACGACGCGCGCCTACCTCGATACATCGGTGCGGCACCGCCGGCAGGGCACGGTAGACACCGCTACTTCGTCACCGTGCACGCCCTGGATGTGGCTGACATCGGCATCGCCTCCGACGCCACGCCGGCTCTGCTCGGCTTCACTATCGCCGGACACATCCTGGGCCGGGCAACGCTCGTCGCCACCGCGGAGGCACAGCAGTGATCGATCACATGGTCGACCGAACTGTGCTCGTCACGGGCGGGACGGACGGGCTCGGCCGCGAACTCGCGGTGCGGCTCGGCGCAGCGGGAGCCCGGCTGATCCTGCACGGCCGCAACGCCGATCGGGCCGCAGCAGTCGCCGCCGAGGTAGCAGCCGCGAGCGGACACACTCCGGAGATCATCCTGGCCGACCTCTCGCGACTCGCGGAGGTGGACCGGCTGGCCGACGAGATCATCGCCCGCACTTCGCGATTGGATGTACTGGTGAACAATGCCGGCACCGGCGGCCGACCGGACAGGAAACGCGAACTCACCGCTGACGGCAACGAATTACTGTGGGCGGTCAACCATCTGGCCCCGTATCGGCTGACGCGGCGGCTGCTTCCGCTGCTGCGGACCTCGTCTCCGGCGCGGGTGGTGAACGTAGCCTCCGCCGGGCAGCAGGAGATCGACCTCGACGAGCCAACCCCCGAGCACGACTTCGACGTGTACCCCGCTTACTGCCGAGCCAAGCTGGCGATGATCATGGCAACCATCGAGTACGCCGAGGAACTCGACGGAACCGGTGTCACGGTGAACGCCCTGCACCCGGCCACCCTCATGGCGACGACCATGGTGCTGGAATCCGGTGTTACGCCGATCAGCACTGTCGCCGAAGGTGCGGACGCGACCCTGCGGCTGATCTGCGATCCGGTCCTGTCCCAGACGACAGGCCGGTACTTCGACGGCACCGGGCAGAGCCGTCCGCACTCACAGGCCATGGATCCGCGGGCGCGTCGTCGCCTGCTCGAAATCAGCGACGACGCGGTCACCGCGGCGGTGGGTTGAGGCGGCCGGATCTGCTCCGCTGCCGCCGTGTCAGCGCGCGACGTCCTTGCGGGTGAGGAAGGCAAGCACCGCCGACTCGAATTCGTCCTTGCGTTCGATCATCGCCCAATGCCCGCAGTTCGGGAACACGTGCAGTTCGGCGCGCGGGATCGTGCGCATCGGGATCAGCGCCATATCGAGGGGGCTCACCCGGTCGTCGCGGCCCCAGGTGATCAGCGTCGGGGCAGCCACCTTGTGCAGCATCGCCCACGGCGGCGGTGCGTCGGAGGCCTCCATCGCCTTGATCATCATCGCGAACGCGGCCTTGCTGTACATCCGGCGGGCACTGTCGAGGGTCGCGGGATCGGTGGCCTGGGTCCAGCGCTCCTCGATCAATTCCTCGGTCACCATCGTGGGGTCGTAGACCATCGAATGCAGCCACTGGATCAACCGCTCGCGGGTCGGTTCCTCGGTGAACTCCTGGAGCAGCTTGATGCCCTCGCCGGGGCCGGGGCTGAAGAGATTGCGGCCGATGCCACCGATCGTCACCAGCTTGCCGACCCGCTCGGGATGGGCGATGGCGTAGTTGAGCGCTACGCCGCCACCCATCGAGTTGCCGATGATGTCGACGCTGTCGAGGCCGAGCGCGTCGACGAAACGGACCACCGAATCCAGTGCGGTGATCATCGGATGTCCGCCGAAGTCGTCGCTCACCCCGAAACCGGGGAATTCCAGGACGAGACAACGGAATCGTTCCGCGAAGACGGCGAGGTTGCCGCGGAAGTTGCGCCACCCGGTGACGCCGGGCCCCGATCCGTGCAGGAGCAGCAGCGGCGGTCCCTCGCCCGCCTCGTGGTAACGCAGAACACCCGCGTCGGTGGTGATCTCGCGCAGCGTGCCCTCGTAGCTCAGGTCGGTCATGCGTGGGTACCGCCGTCGATGCGGATCTCGGTGCCGGTGATGAACGCGCCGTCCTCGGAGACGAGCATCGCGATCACGCCGGCCACCGCGGCCGGGTCGCCCATGCCCGCGCCGCCGGATTCGAGGTCGGTCGGCAGGACGGGAGACAGCTTCCCGAACAGTGCCCAGTTGGCGTCGGAGGGCACGTATCCACCGGTGGCTTCGGTGATGCCGGACTTGATGCTGCCGGGCGCGACGCAGACCGCGCGCAGTCCCTTGCCGCCGTATTCGAGGGCGATGGCGTGGGTGAAGGACTGGATGCCGCCCTTGCTCGCCGCGTAGGCCGCCATGTACGGGTGCGCGAACGCGGCCGAGGTGGAGCTGAAGTTCACCACCGTGGCGCGCGGGTTGGCCAGCAGGGTGGGCAGTGCCTCGCGGACCACCAGAAACGTGCCGGTGAGGTTCACCCGGATGATCAGGTCCCACAGGTCAAGGGGGGTCTGATCGGTGTGCGAGGCGCGCAGGATGCCCGCCGCGTTCACCAGCGAGTCCAGGCCGCCGAGGGTCTCGATCGAGGATCGGACGCCCTCGATCACCGACTGTTCGTCGCCGATATCGATGGTGAGGGTCGTGAGCCGGTCGGCGGTGCCGCGCTCGGCGGCCTGCGCGCTGGTCGCGGCGAGGCCCTCGGCCGATACGTCGGCGGCGACTACGCGGGCGCCCTCGTCGAGCAGTCGCAGCGCGGTGGCCTGGCCGATGCCCGATGCGGCGCCGGTGACCAGCGTCCGGTGGTTATCGAGTCTGTTCATGGGTTCTCTCCTGGTCTTTGGTGTCAGCCGAGCCGGCCGGGAACCGGTTCGTGGCGGAGCTGATCGGTCGCCAATACGCCTGCGCGGACGGCATTCTCGACGGAATCACGCAGGGCAGGGCAGGTCGGGATCCAGCTGCTGTGCTCACCGAGGGCCGCGCGCCGAGCGAACTCGGGGCACACGGACTCGGCGTCGTCGAGCCACTGGATGCTGGTGTGGCTCGGACTGAACTTCTCTGCCAGCACCTTGTTGCCACAGGTAGCGCATTCGACGGGTTGCACGGCCGCCCGCCTTACCGCTCGCCCGCGGCGTGGCGCGCGCCGATGTACCCGAACACCATGGCTGGGCCGATCGTCGCGCCCGCACCGGCGTAGTCGTTGCCCATCACCGCGGCGGCGGTGTTGCCCGTGGCGTAGAGCCCGGGGATGGGCGAGCCGTCGGCGCGCAGCACCTGGGCGTCGGCGTTGTAGACCAGTCCGCCCTTGGTGCCGAGGTCGCCGATCCGTACCCGCAGTGCGTAGTACGGGCCCTTGTCCAGGACATCGAGCGCGGGCGTCGCCAGGGTCGGGTCGCCGTAGTAGTTGTCGTAGGCGCTGACGCCGCGGCCGAAGTCCGCGTCGTGTCCCTCGCGTGCGAATCCGTTGAAGCGCCCCACGGTGTCGCGCAGACTGTCGACCGGGACGCCGATCGCGGCGGCGAGTCCCTCGATGTCGGGCGCGGTCTGCATCAGTCCGGTCGACAGCCACGAGGACGGGAACTTCTGGCCGGGCACGATGCCGCCGATGGGGTAGCGGCTCTTGGCTTTCGCGTCGAAGATCAGCCAGGCCGGATCGTGGCTGCCCGACAGCTGGGCATGCACGAACGTCACATACGGGGACGCTTCGTTGGTGAAGCGCGTGCCCGTGCTGTCGACGATGATCGAGCGTGGGATCGACCGCTCCGACACCAGCACCTGATTGATGCCGTCCGGGCGCTGGAACGACGGCATCCACCAGGCGTCGTCCATGAGATCGACTGCCGCGCCGACATTTTCGCCCGCGATGATGCCGTCGCCGGTGTTGTCCGCCGATGCCGCGCTGAAGTTGTCGCGCCCGCCCTCGGGCAGGTAGTCCTTGCGCATGGCCTGATTGAACTCGAACCCGCCGGTGGCCAGCAGCACACCGTCGCGCGCCCTGATCCGGATCTCGCGGCCGTCACGTTCGGCGAGGACGCCGAGCACCGCGCCGGTGTCGTCGGTGATCAGCGAGCGCAGCGGGGTGTCGAGCCACAGTGGCACCCCGGCATCGCGCACGGCCAGCCACAACCGGGCGATCAGCGCCCGGCCGAGCGTGTCCATGTGCCTGCGCAACACGATCGCCTTGACCGCCCGCAGACCGGTGAGCAGCGCGGTCCAGCGTGCCCTCCACGTGCGGGTCACCATATTGAGCTGGACGAAGTCCTTGGAGGTGATGAACAGTCCGGGCGGTGTCGCCAGCGCGGCGGGACGCAGTAGGTCCTCGTCCGCGCCGAGCTGTTTGAGGTCCACCGGCAGCGGCTCGATGGACCGGCCGGCGGGCCGCCCGCCCGGCGCTTCGGGGTGATAGTCGGAATAGCCGGTGCACCATTGGAAACGCAGGTGCGGGCTGGTCTCGAGGAAGGCCAGCATCCGCGGGCCCTCGTCGATGAACGCGTCGAGGTTCTTCGTCGGCACCCGGTCACCGACGACGGCGTCGAGATAGGCGCGCACGTCGGCGCGGGAATCGCCGAGGCCCTCGCGCAGCAGCGTCGGGTTGTTGGGCACCCAGATGCCGCCGCCCGAGAGCGCGGTGCTGCCCCCGTACACCGAAGCCTTCTCGATGACGAGGGTGTCGAGCCCGCGGTCGGCGGCGGCGAGCGCGCCGGTCAGTCCGCCCGCGCCGCTGCCGACGACGAGGAAGCCGACCTCGTGATCCCAGTGTTGTTCGGTCGCAGTCATTTCCGCCTCGCTCAGCCGACGACCATGTCGTCCTGGGACCAGAACGCGCGCATGCTCACGATGCGGGCGTCCTCGTCGAAGGTCATGACATCGATCGGATCGAGGGTGAAGGTCTGCTCACCGAACTTGGTGACCACCCGGAAGCTGAACGCGGCGCTGTCGCCGGCGACGCGGAGGGAGAACAGTTCGGTCGAACGCTCCAGCGGCTCGATGTTCTCGTAGAACTTCGTGATCGCGGCGTGGCCGACGTGCGGTTCGCTGCCGACCGGGTCCTCCACCGTCGCGTCCTCGCGGTAGAGGGCGACGACGTCGGCGGCCGTACCGCTGCCGACGGCCTCCACATATTTGCGCACCGTCGCGCGAATGTCGTCCGCTGAAGCCATCGTGTCGCTCCTGAAATGTCGAAAGGGATGAATATGTGAACCGAACCACATCCGGTGGCCCGGGTGCCCCGTTCTTTCCCGACCAGCGGGAGAGAACGGGGGTGGGTCATTCGCCGAGGATGTGCCGGACGGCGAGGTGGCTGAACAGCATGGACGCGCCGATCGGATTGCCGCCGCCGGGGTAGACCTCGCCACTCACGGCGGCCATGGTGTTGCCCGCGGCGTAGAGGCCGGGGATCGGTTCGCCGTCGCGGCCGAGCACGCGCGCCGCGCTGTCGGTGCGCAGACCGCCCTTGGTGCCCAGATCGGAGATGCCGAACGCCGCCGCGTGGTACGGGCCCTTGTCGATGGTCACCAGCGGCGGTTCGCCGTTGGAGAAGGCACGGTCGTAGGCCTCGTCGCCGCGCCCGAAATCGGGATCGACGCCGGTGGCGACCATCGTGTTGAACCGCTCGACGGTGGCCTCCAGGTTCGCCGCGGGCACGCCGATCCTCGCGGCGAGCTCGGCGAGGGTGTCGGCGGTGTGCCACAGCCCGGCCTCGACGTACTTCTCGGTCTCGACCATGGAGACGTTGGTGGCCTTGATCGGCGGCACCTCGCCTTCGGAGTCGTCGTAGATCATCCAGAACGGCAGGGTCAGCCCGCGCTCGCGCATCTGCCGGATGACATCGCGACCGAGCCGGTCGTAGGGGGCCGACTCGTTGACGAAACGGTTGCCGTCCTGGTCGACGAAGATCCCGCCGGTGAACCACAGCGCGAACGCCGAACGCCCGTCGGGATGGGTCAGTCCGGGCGACCACCACGCTTGATCCATCAGATCGGTATCGGCGCCCGCCGCGATGCCCGCAGTATGCGCCTTACCCTGATTTCCCCAGGGCCCCATGGTGTCTCGTGCCTCGCCCGGCACACCGTAGTGCTTGCGCAGTTCGTCGTTCTGCTCGAATCCACCCGCCGCCAGGATCACCCCGCGCCGCGCGCGGATCGCGACCCTCGCGCCGTCGCGTTCGACGATCGCGCCGGTCACCACGCCGTCTTCGACCACCAGTTCCACCAGCGGCGAATCCAGGTGCAGCTGCGCGTGCGGATAGCTCGAGATCGCGCGCAGCATCCGACCGATCAGCGCCTGACCGCCGATCAGCAGGTCCTGCGGGGGAGCGCCGAGCCGGTCGGTGTCGAGCGTTCCGCGCAGCGAGTCGCGCAGCGGGCCGAGCTCGGCGGCAGGCAGCGGTGTCGGCATGATGTGGCGCTGACCGTCGAGCCGGGCCTTGGGCGCCTTGCCGAAGTAGTCCGGCCACGGCAGCATCATGAACGCGAAATGGTCGTCGGCTTCGAGGTATTCGATGAGATCGCGACCTCGCCGGACATAGGTCTGCTGCAACTCGTCCGGGGTGCGGTCACCGACCACGGCGCGGTAGTACGTCAGCGCGTCGTCGATGGTGTCGTCGGTGCCCGCCCGCTCCAGCACCGGGTTGCACGGGAACCACACCCCGCCGCCGCCCGAATACGCCGTCGTGCCGCCGAACTTGTCGGTCGCCTCGACCACCGCGACGCTGAGTCCCTCGCGCGCGGCGGTGTAGGCGCCCGCGAGGCCGCCTCCCGACCCCGCGACCAGCACATCGACCTCGTCGTTCCAGTCCACCACTGTTTCCTCCTCGAATTGCGCTCGACGGTAGGCCCGGCGCCGGTGGCCGTGGGGCGGTTCTCCCGATCACCGGGAGGGCATCGATGCGCGAACGTGCCGGTCAGCGGGAAGGGGACCTGCTCGAACGGCGTGCGCGTCCATAGCGTCGCCCGCAGAGAAACCGGTCTCCATCGAAAGGTAGGCACTGTGAACCCCGAGACCCCATCGGCACCAGCGAAGGGCCCGGCCGACGTCGACGTAGTCGTCGTGGGTGCGGGCATCGCCGGCCTCTACGCGCTGCACCGCTTCCGCGGCAGCGGCCTCACCGTGCGGGTGTTCGAAGCCGGCGACGGCGTGGGCGGCGTCTGGTACTGGAACCGGTACCCGGGCGCGC
Source organism: Nocardia sp. NPDC058519 (assembly GCF_042719755.1). Lineage (NCBI taxonomy): Bacteria > Bacillati > Actinomycetota > Actinomycetes > Mycobacteriales > Nocardiaceae > Nocardia > Nocardia sp. NPDC058519. The sequence continues at coordinate 204,792 of NZ_JBHXNK010000006.1, read as the reverse complement.
GCTGCGATGTCGAGAGCGTGGACTATTCGTACTCCTTCGACGACGCCCTGCAACAGGAGTGGGACTGGAGCGAGAAATACGCCACCCAGCCCGAGATCCTGGCCTACCTCGAGCACGTCGCCGATCGCTACGACCTGCGCCGCGACATCGAATTCAATACCCGTGTCACCGATATCGTGCTCGACGAGCAGACTCTGCGCTGGCAGGTCGACACCGATACCGGCCGCGCGGTCTCGGCCCGGTTCGTCGTGCTGGCCACCGGCCCGCTGTCGAACGCGAACACCCCGGCCATCGACGGACTCGACACCTTCGCCGGGCAGATCCTGCACACCTCGCACTGGCCGCACGAGGGAGTCGACCTCACCGGCCGCCGGGTCGGCGTGATCGGCACCGGCTCCTCCGGCATCCAGACGATCCCGTGCGTGGCCGAGCAGGCCGAGCGGTTGCACGTGTTCCAGCGCACCGCCAATTACAGTGTGCCCGCCGGGAATACGCCACTGACCGAGCAGGACCGAGCGGCGCAGAAAGCGAACTATCCCGAGCGCAGGCGGCTGTCGATGGCCAGCGGCGGCGGTTCCCCGCACCAGGCGCATCCGGATTCCGCGGTGGCCGTGAGCGAGCGGGAACGGCGCGATGCCTACGAGAAGCGCTGGGCGCTGGGTGGTGTGCTGTTCAGCAAGACCTTCCCCGACCAGCTCACGACCCTCGCCGCCAATGACACCGCCCGCGAATTCTGGGAGGAGAAGGTGCGGGCCGTGATCGAGGACCCGCGCGTCGCCGATCTGCTCGTTCCGCACGACCACCCCATCGGCACCAAGCGGATCTGCACCGACACGAACTACTACCAGACCTTCAACCGCGACAATGTCGACCTCGTCGACCTGAAGGCGACCCCGATCACCCGCATCGACGCCGGGGGCGTGCACACCACCGACGCGCACTACCCGCTCGACACTCTCGTGCTCGCCACCGGATTCGACGCGATGACCGGCTCGGTGTCGCGGATGAACATCGTCGGCCGGGGCGGCGAGACGCTCAACCAGGCATGGCGGGAAGGCCCGAAAACCTATCTGGGACTGGGGGTAGCGGGCTTTCCGAACCTGTTCAACCTGACCGGTCCCGGCAGCCCGTCGGTGCTGGCCAACATGGTGCTGCACTCGGAACTGCACGTCGACTGGGTGGCCGAGGCCATCGGCTTCCTGAACGGCAGGGCAGCGGTGGCGCTCGAGGCGCGGCCGGACGCGGTGTCGGAGTGGGTGCGCGAATGCGTGAACCGGGCCGCGGGAACGCTGATGACACAGGCGAATTCGTGGTATCTGGGCGCGAACATCGAGGGCAGGCCACGGGTGTTCATGCCCTTCGTCGGCGGGTTCGGCGTCTACGGCGAGATCATCGCCGAGGTCGCGGCCGCCGGGTACAAGGGCTTCGACGTCATCGAGGCCTGAGAGACGACGACGGGGTGGTCCGCGATGGGCCACCCCGTCGTCGGATCAGGCCGCGAAGCCGCCGAACCCGCCCTTGTAGAACAGCAGCGGCCGGGCGCCCTCTGTGGCCCGCAGGTCGCCGATGCGGGCGAGCACCACGGTGTGGTCGCCCGCATCGTGCTCGAGTTCCACCGTCACCTCGATCTGGGCCAGCGCCCCGGCCAGCGCGGGCGCGCCGTTGCCCGCCCTGTCCCACTCGACGCCGGCGAACTTGTCGGCACCGCTCACCGCGAACTGGCGGCACAGCGCGCTCTGCTCCTGGGCCAGGATGTTGATGCACAGGGCGCCCGCCTCGCGTAGCAGCGGCCAGCTGGTCGAGCTCTTGGCCGGGCAGAACGACACATACGGCGGGTCGAGCGACACCGACACCACCGACTGACAGGTGAAGCCGAGCGGTCGCGTCCCGTCGTGGGCGGCGATCACCGCGACGCCGGTCGCGAAGTGACCGAGCACTCTGCGCAGGTCCGCGTGGGCTGGTATACCTGCGTCGACGACGACGTTGTCCGCATTCATAGGGGTCCTTCCGAACGGAATCCGATGCTTCCCAGAATCCGGGAAGATCGGGCAGCGGCTCAAGACGGCCTCCCGGTCAGTGGTTGTCGGGGGGCGAATTCCGGGAAGACCGGTTGCTAACATGCTGCGATGGCGACCAGCGACCCCGACGTGCCCAATCTGCCGCCGACCAGCTGGGCGGTGCTCGCCATGCTCTCCTACGAGGAGGAGGTCTCCGGCTACGACCTGAAGAAGTGGGCCGACTGGAGCCTGCGGTACTTCTACTGGACCCCGTCCTACAGCCAGATCTACGCCGAGCTGAAGAAGCTCGAACAGCACGGCTTCGCGAGTTCGCGACTCGACCCCGACAACGTCATGCGTGCCAGGCGGCTGTACCAGATCACCGCCGACGGCCGCGCCGCGGTGACCACGTGGTGGAACAAGGCCCCGGTGGATCCGTCGGTGCTCAAACACCACGTGCTGGTGCGGGTCATGTTCGGGCATCTCGGTTCCCCGGATCGGCTCAAGCAGATCCTGCGCGACCACATCGCCGATGTCGACGAGCTCGAGAAGCGTGCGGCGATCGATGCCGAAGCCGCGAAATCCGAACCGGGCTGGGCCTATTCGCAGATCGTGCTGCAGTGGGCCCAGCGCCACTACGCGGCCGAACGCGACCTCGCCCAGCAGCTGATCGACGACATCGACAACGCGGCTACCGTGCTGGCGGGCGCCGAGCACGACGACCGCGCCGACTACCCCCATCCGACGCCGGGCCGCTGGCGCGAGATCGAGCAGCGGGTTCTCGAAAAGGAGAGCGTGCCGCACGAACCGGCCGACTAGTTCGGTCGACCGGGTCGTGCCGCGGATCAGTCAGTGGCCGAAGGCCCGAGTACCTCGCGCACCATCGCCCAGATCTGTGTCCGCGCGGCAACCGTGGCGGACAGGGACGGGATGCTGAGGAATCCGTGGAACAGCCCGTTGTAGCGGCGATGCCGGACCGCGACGCCGTCACCTGCCAGGCGCTGGGCGTAGGCGTCGCCGGCTGAGCAGGGCGGGTCCAGTTCGGCGGTGATCACCACCGCGGGCGGTAGACCGGCGAGCGAGGCCGCCCTGGTCGGCACCAGGCGAGCATCGTCGGTGCCGTCCGGGGCGTAGTTCTGCCAGTACCACCGCATGGCGCTGGTCGTGTTGTAGTGGCCGGTGCCGAATCGGCGGTAGGACTCGGTCTCGAAATCGTCGTCGATCACCGGATAGATCAGGATCTGCGCCGCGATCTGCGGCCCACCGGCGTCCCTGGCCGCGATCGCCACAGTGGCGGCGAGATTGCCGCCCGCGCTGTCACCGGCCACCGCGATCCTCGACGGGTCGCCGCCATAGGCGCCCGCGTTCTCGGCGGCCCACCGCAGCGCCGCGAACATGTCGTCATGGGCAGCGGGGCCCGCGTGCTCGGGCGCGAGCCGATAGTCGACCGAGATCACCACCGCGCCGACGCCCGCCGCCATCGAGCGGCAGAACTCGTCGTGGCTGTCGAGATCGCAGAAGACGAAGCCGCCGCCGTGCGCGAACACGATCACCGGCAGCGCCCCGCCGTCGTGATGGGGCCCGAACACGCGCAGCGGCAGCGGGCCGCCGGGCCCGTCGATCGTGATGTCGCGCGCTGTCCGCATCTCGGGAAGTCGTTGCAGCGGAGCGCGTCTGGCACGAATCGCCGCACGCACGTCGGGCGCTGCCATCGTGGCGACATCGGGGAATCCGGCGTCGAGCGTGGCGAGCATGGCCGCGACTTCCGGATCAGGAACCGCACCCGGCCCGGTGGTCGGGAAAGTTCGCACAGTCACTGGTCCTCCTGGGATTCGGCGACGGAATCGGCAGTCGAGCACGTCGTCGGCCCCACCGTAGGACCAGCACGACGCGATCGAACCGCGTTCTCCCACTGGGCGGAAACACCAGGTCGCTGCCTGTCGACGGCTGCCTACGGTCGGCGGATGGAAGCCACGAAGGTCTATGTGATCGACACGGTAGTGACGAAGCCGGGGCGCGCCAGGGAGTTCGTCGACGCCTATCTGCGCGACTACGTGCCGGGCGCGCGGGACCGGGGCATGGTGCTGGAAAGGATCGTGGTGAGTCCGCCGGTGTGGTTTCCGGACGAGTCGAACACGGTCATCGCGAGCTGGGTGCTCGACGGTGCGCAGGGCTGGTGGGCGATGACCTGGCAGGGGCGTCCGGACGAGTCGGTGCGGCGGTGGTGGGCGGCGGCGGAGGACTTGATCGTCGAGCGGACTCGCTCGACCGGTGCGCTCGCCGCCGATGTCGACAGGCTCGGCGATGTTTGAGCTGACCCGGCTGGTGCATCTTTCGCCCGGCACCGATCCCTGCGCGCGTGACCGATTGATGACTCGGCTGCGTGGAATCGCCGCCCCGATGGCGCGCCGCGTGGTGGTCCAGCCGACGTTGCCGGGAGTTCGCAACGGCGGTGATGTCCTGGTGCACTTGCGTTTCGACGAGTCCGCCGACTGGACGGGCACCGCTGCCGAGGTGGACACGCTGCTGAGCGAGACCCCGGTCGCCCATGTGGACGGCGCCGAATATCAGGGCGGCACAGCGGGTATCGCCGAACAGGGCGCGACCGGATCGGTGTATCGGGTACTGCTGCTACGGGTCGTGCCGGGCACACCGCGCCCGACGATCGAGCGCTTCGAGGCCGACCTGCTGCGCATGCCCCGCTACCTCCCGAGCATCCGGTCCTGGCAGTTGAGCCGGGTCGCGCGTGGCACCGGATCCGCGCCGTGGACCCATGTCTGGGAACAGGAGTTCACCGACCTGGACGGTCTCACCGGCCCCTATCTGATGCATCCCGTGCACTGGGCGCACGTCGACCGCTGGTTCGACCCCGAATGCCCGGAAGTGATTGTCCGCGAACGCATCTGCCACAGCTTCTGTGTGAACAGTCCGGCCTGATGGAAGTGATCGTCCGCGTACGTATCCGCCAAACCTCTGTGTGAACAGTCCGGCCTGATCCATCGCGCCCGCCGCCGCCCGCGTTCGGCCGGCGGCGACGGCGCGAGAAGCGGGATCACGCCGTGCGCGGGCCACGCTGGTCCGCGTACGGCCGGGCCGCCGGACCCACCCCGAGCGGACGGGGATGCTGCTGCAGCGTGGGATGCACCCGCACCCGGCCGTCGTCGACGTGGCGCCAGATATTGAGCGCGGTAGTGCGCACCGGCGCGCTGAGCCGGTGATCGAACAGCATCCGATCCACCGGCCCGCACACCGACACCGCCGCCACGGCGGCTTCGCCGAGATCGCCGATCGGCGCCGCGATACAGCCGAAGCCCGGCAGCGACTCCTCGCGCTCCACGGCGATCCCGTGCGCGCGCACCTTGTCCAGTTCGGTGTCGAGCTGGGCCTTGGTGGTGATCGAGTAGCGGGTGCGGGCACCGGACTGTCCGGCGATGGCGTCGGCGATGCGGTGCTCGTCGGAGTAGGCCAGGATCGCTTTGCCGACCGCGGTGCAGGCAGCGGGTCGCCTGCCGCCGACGCGGGTGGGCACCACCGCCGACAGCTCGCCGCCGACCTTGTCGAGGTACACGACGTCGGGACCGTCCAGCACGGCCAGATGCACGACGAACCCGGTGACCCGGTGCAGCTCGTGCAGGAACGGCATCGCGGCCCGGTGCAGCCGGTCCTGATGCACCGCCAGCGAGCCGAGCTCCATCAGCCGGATGCCGAGCTCGTAGTCGCGCCCCTCCCGACGTAGCCAGCGCAACTGCACCAGCCGATCGAGCATGCGATGCGCCGAGGACCGGGGTAGACCGGTCCGCCGGACGATCTGGGCGAGGGTGAGCCTGCCCGGGCCGTCGAAGGCGTCGAGCAGCAGGGACGCGCGATCGAGGATCGCGCTCGGGGTGGTGGCCTCGGCCTGAATGACCATGAGCTCTCCGTTCGGATCTTACGAGCTGATGCCCACTCGCATATTTCGATTAGGCATATACCTATTCATACCATCCCGTGTGGTCGTTGTCACATGAATCCGCCAGACCTCATGACAACGGCCCCCGCCCCGAGCGGAGAGCTCGGAGCGGGGGCCGTCCAAAGGCGGGTTCTACATGGCCGCGAGCGGCTCGCTGCCGGACCAGTCGTGGCCCCAGTAGCTGTCGGCGGTGATCTCCTCGGCGGTGTAGTAGGCCTCGTCGACCCGCATACCCTCGGTGCCGAACTCGATATCCCAACCGCCGGGCGCGCGGACGTAGAACGACACCATCTTGTCGTTGGTGTGCCTGCCCAGCGTCGAGGACACCGAGAAGCCGTCCTTGGTGACGCGATCGAGCGCCTGCCCGACCGCGTCGAGGCTGTCGACCTCCACCATGATGTGCACCAGGCCCGGCGCGCCACCGTGCGGCGCGGGGCACAGCGCGAGGCTGTGGTGGCGCTCGTTGACACCGAGGAACCGCACCCGCATCGGCCCGAACTCCGGCGGCGCGGGAATCCGGAACGCACCACGCGACGGGAATCCGAGCACATCGGTGTAGAAGTCGAACGCGCCGTTGGGGTCCATGGTCGGCAGCACGACATGGCCCAGACCCTGCGCGCCGGTGACGAACTTCGCGCCGAACGGCGTCACCACCGGGCTGTGGTCGAGCACCGCGCCGTGGAACACCTCGAGCGTCGCCCCGGTCGGGTCCTGGAACGTGATGACCTCCTCGACCCGGCGCGCGTCGGCCTCCTCGACCGAGAGCGGCTTCACGGCGATACCCGCCGCCGTGACCGCGTCCTTCACCCGGACCAGGGCCGCGTGATCGCGCACCTCCCAGCCGATGGTGACGATGGCGTCGCTGTCACCCGGCACGATGGTGATGCGCGCCGCGCGCTCGTCCATCCGCAGGTACAGTGCGTTCTCGTCCGGTCCGCTGCCCTGGGCGAAGCCGAGCACGTCGAACGCGAAGGTGCGCCAGCGGTCCATGTCGGCGGTCTGGATCTTGACGTAGCCGAGGCCTTTGATGTCTGTCATTTCCGTTGTCCTTCTTGGTATTCGGGTCAGATCATCGAGCGGAGGTTGGCCGCGGGCTCGAGACCGAGGGAGCTGACGGCCGAGGCGTGGTACACCGTGCTCGGCACGTGGATGGCGTGGGCGAGGCCGACGTGCGCGTCGCGCCAGTAGCGCTGCAGCGGCTTGTCGATCCGCATGGCGTTGCCGCCGGAACGGGCGAAGATCTGGTCGACCGCCGTGACCGCGCGCCAGGCCGCGCGGACCTGGGTGCGCCGGACCGAGGCCCGTTCGGCGAAGCTGATCTCCTTGCCTGCGTCGACCGCGTCGAAGATCTTGTCGGCGTTGGCCAGCAGCTCCTGGCGCGCGGCGTTGATGTCGGCGGCGGCCTCGCCGATGGCGAACAGCACGTACGGATCGTCCTTGACCGCGGTGCCCTGCGCGCCGACCCGGTCGCGCTGGTAGTCCAGGTGCGCGGCCAGCGCGCCCTCGGCGATACCGACCACCGCGGAGCTGATGCCCAGCGGGAACATCGTCGACCACGGCATCTTGTACAGCGTCTCGGTGACGCCGTACTCCTTCTGCGCGGTGCCGTCGATGACGTAGTCGCCGTTCATCACCCGGTAGTCGGGCACGAAGGCGTCCTTGACGATGATGTCCTTGGACCCGGTGCCCTTGAGGCCGACCACATTCCAGGAGTCCTCGACGATGGTGTAGTCCTGGCGCGGCAGGATCATGTGCAGCATCGTCGGCGGCAACGCCATCTTGCCCTCGGTGTCACCGAGCATTGCGCCGAGGAAGATCCAGTCGCAGTGATCGGTGCCGGAACTGAACTGCCAGCGGCCGTTGAAGATGTAGCCACCGTCGACCGGGCGGGCGATGCCGGTCGGCGCGTAGGGCGAGGCCATCCAGGTGTCGTGGTCGTCGGCCCACACCTCGTCCTGCACCTTCGGGTCGGCGAAGGCCAGCTGCCACGGGTGCACGCCGACGATGCCCGCGATCCAGCCGCTGGCCGGGTCGAGCGCGGCGGTGGCCATCACCGTCTCGGCGAACTCGCGCGGGTGCGCCTCGTAGCCGCTGTACTTCTTCGGCTGCAGCAGGCGGATCGGACCCGCCGTCTTCAGCAGCTGGGCCGTGGCATCGGGCAGCTGCCCGAGACGCTCGGCCTCCGGGGCCTGATCGCGCAGCTTGTCGGCGATCGCGGCGATATTGTCGAGAACCTTGGTCATCTTCGGTGGTGCTTTCTGTTCGGAGTGGTCGGGGTCAGGACATGGTGTCGACGACGGCGCCGCGGGCGATGTTGTCGGCCACCTCGGCCTCCCAGCTCGTCACCGCGCGTTCGGTATCGATCTCGAACTCGAACCGCTTGGTCATGTCCTCGGTGACGTCCTCGACGTCGACGTAGAACTGCTTGTACCAACGGCGCAGCTGGTACACCGGGCCGTCCTCCTCCGACAGCAGCGGATTGTCGATGGGCGCCTTGTTCTTCCAGATCTCGACGTCCTGCTCGAAGCCGTACTCCACGCCCTGCGCGAACTGCGCCGCCATCGCGTTGGCGTCCTCGTCGGACATACCCTCCGGCTTCTTGACCATCGCGCCGTACTGCAGCACGAACGAGTTCTCGTCGACCGGGTAGTGGCAGTTGACGAGCACCGTCTCGATTGTCATCCCGTTCGATTCGCTCCACAGCCAATCGAGCATGTAGGACGGCCCGAAGTACGAGGCGTCCGAGCGCAGCGCGGAATCCGGGTCGTCGTAGCTGGTGCCGACGGTGACGTCGTGGCGCGGGGTCGAGCGCATGTACTGGGTGGCGACGTGGCCGTCGAAGACGTTCTTGAAATAGCGCGGGAAGGAGTAGTGCACGTAGAAGAAGTGCGCCATGTCGACGACGTTGTCGACGATCTCGCGACAGTGCGAGCCTTCGATCAGAATCGAGTTCCAGGTCAGGTCGGTCCATTCCGGGGTGCCGTAGCCCTCGATCTCGGGAATGGTCACCTCGTCGGTGGGCTTGCTGCCCTGTGGGTCGTGCCAGACGTAGAGCTGGCCGTTGCGCTCGAGCGTCGGCCAGGTGCGAGTCTTGGCCAGCGGCGGAACCCGGCGCGCGTACGGAATGGCCGTGCACTTGCCGTTGCCGCCCCACCGCCAGTCGTGGAACGGGCAGGCGATCGAGTCGCCCTTGATGGTGCCGCGTGCGAGATTGCCGCCCATATGGCGGCAGTAGCCGTCGAGGACGTGCAGCGCGCCGTCGGATTCGGACTGGAACACCACGAGCATGGTGCCGAAGGCCTTCACCTCGTGCGGGTTGCCGTCGCGGAACGACGAGAGCAGGCCGAGGCAGTGCCAGCCGCGGGCGAACCGAGTCGGCGCCGCGGCGGCCTCGATCTGCCGGTAGTCGGCGGTGGTGTCCTGCGTTCGGCCGTTCGGCGAGTTCTCCGGCATCGAAACCTCCATGTTCGGACGGAGTGGGGATGAGCTGCGCCGATGGTCGCGCCGCGCAGGGGTCGGCGGGTCGTGGTGTTCCCGGTCAGCGGACATGTTTTCGTCCCGGTCAGCCGGTGTCCCGATGACCGGGAGAGGAACCGATCACAGCCGGGCGGGCGCCCTACCGTGACGGCATCGGTTTCGAACGAGCAGGAGTGAATCATGGGTAACGTCGCGGTGGTCTTGGACACCGATGCCATCCGGCTGTTCGCGCAAGCGGCGCGCTCCGACAATCCGGCCTACCGGCTCGCCGATCGACCCGTGGTGCCGCCGACCTTCCTGCCCGCCGACGGATCGAGGGCGGGGGAGCGGGTGGAGACCGATCACCGGTTCTTCGGTCCGCCGCCGCGCGCGGGTGACCAGCTGACCGCGATCCGGGCGGGTGCCCCCGGCCAGCCCGCGGTCGGTGCCGCCGAGTCGCTCACCCGATACTTCGACCGCACCGGCGGTCTCGTCGCCGAGTCGTGGGCGGCGGCCGAAACCTTTGCGGGCGAGCAGGTTTCGCCACAGGCCGCGGCCCTGTTGGCGACCTACGCCACCGACTGGCTCGGCGCCGAGGCGATCCGCCGGTTCCGCACCAGGTCGGTGCGGCCACTGCCGTCCGGTGATGTCATGTCCTGCTCGGGGCGGGTCACGCAGAGCTATGTGCAGGACGGCGAATCGCGCGTCGATGTCACCCTGGCCGGCGCCGATGCCGCGGGCAACGTCGTCGTGCGTGCGTGGGCCACCTTCGCCGTGACCGACACCGGCCCGCAATAGCGGGTGAGGTCTCCTGCCGAAGAGGCGGATGTGGAACAACGGGTAGTCGACTACTCGTGAGGGCGTCCCCGGTGGCGACGACGATCGTGTGTACGCCCATCACGGGCGAACTACCGACACACCATGTCCGCCTTCTGGAAGGGGCATCCGATGACCGCCCACGTGGATACTCCGACGACAACCGGTATCGAGAGCGCCGTGCTGCGGACCGGGTACGACCCGGACTTTCTCGGGCCCCGAGTCGAGGTTCCGGAACTGGATGCCGCGGTCCGCGGTGACGCGGTTCGCCTCGACGGCTCCGATGTCATCAGCTACACCCACTTCTCGCTGGCGTTGAGCACGCCGCGGCGGTTCGCGTTCTGGGTGGCGTGGAATATCGACGGTGCCGCGATGCGGAAGCTCTCCCGCACCGGCATCGAATTCGTCAAAGACCCGCGCATCCCGGCCCATACGCAGGTGGGAAACGAACTCTACCTACGCAATCGGCTCGATCGCGGACACCTGGCCCGGCGCGCGGATCTGCTGTGGGGCAGTGAGACCGAAGCCGAGCAGGCCAATATCGACTCGTTCTTCTACACCAACATCACCCCGCAGATGGACGATTTCAACCAGAGCAGCCGCGCCGGGGTGTGGGGACAGCTCGAAGACGCGGTCTTCTCCGACGTCGACATCGACGACCTGAGGGTGAGCGTCTTCGGCGGACCGGCCTTCCGAACCGACGACCAGGTGCATCGTGGCATTGCGCTGCCACGGGAGTACTGGAAGGTGATCTGCTTCGTGGAGGGAAACCGGCTGCGGTGCAAGGCGTTTCTGCTGACCCAGCACCTCGACGAGCTGGAGGCGCTCGCGCTCGACGAGTTCCGCGTGTTCCAGGTCGCGGTGCCCGAGATCGAACAACGAGCACGCTGCCGATTCCCGGCGGCCCTGCACATCGCCGACACCTTCGTGACCCAGGAGTCGGTGGCTGACCGTCGTCCGCTCGAGTCGACGGCCGACATCAGCTGGTAGTTCCATCCCGACCTGCCTGGTCAGGACATCGCGGCTCGCCGTGCCGCGACGCGCGCCCACACCTGTGGATCGGTGCGCGGGCCGCCGGGAGTGTCCGCGCCGTAGCGCTGGATCTGGGCGTCGATGTCCAGGGGCGCGGTCAGCGAGGTGCCGGGGGCGAGCGCGGCCTCCACGTCGTCATCGGGGACCAGCCAGCACACCTCGAACTCGATGCCGTCGGGGTCGCGGGCGTAGAGCGCTTTGGTCGACCCGTGATCGCCGGCACCGGTCAGCGCGTGCGCCGCCATCAGGCGGTCCCGCACTGCCACCAGCTCGGACAAAGTGTCCACCTCCCACGCGACGTGATAGAGCCCGACCGAGCCCGCGGTGCCGGGCGCGGGTGTCCTGGCCTGGAAGATCCCGAGGTCGTGGTCGTTGGCCGAGCCGGGGTAGCGCAGAAACGCGCCGCCGGGGAATCCCTCGGGGAGCCGCTCGAATCCGAGCACGTCCTCGTAGAACGCGATACTGCGCGGCAGATCCGCGACGAACAGCACGATGTGGTTGATTCCCCGCATCTCGGGTGGCCTCCTCGATCGAAAGTTCTCGACCCACAACAGTCCCACGCGGGCATCGGTCGGCACCACCGGATGACCGGGGAGCGGGAGCCTTCTTTCCCCGGCGCCGGGACTGCTATCGCGCGGGCTTCGCGACGGGCAGCGCGCCGCGGTTGTCGATGCTCAGCAGGAGGCTCGCGATGAGGTCGGTGAGATGTTCCCGGGTGGTGTCGAATTCGCCGCGCATCCAGGCGGCGACCAGCTCCAGGGTGCCGCTGACCACGCTGTAGGCGGTCATATCCGCGTCGAGTGGATCGGCGGGTTCGGCCACGAGCTCGCGGCCCACTGCCGACATGGCGCGGGCGATCGCGTGCTGGGTGGCCAGCCGCGCGTCCTGGAGTGCCTCGGTGCTGTGCGCGTTGAGCAGCAGGGCAGGTCGGCGGGAGTCGGCGAGCAGGAACCCGAGCGACGCGTCCGCGGCCGCGCGCACCTGACTGTGGATGTCCGGCGCGGCGTCGTGGGTGGCGGTGACCACCGCGGCGATGCCGAGAGCGGTGTGCTCCTCGACGAGCGCGCTGAGCAGGGCGTCGCGGTCGGTGAATTGCTCGTAGAAGTAGCGATCGTTGAGCCGGGCCTTCACACAGACGGCCCGTTTGGTGACGGCGGGCGCCCCACCCTCGGCGAGCAGGTCGAGCGCGGCATCGAACAGCGCGCCCCGGCGGCGGGATCGGCGTTCCTCCGCGGCCACGCCACCGTAGACGCGCGACGGCGTCGCGCCATCGGAGTCCTTGTGCATGGCCGCCTTTCCCTACCTCGGGCGTCAGCGTAGTCCACCGGCACTCTTGACCATCCACCAGTTCTGGTGCACTCTGACACCAGACTAGTTTGTGGTGCCATCCTGCACCAGAACTGGTGGCGGAACAAAGGAGTTCACCGATGACCTGTCCTGTGCCACATCCAGAACCCCGCTCGTTCGGCGCCACCCCGGCGTCCTCGGGCGAATCGCTCAGCGCCGTCGCACGATTCGAACGTGTCGGCGGATCGGTGCTGTTCGGTCTGTTCGGTGTCGGTCTGTTCGACCAGCCGATGCTGCCCCCGGTGTCGGCCGCGCTCGAGGCCACCGGCCGTTCGCGGTACCAGCCGTGGGCGCGGGCGGTGCGCACCGCGGCGGCGGATCAGCTGATCTACCACGGCGAAGACGCCGATCGGGACGCCGAGTCGCAGCGGCTCATGCTCCTGCACCGCGACGTCAAAGGCGTCGGCCCGGACGGCGAGCGATATTCGGCGCTCAACCCACAGGCCTGGAACTGGATCCTCTACTCCACCTTCTTCGTGCAGCGCGGCGCCTATCTGGCATTGACCGGCGACACCCCGTCGGCGGCAGCGGACCAGGCCATCTGGGACCACTACCTCACCAAGACGCGCGGCCTGCACCTGCCCGGCAACTCGCGGCCGATCGCGAACTACGCGGACCTGACCGTCCACTACGACAGCATGATCGCCGAACTACGGGCGACCTCGGCCCTCGAGGCCGCGACCAGTTCCGTCCGGAATTCGCCGCGCCCGGACTTCCTGCCCGCAGTCGTCGCCCCGCTCTGGCGGCTGAGCGCACCCGCCCTCGGATATGTCGCGATGATCCTCGGATGCGGCATCATGCACCCCGGCGTGCGCGCCAACATGCCGATCACCTGGACCGCCCGCCACGACCGACAATTCCGGGTCCTCACAGCCGCCCTGCGTCTCGCCTACACCCAGCTCCCCGCCACACTCACCGATTCCCCGATGGCCCGCAACCGGCGCAAATACGAACGCCTGGTCGACCGGTACCGCAAGGTCGGCCTCACGTCGTTCGCCCCTGATACCGCCGACCGTCCCGGCAGTACTCCGCGAGCACTGATCTGAGCCCGGCCAGCGCCGGGCCCGCCATCGTGTTCTGGACCGATGTCAGGCCCGGCGCATGAACGCGAGCATGTAGTAGACGTTGTCGATGTTGCGTTCGACCACGCTGACCAGTTGCCAACCCTGGGATTCGAGCATCTCGACGCCGTTGAGCAGGTGCACGACCGGTTCGAAGATCGCGCGCTGGTAGGCGGCCGAGCCGAACACCAAGCCGCCGGTCTGCGGCGAACTGAGCACCAGGTTGCGGCGCGGATAGGACCGTAGGTCCACCGCGCCGTTCAACACGGCGATGACATCGAAGACAGGTCCGGGCGCGGGAGCGTTCACGCCCCCATCGTCACCGCTGTGTTGGTCGGCGGGGGCAACGGGGGTCAATCGCGCGGAGTCCGGGCATGCGACGAGCCCGCATGCCGAGGAGGAGGCTCGGCATGCGGGCTCGGATGAACCGGATTCCTCAGAGACCCAGGTTGATGGCGATGCTGAAGAAGTCGCCGCCGAATGCGTAGATGTTGTTGAAGAACTGAGTGAGTCCGGAAAGCATGATGGTTGATCCTTTGCTTCGTGTTCCTGGTGGAGATGCACCGTGGATCGGCGCAACACGACAGTCGCATCCCGAGCCGGTCCGGTGACCAGATGGTCACCGTGTTTCTGCAGGTGGGAGGCGGTAAACAAGCATTCCGTTCCGGATGGAACACGGGTGTTCAGACGGACCAGCGGGCCGGAGATCAGGGCGCGCAGGCGTCGGTGAACTCGTCGTTCCATCGCGGCAGTTCCGCGTCGAGGTCGGTGCCGCGACTTGCCGTGCAGACTCGTTGCGCGGCCGCCACGGCGTCGGTGCTCCACCAGCGCAGCACCCCGTCCTCCCCGCCTGCGCCGAGCATGCCGCGAGGATTGAACGCCACCCGCCACCGGACGATGCTGGTCGGGGCGAGGGAATCACCGATGGGGTTCGGTGCTGTCGGATCGGCCACCGACCAGAGCCGGACCGTCTGATCGTCGGCACCGCTGGCCAGCAGATGCGAGGTCGGGTCGAAGCTCACCGAGCGGATCGTGCTCGTGTGTCCACTCAGCTCGGCGACGGTGTCGACCCGATCCCCGGCGATCCGCAGGACACGCACGATCTGGTCGTCCCCGGCGGTGGCGAGCAACGTGCCGTCGGCGCTGATCGACAAGGCGTTCACCGGTCCGCCGCTCTCGGCGACCACCGTCGAGGTAGCGGCTCCACCGTCGAGGTTCCAGCGGTGTACCCGTCGATCGGCCGATGCCGCGTACAGCGTCGACCCGTCCGGGCTGAACTGGGCGGCGTTCACCCAGCCCGCTGGTCCGGTCAACGGCGCGGAGCCTGCCATCGGGTGTTCACGGTCGGCGAGGTCCCAGACCTGCATGCTGGTGTCGTCGTAGGCGGTGACCAGGCGTCGGGAGTCCGGCGCGAACGTCAGTGCGTGGGCGTATCTGGCCCGGGGGATCGACAAGGTGGTCAGCGCGGTCGGCGCGGTGGGTCGACTGGTGTCGAACAGGACCACGTCACCGGTGTCGAGGAAGGTCACCGCCAAAGTTCGTCCGTCCGGAGCGAGGGCGACGTTTTCCACCCGTGCATCGTCGGCGAGCGGGAGCACCGTCGACAGCAGCTGTGGGGTCGATCCGTTGGTGTCCCAGAGCAGCACCTGGCCGTCCCAGGATCCGGTGGCCATCAGCCGGCCGGAGGCGTCGTAGCTCGGTGCCTGCACCAGCCTGGTGTGGCCGGTGACCACGGCCGAGGACAGGGTCCAGACCTGCAGGTTGCCCGCCTGCCCGCCGGTGAGGATCGCGGAATCGTCGAGGAAGGTCACCGTCGCCAGTGGTCCACGGCTGCCGTTCAGCGGCTGTCCGACCCCGACGGGGTTGCGGGCGTCGGTGACGCTCCACAGTTCGGCGGTGCCGTCGCGGGCCGCGGTGGCCAGCGTGCGGCTGTCGGGGGAGAAGGCCAGCGACCACACCGCGGCGGTGTGTGCCTCGATCGGCGCGCTCGTCGCGACGACGTGTTCGCGCTCGCGCAACGACCACAGCCGGAAGGTCTGGTCGTCGCTACCGGTGGCCAGCATCAGCCCATCCGGGCTGACCGCGACGGCATGGATGGCGAGCGCTTGCCCGGTCAGCGGGTCGCCGAGTTGGTGCGCGCGGTCCGGATCGGTGGTGTCCCATATGCGGGCGGTGCGGTCGTCGCTTCCGCTGATCAGGGTGTTGCCGTCCGGCGTGAAGGCCACAGTGCGGACCGAACCGCCGTGTCCGGTCAGTACCCGGGTGGTTCCGGTCGCCAGATCGTGCAGGCGGACCGTGCGGTCGTCACCTGCCGTTGCCAGCCACCGGCCGTCCGGGCGGATCGCCACCGCGTAGGCCGTGCCGCGGTGACCGAGGTCCAGATCGGGCAGCGCGACCGGATGCTCGACGTCGGTGAGGTCCCAGCGGTGCACCAGGCCGGTGGCGCCGGTCGCGAACACCGTGCGATCGTCGGGCGCGAAGGCCACCGCAGCGACCCACGACGCGGTACGTAAAGGCGCACCGAGGGGCACAAGCCCGTGTTCGGCGCTGCGGCGCCACAGCCGGACCGTGTTGTCGTAGCCCGCCGAGGCCACGATGCCGGTGCCCGACCGCGCGGACATGTAGATCGCGCCCTCGTGCGCGGGCACGGTCGCTGCCAGCGGCGACGACTGGGAGGCGAGCAGCAGGCCGCGTGCCTGCGCATCGCCGGGCCGTTCCGCCTCCGAGACCACCGCGAGCTGGGCCGATTCGGTCGAATCCACGGCCCGGTCGCGCTGGGACGCCGCGACCAGCGCCGCATACTGTGCGTCGGCGCGTTCGCGTTCGGCGCGTTGACTCTGGCGCATCGACACCACCGCGAGCACCGAGGTCACCAGCGCCGCGACCACCAGCACGAGTGCCAGTACCCGTTTGGCCAGCACCTGCCGTCGCCGCACCGCCGCGGACGCGTCGAGGAATTCGTTGCCCTGCGCCGAAACGGCCTGAGGTGTGCGGGCGCGCAACTGGTTCGCCATCGACAGTCGACTGCCCTGGTAGAGCAGGGACGGGTCTTTGCCCGCGCCCGCCCATTCCTCCACATCGGTCTGGAGCCGATGCCTGATGATCGCGTCCTCGCGGTCTTCGTCGACCCAGTCGGCCAACCGTGGCCAGGCCCCGATCACCGCGTCGTGGGCCAGCGAGGTGCCGTAGGCGTCCTGGGTGATGATCCTGGCCTCGGCCAGCGCATTCAGGACCAGGGCGGCCGATTCCGGATCGGCGCAGCGACGCACGAGGGTGTCGCGATCGACATGTCGACCCACCGCCGTCCCGTCCGCCACCGGGGTGACCAAGTGCAACAGGATAGTTCGCGTGGTGTCGCGTTCCCGTGGACCGAACGACTCCCACTGCTGCTCGGCGCTGGCGGCGATCGCACCACGCACCCCGCCCGCCTGTTCGTAGGCCCGCACCGACATCACCTCGGCGTCGCGAAACTGCCAAGTACTGCGCAGGGCGTGGGCGAGCAGGGGGAACGTCCCCGCCCGGATCACGGTGTTGCCGCCGCGGATGCCGAGGTCGGCCAGCATCAACTCCACGAGCCCGTCGCCGACGCCGAGTCCCTGTGTCTTCGCCGGTTCCACGATGGCCGCGGTCAGGGCCTGCGCGGTCGGCGGGCCGAGCACCATCTGGTTGGTCTCGAGCAGCGTCGCCAACGCCGGGTGCCGGGAAGCGTGGGTGTAGAAGTCGGCGCGCAGTGCCATGATCACACCGGCGCATCGGCCCGGCCGCACGGGTCCGGGGACGGTCATGTGGCGGAGAACATCCAGGTACCGGTCGGCCGACTGGTCGTCGAAGGGCGGCAGGAACAGCTCCTCGCACTGGTCGACGGCCAGTACATAGGGTTTCTCGGTGGCTCGCTCGTGCGCCCAGGACTCGAGGTCGTCGGCCGGTACCGAGGACGGCGTCACCAGCAGCACGTCGAACTCGTCGCGGATCCGGGCGGCGAACCCGGCCTGCAGCAGCGACGACTTCCCGACACCCGAGTCGCCGACGAGCACCAGCGGATCACCGGTGCCGAGGTTCTTCGCGAACCACGCCTGCATCGCCTCGACCTGGTTGTCGCGGCCCGCGAAGTACTCCGCGTCGCTGATGGTCAGCGCGGCCAGCCCCGGATACGGACAGATCGTCGATATCGCCGGCCGGTTGCCGGAAGGTTCCTGCTGCGCGCGCGACCACAGCTTCCGCCACGCGGTCATCGAGTACAGGCCGGGCAGTTCGGGTTCGGGCCGGTGCAGTCGCGCCGGGGGAATGAGCACACTCAGCACCGCCGAGAGGCCGTCGAACTTCGCGGGCACGCTCTTGCCGAGCCGCCAGTCCGAAATCCGCTGCACGCTGACCTCGCGACCACGCGGATTGCGCGCGCGGATCTCCCGGGTTGCCTTGGCGCTGACCGCCTTCAACGGCGGCGCCCCGGCAGTGGAGTAGAGCAGGTTCAAACGAT
Organism: Nocardia sp. NPDC058519; assembly: GCF_042719755.1. Lineage (NCBI taxonomy): Bacteria > Bacillati > Actinomycetota > Actinomycetes > Mycobacteriales > Nocardiaceae > Nocardia > Nocardia sp. NPDC058519. Next base: position 186,657 of record NZ_JBHXNK010000006.1, on the reverse strand, counting down.
GCGCCAGGTCGGCGCGGATAGTGCTCACCGCTGCTCACTCCCATTTGAAACGCGACTGTGTCTGTTCCTCCGGATCGATGCTACGGATTTGCTGAATGATGCGGTATGCGGTGGCCGTCACACGGAAATCAGGTCCGCACCAGCGCGGACACCGTCGAACGTCAGCTGAGGGTGCCGACGTAGCTGATGATGGCGCGGCGCGCTGTATCCCAGGCGGCGGACGCGGCGTCGGCGAATTCACCGTGCCCGGTACCGCGCAGGATCTGTACCTCGGCGATGCCGCCCGCGCGCGTCACGACGTCGACGTAGCGATGGCTCTGCAGCGGTGCCACGACTCTGTCGTTCTCGCCGTGTAGTGCGGTGATGCGGGTGTCGCTCGGTGGGAGGTGATGGATGGGGGAGGCGTCGCGGTATCTGCCGGGCACCTGCGCGGGTGTACCGCCGAGGAGTTGGGGCACGAACTGGTCACCGCCTTCGGTGACAGCCAGTTCCACATCGAGTACGGCCGCCATGAGGGTGAGGCTGCGGATGCGAACAGCGGGATGCCTCGGTGGTTCGGCCGATCTGTGTCCGGCGGCCCAAGCGGCGAGGTGACCGCCTGCCGAGTGCCCGGCGAGATGCAGCCGCTGTAGATCGAGCAGGTTTCCGAGGCGTGGTGCGACGATCTCGGCCAGCGCGTCGACGGCGGCGGCGACATCGGTGAGCGTGACCGGCCAGCCACCGCCACCGTTCACCCGGCGATATTCGATGTTCCACACCGCGACGCCCTCGCCTGCCAGTGCCCGGGCATGGGCATCGAACTGCGCGAGGGTCCGGTTCTGCGCCCATCCGCCGCCGTGGATCAAAACCACCACGGGCAGACGGGTATTCGAAGTCGGTGGCAGATAGAGGTCGCCGAAAGTCTCCGGTGAATTCCCGTAGGTGATCCGCATCGGGGTGGGTGGAATCGCCGCGGTCTCCACGGCGATCGTCTCGGCCGGTTCGGACAGCACTGCGGCGCGATACCCGAGGCAGAGGGTGAACAACGCGACCACGACGAGAGCGACGAAGCGACGTTTTCCGCCACGTGCCACCGGCGGACCTCCTCTCGATCGCGTCTCGACCTGCACCGTACCGCCCCCGGCCGTGCGCGGACGGCTGGCTTACCACCACCCGAGGATCGGCTGCAGCTCCCGCCCGAGTGGTCCGGCCAGGGACCGGGAGTAGCTCGAGGTGAGGTGGTGTTCGTCGTGATAGATCAGGATGTTGCCCTCCGCCACCGCGCACAGCGTGGGTTCGCAGACCGCGTCCGTCACGTCGATCGGGAAGACGCTGGGAAACGCGGAGGCCGGTGCCAGTCCCGGGTTGATCGGGTCGAGCGCGTCTTCGCGGCGCATGCCGCAGCTGATGCGGTTCCCGCCACCCGCCAGGCAGTCGGTGGCCTTGTATCGGACGGTTCCGCGGCGCAGCCACGGAGTGTCACGGATGGCGATCACGCTGAGACCGCGGTCCGATAGCGCTGCCCATACGTCGAGATAGTCGGCGGGAGTCTCGTCGCCACCCTCGTCGCGGGGACGGGTACCGGTGGTGAACACCCAGTCGGGGCGGTCGGCATCGAGGCGATCGATCACCTCGGCCGACCAGTCCCGGCAATCCGGGATGGGCTCGCCCTTGTACGTGGCGTCCTCGGCGAGGGTGAGCGGGCAGCCCATCTTCAGATACACCTGGATGCGGAACGGGTTTTCGGCGGCGAGCACCTGGAGCGCGGGCAGCCAGTGCTCGGCATGGGAGCTACCGACCAGTGCCAGTGTTCGATCGGCATCCGGGTCGCCGTAGGTGCAGGTGACGATGTCGCGGGTGTCCCAGTCCGCGATACACCCGTCCGCGGTGGGCGGGGGGACTTCGGTGGGTGCTGCGAAGACGGAGGGTCGCATCGGCTCCTCCGGCGTCTCGACGCCGGAGGCCAACGCCTCCGCACCCGGGTACTTCGCCGGGTCGAGCTCGCCGACCGCGACCGGTGGGTTGACGCGGACAACAGCGAATTGCCAACCGGCGGTGACGGTAATGATCGCGACCAGCAACACCACGACCGCGGACGCGGCCAGGTGACGAGATCGTGTGTTCTCGAGATCGTCGCTGCCGACGCCCGTAGTGCGTTGCCGCAGTGGCTCTTCGATCCACCGGTGCGTCAACCAGGCCAGCACAACCGACAGCCCGATCACCGCGGTGCCGCCCACCAGCCCGGCGTGGGTGTTTCCGCGTTCGGTGAGAAAGAAGATCAGGATGGGCCAATGCCACAGGTACAGGGGATAGGCGATATCGCCGAGCCACCGCATGGCCGGATGAGCCAGTAGCCGGTTCGGCAGCGGCCAGTCGTCGAACCGCAGGTGCGTCGCCGAAAGGATGACAGCCGCTGTCGCGCAGACCGGGAGCAGGGCAGCGGGCCCGGGGAACCGGTTGGCGCCGTCGATGATGAGCCACCCACACAGCACCACACCGAGCACACCGAACACCGAGAGCGCGACGCGCAGTTGCCGCCACGGCACCAAAGACGGTGCGACCACGGCGAGCCCGGCGCCGATCAGCAACTCCCACCCGCGAGCGAAGCTGTCGTAGTAGTTCCATCCCTGATTCGTCGCGGTGCCATTGGAGGCGTAGAAGAACGAGGCGACCGACACCGCGACCACGACTCCGCCGATGGCCGGGCGAATCCGATCCGGTCGTGCGAGCCGAGCGCACAACCATGTCGTAACAACGACCGCGAGCAGTGCGGCCAGATAGAACTGCCCCTGTACCGACATCGACCACAGGTGTTGCAGCGGGCTCACCGAAGGATCGGCGGCCAGGTAGTCCGACCAGGTCAGGGCGAGTTGCCAGTTCTGGTAGTAGAACAGCGACGACAGCACCTGCGCTGCCGCAGTCGACCATTGCGTGTAGGGCAGTAGCAGCAGCGTCGCGGCGACGACAGCAGCCAGGACAACTGCCATGGCGGGGACGAGGCGACGTGCGGTGCGGCGCAACACCGACCACGCCCAGAACGGTTCCGGGGACTCCGCCCGGCGCAGCAGCAAGCCCGTGAAGAAGAACCCCGAAAGCACCAGGAAGACGTCCACACCGCCGGAAACACGACCGAACCACACGTGAAAGACCACGACCAACGCGATCGCGAGCCCCCGCAAGCCGTCCAGATCGACGCGGTACTGCGACCCACGTCCGGTTTCTGTGGCGGTGGTGAGGTGTGTCTGCGTCGAATCGGCGTTCACACCGGTCACAGCCCCGAACTCCACCTTGGCATGCGCCGCTGAGGTATTGGCGAGCCGGAATCCCGGAGAACGGACGATGACGACGACATGACAACTCTCCTATCACGGTCGGATCGATCAGGTCCATTCGTCGTCGGCGCCGGTAACGGTGAGTAACATCCACTCATGTCCGGTCGGTCATCCGTTGTCCTGTTCCATGGCGTCACCATGTCGGCGGCGGCATGGGACGACGTCGTCCCGCATCTGACCGAGCACCACGAGGTGATCGCCCCGACCGCGCTCGGGCATCGGGGCGGGCCCGAGGTGCGGCAGCGTCCGGTCCGCGTGCGCGATGTCGTCGACGCGGCCGAGCGAATGCTGGACGAGCGGGGTATCGACAAAGCCCATCTCGCGGGGAACTCACTCGGCGGCTGGATGGCCATCGAACTCGCCCTGCGTGGCCGGGCATTGAGCGTATGCGCGCTCTCACCCGCCGGATTCTGGGATGCCGGTGGCTATGGGCAGACCGACGCCGTCAGGAAACTGCGCCGCATGGGTGCCCTCGTCCGGCGGACCCACCGGGTCCAACCGCTGGCATTGCGATCGGCATGGGTCCGGCGGCTCTCGATGCGCGATATCGCTTGTCGCGCGGACCGTTTGACACCGGACCGAGCACTGTCAGCGGCCACGGACCTCATCGAATGCGCGGTCACCGAAGACCTGCTCGGCACCGACGAGCAGATCGCCCCGATACCTCAGGTGCCGTGTCCGATCACCCTGGCCTGGTCGGGCAGGGACGCGATCCTGCCGCCGGCGATCAACGGCCGCATCGCCCAAAATCGCCTACCGCAGGCCCGTTTCGAGATCCTGCCCGGCGTCGGCCACGTCCCGATGATCGACGATCCGAAACTGGTCGCCGAGACGATTCTGGCGACGACCGGCGCGCTACCCGAAACACCGAGCGTTCGCGGCTAGCGGCCGAGCTGTTCGCCTACGAATGCCGCGGCGTCGTCACGACTGTCGTTGAAGAAGTACGCGATATGGCTGTAGGTCAGCGCATTTCTGAACCCGTCTGCCGGGTCGCCGCCCTGGCAGACGCGGTCACCGGCATGGCAGTAATCGCGCAGGCGGTCGGCGAATTCCGATAGCGCGCCGACGCGCAGCGGACCGGTGCCAGACAGGGCGGGATCGAAGGTGCCACGGTTGTAGGGTTCCGCGCCGTTGAACACCGGGCTGCCGAACAGCGCGATGGCGCCGATACGCGCGGCCGCCTGCTCGGTCAACGTGGTCGGCGCGGCGAGGGTGTTGCCGATAACGCGCGCGCCTTGCGAGTAGCCGAGCAGCACGAGCCGCTGGTCAGGGCAAGCGGCGGCGGTCGCGTTCAGCAGCGCGGTCAGACTCGCGACACCGCGGACGGCGCTGTCCGGGCTCATCGAGGCCGGATATTCGAGTTCGGTCACCGTGGTGCGGGCGCCGGATTCCTGGGCGATCCGCTCGCCCAGCGGAGTGAGCAGCAGACTGCCGGACTGCGGTTCGAGGGTGCCCCGAACGGTGACGACCCGGACCTCCGCGCAGCCGTCGGAGTGGGTGAGCGGGTCGGCGGCCGCAGTCTGGACGGCGGGCAGCGCCAGTGCCGCGGCGGCTGTCGCGGTCGCCTGCAGCAGGATTCGATTTCGTCCACGCATTCAGCCACTGTATTGCGCTAGCCGATGGGCTCGACGCCGAATCTCCGAAGGACGGGCAACAGTGTGTCGGCCGCCGCACCGGCGACCACGGTGCTATTGCCCGTCCCCGCCATTCGCCACAGCGTCAGAGCAGAGCTCGGTAGTCGGTCAGGGTGTGACGATCGGGAAAGCCGGATCGAACTCGTCGAGCAACGAGCCGTAGGTGTCGAGGACACCGACATCGCCGTCGAGCTCGATCTTGCCGTCCTTGGCCAGCGCGTTCGCCGACCCCGGTTTCAGCAACGTCGAGACGATGAACGGTTTGGGCCCGGACACGGTCACGTCCGCGTTTCCGGACTTGCCACGACGGGCATTGAGTACTCCGCGCCGGATCCACATCGTCCACTGCTCGTCGTGATCGGTGAAGTCCAGGTCGATGCGCAAGTCGACGTCGGCGGCCTTGTCTCCGATGATGTGGACCGAGACGAAGTCGAAGAGGATATCGATCGGCATGGCCAGGATGCTGTCCTGGCTGGCGGTGATGTACGGGGGCGGCTGGGCGCCTTCGCGCAGTTCGAGCGCCGCCGACAGGAAGATGCCGCGCCACTGTGGTCCTTCGGCCTGGTAGCCCATCTGCTCGTAGGCGTCGGCTTGTAAGTCTTTGGCTTGCTGGTTATCTGGCTGAGCGAAGACCAGCTTGTGCAGGATATCGGCGGCCCACCGGTAGTCGGCGGCATCGATCGCGCGCCTGCCTTCGGCGAGAATATTGTCGGCACCGGCGAATTCGACGAACCGTTTCGCGGCCTCGACCGGCGGATGCGGATGCAGCGAGACCGGGTCGCCATCCCACATGCCCAGCTCCTTGGTGTACACCGCGCGGACATCGTGATGCAGGGTGCCGTGGTAGCCGCGATTGGCCCAGTTGCGGCCGAGTTCGTCCGGCAGCTCGATCACCTCGGCCGCTTCGAGCGGGGTGTAGCCCTTGTTGGCCAGGCGCAGCGCCTGATCGTGAATGTATTTGTAGGTGTCGCGCTGAGATTCGAGGAATCCGGTGATGTTGTCGTTGCCCCATACAGGCCAGGTGTGCGGACCGTAGTGCACCTCGGCCTCGTCGCCCCACCGTTCCAGGGTTTCGTCGAGATAGCGGGCGAAGTTGCGGGCGTCGCGGGTGCGGGCGCCGCGCAGGGTCTGGATGTTGTGCAGGCTGTGATTCGCGTTCTCCGCACAGGTCAGAGCCTTGAGCTGTGGGATCCAGATGTGCATCTCCTCGGGCGCCTCGGTGTCGGGGGCGTAGAGGAACTCGAATTCGACACCGGCGATTTCCCGACGGGTACCGGTTTCGGTGATGAGGTCGGTCGGCGAGATGTAGGACACCTGCGGTCCCTGTGTCGCGGCGAGCCCGATACCGCACGTGACGAAACCCTGTGGGCCGGGCGGCAGCATCGACCCGAACGCGTAGAAACTGCGGCGAGCCATGGCATTTCCGGCGACCACGTTCTCGCCGATCGCGTACTTGTCGAACTGCAGTCCCGGCGCGATGATCGGCACCTTGCCGGAGGCCACGTCCTCGGCCGACACCACGCCCTTCACTCCGCCGTAGTGGTCGATATGGGTGTGGGTATAGATCACCGCGGCCACCGGTTTGTCGGTGACGTGCTCGCGGATCAGTTCCATGCCTTGCCGCGCGGACTCGACACCGGCCATGCAGTCGATGACGACGATGCCGTCCTCGCCCTCGATCACCGTCAGATTCGCGATGTCGTTGTTCCTGGCCTGGTAAATGCCTTTGGCGACCTCGAACAATCCACCGACGCTGATCAGTTGCGACTGGCGCCACAGACTCGGGTTCACCGTGTCGGGGACGGGCGGGTCACCGCGCAGGTAGTCGAACTCGGTGGGATCGAACACCACCTTCTCGCTGTCGCTGTCGGCGTACACCGGTCCGGGTAGCGGGGCGATGAGTCCGCGCTGCGCGTCGGTGAAATCGGCGCGGTTGTCCATGTCGTAGAGCTGGGTGGCGGCGTGATTGATCTCGGTTGTCGCGTCGCTGGCCTGCTTCGGCTTCTGGCACATGGGCGGGCGCTCCTGTCGTGGTCGGTGGATCGTCGACTCGACGATCCACCGCGCCGTACCGGCATACATCGCCCGTCGCGGGTGAACTCCTTCGGCGCTGGTGCCGATGGTGTGAGTGGGCCGATTTCACCCACAACGTGTGACGCGCGGTGCTGTTCGCCCTCCTTAGCGTGAGCGCATGGGCTCAGTCATCGGTGATCTGCTTCCGCTGGCGGTGGGTGTGGCGATCTCGCCGATCCCCATCGTCGCGGCCATCCTCATGATCTTGTCGAAGAACGCCGGCGGTGCGGCGAAGGGGTTCGCGGTGGGCTGGGTCGCCGGGATCCTGGTCGTGACCGTCGTGGTGACGCTGCTCGCCGGGTCGCTGGGCGACTCGGCGGCGAAGGAGCCTTCGGCGGTGGTGTCCTGGATCAAGATCGTGTTGGGCGCTCTGCTGGTGCTGCTGGCGGTCAAGCAGTGGCAGTCGCGGTCGGACACTGCGGTGCCCGCCTGGATGCAGGCCATCGACACGCTCACGGTGGTCAAGGCGGCGGGTCTGGGCGCGTTGCTGTCCGGGGTGAATCCGAAGAACCTGTTGCTGTGTGTGTCCGCGGGTGTGGCGATCGGTTCCGGTGGGCTCAGCGCGGGCGGTGACATCGTCGCGATCGTGGTGTTCACGCTGATCGCCTCGGTCACCGTGCTCGCCGTGGTGCTCGGGTACGCGCTGGCCGCCGACAAACTGCGGCCCACTCTCGACAGCGCCAGACAGTGGCTGCAAGCGAACAACCACGCGGTGATGGCGATCGTGCTGCTGGTGATGGGCGCGGTCGTGGTCGGCAAGGGCATCGGCGGACTCTGACAGAAGGGCTCGTCGTGAGAACACTTCCGGTCTTCGAATCGCTGCACGGCTATCAGCGCGCGTGGCTGCGGCCCGATGTGATCGCGGGCCTCACCGTGTGGGCGGTCCTGGTGCCCGAAGCGCTGGCCTATGCCTCGATCGCCGGTGTGCCGCCGGTCGTCGGGTTGTACGCGGCAATACCCGCGCTCGTCCTCTACGCGCTGGCGGGCAGTTCGCGGCACCTCATCGTCGGCCCGATGTCGGCGACCGCCGCGCTCTCGGCCGCGATCATCACCCCGATGGCAGGCGCCGACAGCGGACGCTACCTGGCCATGTCGACAGCGCTGGCCATCGCGACCGGCATCGTCGGCCTGCTGGCCGGGCTGATCCGCCTGGGTTTCATCGCCTCGTTCATCTCCGAACCGGTCTTGAAGGGCTTCATCGTCGGACTGGCCTTGACGATCATCATCGGCCAGGTGCCCAAGCTGTTCGGGGTGCACAAACACGACGGCAACTTCTTCGAACAAGCCTGGGGCGTGATCCGCGATCTCGGCGACACCCAGTGGCGCACACTGCTGATCGGTCTGCTCGGTCTCGCGGTCGTCCTCGGCCTGAAGCGCTGGCTGCCACTCGTGCCCGGCTCGCTGCTGGCCGTGCTCCTCGGCATCGTCGCGGTGCAGCTGTTCGGGCTCGACGACAAGGGCGTCGATATCGTCGGCCACATCGATGCGGGTCTGCCCTCGGTCGGTCTGCCGTCCGGTGTGGGATTCGACGACTACCTCGACCTGCTCGGCCCCGCGATCGGTGTCTTGCTGATCGGTTTCGCGGAAGGGCTCGGGGCGGCGAAAACCTATGCGGCCAAAGCGGGCTACACCATCGACCCCAACCGGGAGCTGCTCGGGCTCGGCGCGGCCAACCTCGGTGCCGGCCTCGGCTCGGGCATGGTGGTCAACGGCAGCCTGTCCAAGACCGCGGTCAATGGCGGTGCGGGCGCGAAGACCCAGGTCAGTGGACTCGTCGTCGCCGTGCTGACCGTGCTCACCCTGCTGTTCCTGACGGGGCTGTTCGAGAAGCTGCCCGAGGCGACGCTGGCCGCGGTGGTGATCGCCGCGGTCATCGAACTCGTCGACATCGCCGCCCTGCGCCGCCTCTATCGGGTGTGGAACCAGCTGCTCGGCAGCATCTACGGCCACGCCGCCCGCGCCGACTTCCTCGCCGCGATGGCCGCGATGTTCGGTGTGTTGCTGTTCGACACCCTGCCCGGCCTGCTGATCGGCATCGGCGTCTCGATACTGCTGCTGGTCTACCGCAGCTCCGAGCCGCATGTGGCCGCACTCGCGAAACAGGGCTCCCTCTGGGTGGATACGGCCCGCCACCCCGATTTGGTCTCGCGTCCTGACCTGCTGGTGGTCCGCGTCGAAGCAGGCTTGTTCTTCGCCAACGCCGACTACGTGAAGACCCGGATCGAGCAGCTGTGCACGGACTCGACCCGCCTGGTGGTGCTCGACGCCGAGACCTCGCCCGCGCTCGACGTCACCGCCGCGGAGATGTTGCTCGACCTGCGAAATGCCCTGTCCCACAAGCGCATCGATTTTCGCATCGCCCGCTCGGTAGCCCAGTTCGGCGAAGCCCTCGGTTCGGCCGAGGCGGGCGACACCCCGATCGGGATCTACCCGACGGTCGCCGCCGCGGCCGCCGAATTACCCCCGCAGTCACATACACCGAGGAGCACCGATGGGTGAACTGCTTGTGCTGCTGCTCCCCGAGATGATCGGGCTCGTCGTCACACCTGCCGCGATCGCCGGATGCGTGCTGCTGCTGCAATCGCGGCGCCCCATCGCGAACGCGCTCACCTTCGGTGGAGCCTTCTTGCTCGTCTACACCCAGATCGCTGTCGCCGCGCTGCTCGGTGGCGCCTCCGACCCCGGCTCGACGTCGAAGACGGTCTCGCACTGGGCGGGTCTGGTGGTCGGCCTGGTGTTCCTGGCGGCGGCCGCTCGGGTCGTCCTGCACCGTCCGGCTCCGGGCGCGCCCGCACCGAAACTCCTGACCGAACTCGAATCCGCCGGTCCGCGAAAGGCATTCGTGGCCGGTTTGGTGCTCGCTGTCGTCAACCCGAATCTGTTCATCATGATGTCGGGCATGAGCGTGATCGCCAGCTCCCAGACCACCGTCGGCGCCGCGTTGGTCGGTACGCTGCTGCTCCTGCTGGCGGCGATGCTCGATTTCCTGGTGCCGATCGGCATTTTCCTGGCGCTGGGGGAGCGCGCCAAGTCCGGTCTGGAAAGTGCCAAGCAGTGGATGTTGCGCAACAACCGCGCGATGACGATCGGCGTACTGCTCGCCTTCGGCGCGCTGTTCACGATCCGTGGCATCGCCAATCTGACCTGACGCCGCGATTCACCCGCTACGGGTGAGGCGCAGTGACCTGAACGCGCCGACCATGTCAGGGAGACCGCCGCACCGAACCGAGGAGCTGATTTCGATGGCATTGGACTACGACGATCGCACCGATTTCGAGAACGCCGATCGCGGGTTCATCAAGACCCTGACGCCGATGCGGATCGCCAAGGCCGACGGCACGGTCATCTTCGATACCAGTGGTTACGGGTATCTCGACGGGCCGTGCCCGGAGACGGTCAATCCGAGCCTGTTCCGCCAAGCCCAGTTGTGTGTGAAAAACGGTCTGTACAAGGTGGTCGACGGCATCTATCAGATCCGTGGCTTCGATATCTCCAATATGACGATCGTCGAGGGCGACACGGGCATCATCGTGATCGACCCGCTCATCTCGGCCGAGTGCGCGGCGGCCGGGTTGAAGCTGTATCGCGAGGAGCGCGGTGATCGGCCCGTCACCGGTGTCATCTACACCCATTCCCACGGCGACCACTTCGGCGGCGTGGACGGTGTCCTGCCCGATGGGCGTGGCGATGTGCCGATCCTCGCGCCGGAAGGCTTCATGGCGGAGGCGGTCTCGGAGAACGTCTACGCGGGCGTGGCGATGACCCGGCGCGGCACCTATATGTACGGCGTCGGGATGACACCGGGACCCGAGGGCCAGTGCAGCACAGGGTTGGGCATCCAGACCTCGCACGGCACCCTCGGCCTGATCCCGCCCACTGTCGACATCACCCACAGCGGCCAGCAGGAGACCGTCGACGGGGTCCCGATCGTTTTCCAGATGACACCCGGTACCGAGGCGCCCGCGGAGATGAACTTCTATTTCCCCCGCCACCGCGCCCTGTGTCTCGCCGAAAACGCGACCCACAATCTGCACAACCTGGTGACCTTGCGTGGCGCGCAGGTCCGTGATCCGCGGATCTGGTCGCACTACATCAACGAGGCGATCGAGATGTTCGCCATCGACGCCGATGTCGCGTTCGCCTCCCACCATTGGCCCACCTGGGGTGTCGACAACATCGTGGAGTTCATGTCGGTGCAGCGCGACCTGTACATGTACCTGCACGATCAGACCCTGAGGATGATGAACGAGGGGCTCAACGGGGCCGAGATCGCCGAAACCATCGAGTTGTCGCCGAATCTGGCCGACGCGTGGAGCGCCCGCGGGTACTACGGGTCGGTGAGCCACAACGTGAAGGCGATCTACCAGCGCTATCTCGGCTGGTACGACGGCAATCCGAGCTCGCTCTGGGAGCATCCGCGCGAGGAGAAGGCGGTGCGCTATGTCGAGACGATCGGCGGTATCGATGCGGTGATCGAGAAGGGTCGTGCCTACGCCGCGTCCGGCGACTTGCGCTTCGCCGCCGAGCTACTCACCCACGCGGTCTTCGCCGAGCCGGGCAACAAGGCGGCCGAGGATGCGCTGGCCCAGACCTATCAGAAGCTCGGATTCGGCGCGGAGAACGCCACGTGGCGCTGCGTCTATCTGACCGGCGACCACGAATTGCGCCACGGGGTCCAACCGACCACGTTGGACGTCGGCGGTGGGATGGCGGCGGCGCTGTCGGTGGATCAGTTGTTCGACACGGTCGCGATCCGGGTGAACGGGCCACGCGCGGCGAAGGATTCGTTCCGCATCGAATGGCACTTCACCGACCAGGACACCATCGTGCGCCTGACGCTGTCCAACGGCGTCCTGATCCAAACACCCAACCCGCGGTCGAAGGCCGACATCGACCTCACCGTGAACCTCACCAAGCCGCAACTACTCGGCATCCTCGCGGGCAAGGGACTCGCCGGCATCGACTACACCGGAGACCCCAAGGTTCTCGATCGGCTCTTCGGCTTGCTCGATGCCCCTGATCCGAACTTCGCCATCGTCACGCCCTGAGCCCACGGCCGGTGCGAGGTCTTCCAGGAACTCGCGGCGTCACTGACGAGTGCGCAGTTCGTCGAGCATCTCGGCCCACCGGTCCGCCACCTGCAAGCGGCGGCGGGAGTCGTCGTTGAGCAGGCCCGCGAGCCCGAGCCCACGCGCGGTGTCGAGGAACGCCTGCACTGTGGTGCGCACCGTGCGGTTGTTGCCGTCGAGGCGCAACAGTTCGATGAGCGACCAGAAGCCGCGTGCGCCGACCTCGAGTTCCATGGCCGCGACGCGAGGCCCGAGCGTGGGGTCGTCGGAGGCGGCGATGCACAGCTGCAACGCGGCTTTGAACGTCGCGCCCTGGTGCAGCTCCACGATCTGGCGGACGATCGTGCGGGTGTCTTCGGCCGCGTTGTGGTCGGCGTGCTGCAGCGACTCGATCTCCGCGACCCGCATCTCCATGATGTGCTGCACCGAGGCGGTGAACAGCCCGTCACGATCCTTGAAGTGATGCTGGACCGCGCCCCGGGTCACCCCGGCGCGCTCGGCTACCTCGGCGACGCTCGCGTTGCGCCAGCCACGGGTGGCGAGCACGTCGAGCGCCGCCTCCACGATGCGCTGGTGGGTTGCCAGCCCGTTCTCGTTCTGCGGTCTGCGCCCCGCGGGCGTATGTTGCCGACTCATCGTCGAGCTACAGATCGACGGTAAGACAGCCTTCGGCTCGTGACACGCATGGAAGGAAGTATCCCGCTTCCAGTTCCTGGGGGCTCAACGCGGTCGACCTGTGTTCCGGGGCGCCGTCGAGAACCCGGACCGCGCACGAGCGGCAGAAGCCCTGCTGACAGGAAAACGTGGCATCCGGTCTGGCAGTGAGAATGGCCGCGAGCGCCGTCTGCGCTGCCCCGACAGTGAGGGTCTCGCCGGTTCCGGCCAGCCGGATCTCGAACTCGGCGCCGTCGACAACGGGCGCGGCGGAGAACCGCTCGTAGTGGAATTCCACCTCCGGCCGATGCAGCAATGCGCCTCGGAGTGCCTCGATCATCGGCGGCGGACCGCAGGTGTAGACGGCAGGTGCGCCGGTCAGGTCGCCGAGTAGCGTCGCGGGGTCGGCGAGCCCGGCTTCGTCGTCGCAGTGCAGGGTCACCCTGTTCCCGTAGGGCGCGAGCTCGTCCAGGAATGCCATCGAGTCGCGGCTACGGCCGCAATAGACCATCGACCAGGGCATCCGCACCCGGTCGAGCAGGGCGAGCATCGGCAGGATCGGGGTGATGCCGATCCCGCCCGCGATGCGCTCGGCGACGCACATGCAGACAGGTCCGAGTCCGACACCACTCGCCGACGAGTTCGAATTCATCGGTTGGGAACCTGACACCGGCTACGAAGTCGACTGGTAGTTGATGCACTACCGTGCGACTTGCATCCTGTACCTAGGTACAGGCTTACCGTGGATTCATGACGATCTCACCAGCTCAGGGCGACTGGGTGCCGGATGCGTGCACCCTGCCCACCGTGGAACAACCGATCCGGGTCGCCGAGTTCGACCGGTTCTTCGCCGAGTCGGTACACAACACGACCCGGCCCGCTCCGACACGGCTGGACCTATTCCTGGACACCGATGCCGAAACTGTCGGCCGCGACCTCGCGTCCCGGGAATCGAACTGCTGCTCATTCTTTACCTTCGACTTCGACACCACCGACGCCGATTTGGTGATGCAGGTCGGGGTCCCCGCGGCCTATGTCGAAGTGCTCGACGCGTTCGCCGCCCGCGTCGAAGCCGCGAACGGGGCCCGGCGATGACAGCCGGAATACGCACCAGCGAGCTCGCTGCGGCTGCCGGTGTGAACGCGCAGACCCTGCGCTACTACGAACGTCGCGGGTTGTTGGCCGAGCCGAACCGCTCCCTGGGTGGGCATCGCCTGTACTCCGAGCAAGCCGTAACCGTGTTGCGGGTGATCAAGGCCGCCCAGCGGCTCGGATTCACCCTTGACGAAGTCGCCGAATTGCTGTCAGCGACCCGGTTCGGCAAACGGCGTCGCACCGATGCCGGGTTGCAGGCCCGCGCCGCCCAGAAGTTGGCCGAGGTCGACGCGAAACTCGCCGAACTGGCCGAAGTGCGCGACACGCTACGCGCCGCACTTGCGGCGGGCTGTGACGACCTGCTCGCGTGCAGTGAAATACCCACCTGCCCAGTTCCTTTCGGCGAGGGCATCCACAACTTGACCAGTGGGGGTAGCGGCTGTGGCTGCTGAATCGAGCATCAAGACGCGGCGCTGGTGGGCACCGATCGGCGCGGGAGCGCTGCTGTGCGTGGGGTGTTGTGTAGCCCCGATCCTGATCGCGGCCGGAGTCCTCGGGGGCGGAACCGTGCTGGTCAGCGTGTCGTGGTTCGAGCCGCTCGGCTTCGCGCTGATCGGGATAGGTGTGGTCGGGTTGATCTGGTCCCATAAACGGGCACCTCGCGGCGGATGCACGGCAGGTATCGGCGATGAGGCGGCGGCGTCGTGTGCGGGCTCAGGGTGCGGGTGCGCAACCACAGTCACGACACCGTGAACTGGACTTTTAGGCTATGCCCATGACCGTGGTGCGCTCGATCCTGCTGTTCGTCCTGGCCGCTATCGCCGAGATCGGCGGGGGCTTGGCTGGTCTGGCAAGGAGTGCGTGAACATCGCGGCTGGGTCTGGATCGGTGCCGGTGTGATCGCCCTTGGCATCTACGGGTTCGTCGCGACGTTGCAGCCCGACGCCAACTTCGGACGCATCCTCGCTGCCTACGGCGGAGTATTCGTCGCCGGATCACTGCTGTGGGAATGGCCTTGGACGGGTTCCGCCCCGACCGGTGGGAGGTGATCGGCGCGGCGATCTGCCTGATCGGTGTCACGATCATCATGTACGCCCCGCTTGACCAACTTCTCAGGGGAGGTGGTGAGCGCAGCTGGGGAACAACCCGTCCGTCGTGTGCGCCCTAGACTGACGCGGCAAGATCGGCACCGCGCCATAGGGCGGTTGGAGTAGGAGTTGTGTGGTGATCCAGGCTGTTGTGTTCGATGTCGGCGAGACCCTTGTAGACGAGACGCGGGAGTACGGAACCTGGGCTGACTGGTTGGGCGTACCGCGCCACACATTCGTCTCCGTGTTCGGCGCCGTGATCGCCCAAGGGCTGGACTACCGAGAGACGTTCCAGGTGTTCAAGCCGGGGTTCGATCTCGATCAGCAGCGCCAAGCTCGCGCGGAGGCAGGCAAGCCGGAATGGTTCGGCGAGGACGATCTCTACCCGGATGTGCGTCCAGCCCTGTCGGCCCTCCGCGAGATGGGTACTTGGGTAGGCATCGTCGGGAACCAGACCGTACGCGCGGGCGGCCTGCTGCGTGGGCTCGATCTGCCGACCGACTTCATCGCGACCTCCGATGACTGGGGTGTGGCAAAGCCCGATGTCGCGTTCTTCGACAAGGTTGTCGAGGCCGCCGGATGCCCGGCAGAACAGATCATCTACGTCGGTGACCGCATCGACAACGACATCACCCCGGCCACGAAGGTCGGGATGCGAACCGCCTACATCCAGCGCGGACCGTGGGGATGGATTCACAAAGATCGGCAGGACGTGAAGGAGCTCTCGGACTGGCGAATCCTCAGCCTGTCCGAACTCCCCGACATCGTGAAGTCCGAGCGCTAGCCAGAGAGTGAGTTGACGGTTGTATGCCAGTCATACAACCGCTCATCCAACGCCCGCACCTCAGGTATCGAGTCCCACTTACGCAGGTCCTGCCGAACCACCTTGATCCGATCCAAAGTCGTTGCGTACCAGTGCTCGCCGATCCCGTCCAACGCATCCTCGAGGAAGCCACAAGCTTGCTCAGGAAGCTTCTCCAACACACACGCAGCCGCAGCATCGGCAAGGTAGACCGACCGTTGTTTCACCGATTCCGCGGGGAGTTCGTCGAGGACTTGCCGCAGGGTCGCCAGGGCCTCACGACCGTCCCCCGCGGAAATCAAGGTGTTGGCCTTGAAACCCGCGAGCCGGGTCGGGGAAAACCAGTCCAGCCACTGCGGCGACGGTCGCTCCTGCGGATCGTGCAGGGCGTACGCCTGTTCGGCGTGCCGGATGAGGCTCAGAGCCTGTCGTGTTTTGCCGAACCGCGTCTCGACTTCGGCCTCGACAGCATCGAGCCAGGCCGTCAGTTCGTGGTTTCCGTTGCCGCGCCGTGCAAATGCCCGAGCCGCCCGTACCCGCTCTCTCGCTTCCTCTGCCCTTTTCGCTTCGCCGGAGAACGCAGGAATGAAGGCCATGTGCGCGAGGACGGCGCAGCCGAGCAGGGCGTCTGCTGCTTCGTGGGCCGCCTGTAGCGCGAGGACGAAACTTGTCTGGGCTTCGTCGGGCTGCTGAAGATCGAAGAACTCGAGACGGCCCGCCAGCAGCGCTGATTCAGAGACTGCTTTTGCCAAGGGGACCGTGGCCCGAACATCGATCTGCGGGATGAGATCGGACCCCATCCGAGCGTGATAAGAGACGGATCGGTGCAGTTGCTTTGCTGGCAGTGACCAGTACATCCCGCGATGAGCAACCGTGATCGCCACAAAGTTCTTCGCGACCGTCGCTGGCAGTTCCACTCCACCCACGACGCGCCGGTACCGACCTGTTTTCTGAATCCCGTTGGTGCCCAACACTTCTCTAGAAGCTTGCCCTTCCGAGCCGTTCGGCCAGGGAGGTGCGAACCCGAGTTCGGTAATGGGGCGTTTGAACAGCGCTTCCAGGGCTGCGGCATGTTCTGGATGCGGCCAGGGCGGATCGGTCGACTCCCAGCGCCGTACGGTCCGTGCGGCTACCTCGATGCGGAGTCCGATCGCGCGCGCGGCGTCAGTCAACGCATCAGCCAAAGCCGCTTGGGATCGATATCCCAGCGCCTGACGGGCCGCGCGAAGAGCCGCATTCCCATTGTTTGCCATGCCCGCGAGAGTAGTCCGCTATCGGGACATTTGACGAGGGAGCATGTCGCATGTGGCCGTCTTATGTCCGCTTATTTGTCCTTCTTTCGACCTTTGCATTGAGTCACTGTGGGTCTTGTAGAGCTACTGAGCTTGCGGTAGCCGCCCGTCTCGTCACACGAAACGGACATCTGAGAAGGATGACACGGAGGAACGATGAACGAGCCCGACCCATCAAGAGGCCAGACAAATGTGGTCACGGCTGAGCGGCCAACTTCATCGGTGACCCGATGACATCCACCATCGAAGCCGATGTTCTCGCCATTCTCGCAGTCGGTGGGCAGCTCACCGCCGACACGATCGCCCGCAACCTGAACGTGCCGCCTTGGCGCGTGGTGCGCGCCCTGAACTCGTTGCGGCGCAACGGCGACACATTTCGGAACCGGCGTGCGGAGTGGCAGATCACGGCCGGACAGAGTCACACGGAACGGCAGGCCGCGCGATGAGCCACCCCACCCCCGCCACGCCCGCGCCACCGCCATCGCTCATCCAACTCACCCAAACGCTCGAAGCGATGCGCGAAGCCGGTTGGCTCACAAACGCACCCACTCCACTAACGGTCGATGCGACAGGGCCGCGCATCCCCGCGACCGGGTTGCCCGAGGTACTCCGATGACCCAGCCCAGCCCACCCGCCACCGCCTACGCCGAAACTCCCCGATCACGCTGCGAGTTCTACCGGCACGTGCTCGTTGCCCACCGTGATCGACCCCGATACCGGGCGGATCACGATGAAGGCAGGGTTTGTCGGCGCGGTGATGATGCCCACCGAGCTGGCGCAACGGGTCAAAACCGCCCTCGATGTGCGTGGTGTCGCGCCGTTGCCGATCATCGGCCACCCCCGCGCAAGAATGTGGACGTTCTTGGTGAGGTCCGACATCCGCCCGATCGGTGATCCCGCCGTCGTGGCACAGCTATGGCGATCGCGGGTGGTTGTGATCCGTGAGGGCGATATCGCATTGCCCTCGCCGGTGCCGGACGCACTGATCGCCCGCACGTGGATATCCCCGGCAATCAGTAAGTTCCGGCCATCCGGGGCGGTCGTTCTCGAATGCGCCCGAGCGTGCCTATCGAGGCAGCACCCCCGATGAACCCCGGCTGCCGGTCACCCTGCCCTGACGAACCCGATATCCACCTCACCATCCAATTCGCCAGTGTACGAGTGGAATTCGCCGCTTGCCTGACCGCCGCGCTCGTGTTCGTACAGGATATGGCCGCCCGCCGACCCTGCACCGTCGCCGTCGATTCCGGCCACTGTGTCGGGCTCCCAAGACTCCCGAACGAGCGCCTCTACCTGCTGCCCTGACCCGCGCAATTTCGACATTACATGTCTGTGTGAGACGCGTGAAGTATGTAATGAAATAGTATTTGCCGATGGTCCGAACCTCGAGTCGTCCGCGCAAACTGACCGCGCGTTCGGCGATCCTCAGCGCGCTGCTCGGCGCCCACCCGCCGCAGGCGACGGTCGGTGGAATCCTCGCCGTCGCCGCCGAGCTCGGCCTGCAGGAATCGGCCGTTCGTGTCGCGCTCACGCGAATGGTCGCCAGCAGTGATCTCGAGCGATCCGACGGTGTCTATCGACTGTCCGACCGGTTGGTCGAGCGGCAGCGCCGCCAGGACGCGGCTGTCGCTCCGCGCACGCGGCACTGGATCGGGCAGTGGCGGCTGGCTGTCGTCACGGTCGGCGCCGACGACTCCACCGACCGTGCCGCGATGCGGGAATCGCTGCGTGCCGCGCGATTCGGCGAACTGCGCGAGGGTGTTTGGGCTCGTCCCGACAATCTCGACGTCGACCTCTCGCCCCGGATGCGCGAGCGGGTGGCGCTGTTCACCGCACTGCCGGAGGAGCGTTCGATCGAGCTCGCCGAGCGGCTCTTCTCGCCGTCGGTGTGGGCGAGCAGGGCTACCGAACTCGTCGCGGCGTACGACCCCGAGGCGCCGATGGCTGCGCGGTTCGAGCTCGCCGCGGCGAGTGTGCGGCATCTGCTCGATGATCCGCTGCTCCCGGAAGATCTTCTTCCGGTGCCATGGCCCGGTGCACCGCTGCGAGCGATCTACGAGCGGTTCCGTGTCGAATTCCAGGCGTTCGCCGAACCGCTGATGTCGGAGCATGGGGACATCCCCACGTCCCGGTGATCTCCGTCGGCCGAACTTCTGCCGCGAACATGGTGTTGACAAATATCTAGCGCGGGTGCGAGGTTGGTAATGCCGGAACCCTGAGTACCGCATACTCGCGGCTGTCGCTCGGCGCTGGGATCAAATCGACTGTCCGCATACCGCCGAAGGGGAAATGCCGTGAACGATCAATCGCATTCGGGTCAGCGTCCTGCTGCGTGGTACGAGAACTGGACGGAGGTGCCCGATTCGCCCTGGCAGGACCGTCCGGCACCGGACTACGAGCGTGAGTACGCGACCCTCACCTACGAGCGTGACGGGCGGATCGCGAGGATCACCTTCGATCGAGCGGAGAAGGGCAACACGATCACACCGGACACCCCGGTCGAACTCGCCCACGCGGTGGAGCGCGCCGACCTCGATCCGCGCGTGCACGTGATTCTGGTTTCGGGGCGAGGCAAGGGCTTCTGCGGCGGATACGACCTGGACATGTTCGCGGAGAAGGGCTTCGATACCGGCTCGGGACCGGACGAAGTCACCGGAACGGTTCTCGACCCGGTCGTCAACGCGGCCAACCACAATCCGTGGGGTACTTGGGACCCGATGATCGACTACGCGATGATGAGCAGATTCAATCGCGGATTCGCCAGCCTGATGCAGGCGAACAAGCCGACGGTCGCCAAGTTGCACGGATTCGCTGTCGCGGGCGGCACCGATATCGCGCTCTACTGCGACCAGATCATCTGCGCGGACGATACCAAGATCGGCTATCCGCCCACGCGTGCCTGGGGCATTCCGGCCGCCGGAATGTGGGCCCATCGACTCGGTGACCAGCGGGCCAAAAGGCTGCTCTTCACCGGCGACTGCATCAGCGGTCAACAGGCGCAGGAGTGGGGCCTGGCCATCGAATCGTGTCCCGCCGAGGAACTCGACGCCCGTACCGAGGCGTTGGTCGAGCGCATCGCGCGAATGCCGGTGAACCAGCTCATGATGGCCAAGCTCGCGCTGAACTCGGCGTTGCACTCGCAAGGCGTGGCCAATTCGGCAATGATCAGCACCGTCTTCGATGGCATCTCCCGCCATACCCGTGAGGGCTACGCCTTCCAAATGCGCTCTGCCACAGTGGGTTTCCGGGAGGCGGTCCGTGAGCGCGACGAGCCGTTCGGCGACCACAAACGCGCACAGTTCGACCGGGACGCGCCGCAGTAACCAGCCGGACCACCTCGGCTATCCGAGCTTTCACCCTCGTACTGATCGAACGTGACGGCCCGTCGTCCTCAGAGGCATCAATCGCTCTGATGACGGCCACACCGTCGACGGCTCCACCGAGTAAGGACCCCGATGAACGAACTACCCGCACCCGATCTCCTAGGGACCCTCCTCGGTTACCTCCTGATGTCCCCGGTCTCGCTCCTGCACAATCTCGGGCTCGTGGTCGCGAACCTCCTGGGACTGTGACACAGCGATGACCGTACGAATTCTCTGCGCCCTTGCCGCGTCTGTCGTCGTCGCGGGTACCACCGTGCTCGGCGTCGCTCCGGTGGGTGCTGTTCCCATCCCTGGTGGGCAGGCGACCACGCTGTTCATTCCGGGCTCCGAAGGTGTCCAACTCAACGCGGTGATCACCGCGCCCGCCGATATCGCCACCCACAAGAATCCGCTGGTGCTGCAACCGTCGGGCTGGGGGATGCCCGCGATGGGCAGCCTCGGCTCGGCCTACCGGCTGTCCACCGGCGAGAACTTCATCTCGATCGAATACACGGCCCGCGGCATGTACCTGTCCGGCGGTGAGGTCGATGTCCTCGGTGAGAAGGACGCGGCCGATGCCTCCGCGGTGATCGACTGGGCCATCGCCCATCTGAATGTCGATCCCGATCGGATCGCGATCGCCGGCGGTTCCTACGGCGCGGGGATGGCGATTCTCGCCGCGGCGCACGATTCCCGGATCAAGGCGCTCGTCGCCGATTCCCCGCCCGGTGATCTGGCGCAGGCACTGGCCCCGAACGACACACCCAAGACCGGAGGTCCGATCGCCTTGGCCGCGGCGGGTGCGGCGACCAACCGCTTCAGCCCCGACCTGGTCGACCGTGGTCTGGACGTGATCCTGCGCGGCAACGGCGATGCCTTCAAGACGCTGCCCTCGCGTGATCTGCTGGCTCGCGCGGTGCCGGAACTCAATGCCAACGGCACCGCGGTGTTCCTCGCACACGACTGGCAGGACAGCCTGCTGCCGGTGGAGCCGGTGTACTCGCTGTTCGACGAGCTCACCGGCCCGAAGAAGCTGTGGCTGCAGCCCGGTGACCACTCCACCGGTGGCGGCGCGGGCCAGATCGTCGGCCTGCCCAATCCCATCTGGGACCGGGCGCTGCGGTGGCTCGACCACCATGTCAACGGCGCGGACAACGGCATCGACGCCGAACCTGTGGTCACCATCGAGCCCGCCAACACCGGCCCCTACCGGCACTTCGACTCGGTGGCCGACGCGCAGCAGGCAGTGCGCACGCTTGCGTTGTCCGCGCCGTCGATCGGTGTCATTGGCGCCGATCCGGCCGAAAGCTGGTCGCAGTCCGTGGTTTCCGGTCCGACCATCGCGGTCGCCGCGGTGCCGTACCTCACCGGTAGCTTGGCGCAGCTCGGGCTGGCGCCCGCCATCCCGCTGGGCGCGGTGGACCGCGACCTGGCCGGTGTCTGGCGCACAGAGCCCTTCGCCGAGGGCGCCGTCGTCTCCGGGCATCCCCGGCTGGACCTGACCGTGATTCCCGCGAGCACCGACCTCACCCTGATCGGCATTCTCTACGACGAGGCTCCCGACGGCACCGGCAAAGCCGTCTCCTACTGGCCGCTGACCAGGCACGGGCTGACTCCGTTCGCGCCGACGCAGATGAGCTGGGATCTCGCGCCGACCTATTGGAACCTGGCACCTGGCCACCGACTGACGATGACGGTTACCTCGCAGGATCCGGTGCCTTTCCAGAGCTCGACACCGATGGGCAGCATCGTCACCTTCGTCTCGCCGTCCACCGTGGAACTCCCGGTGAGTAGTTCGTGAAACGGTCGCTGCCTGCCCTGGTATTGCTGGTGCTGGCACTGGGATCGCTTCCGGCGCCGGCAGCGAACGCAGCCGTCGGACTGCCGCCGACGGTGCCGGGTGTTCGTCACTTCGACCCCGGCGTAGGCGAGTTCATCCTGGCCGCGCACGTCCGGGTGCTGGCCGACACGGGCGAGGCCGCGACCGTAGCGCGCACTCTGGCCGCTGACCTCTCCCGCGGCGGACGCCCCGCCGCGGTCAGCGCAGGTCCGGCCGCCTCCGGCGACATCGTGGTGCGGGTGGCGGACTCCGGTCCGGCCGAAGCCGAGTCCTATCGGATCGACATCGGCGCGAACATGACCGTCACCGCCCGGACCCGCCAGGGCGCCACGCATGCGACACAAACTCTGCTGCAATGGTTCTCGCAGACGACCACCGTGCCCGCCGGTGCGGTCATCGATCGGCCGGACTTCGCCGAACGCGGGCTGATGCTCGATGTGGGACGGAAGTTCCTCAGCGTCGGATGGATCAAGCAACGCATCCGCGAGATGGCCTACTACCGGATGAACCTGCTGCACCTGCATCTGTCCGACCACTACGGATTCCGGTTGGCGAGCACCAGTCACCCCGAGATCACCTCACCGCAGCACTACACCCGCGCCGAGCTGGCCGAGATCATCTCCTACGCCGACACCTACGGCATCGAGGTGGTACCCGAGATCGGGTTCCCGGGTCACATGAACGCCATCCTGGCGCCGCACCCCGAACTCGTCCTACATCCGGCGACCACGAGCCCGATCGACGTTGCTACCGACAGCCTCCTGGCGGGCACCGCCGAGGGCCGCATCGATCTGTCGAATCCGGCGGCGCGTCCGCTGATCGAGGACCTGCTGCGCGAGTTCGTCCCGCTGTTCCCCGGCCGGTACTTCCACCTCGGCGGCGACGAATACGTCACCGACTACAGCCGATACCCACAGCTCGCCGCCGCCGCGCACGACCGCCTCGGACCTGACGCCGTCCCGCAGGACCTCGTGGCCGACACCGTGAACGGGGCCGGCGACATCGTCGCCTCCTACGGCAAGACCGCGCGCCTGTGGAATGACGGAATACCCCGTGGTGCAAGACTTTCCGTGGACGAATCGATCGTCGTCGAGCACTGGACCGCGGGCAACGGACTCCTGCCATGGGTCGGCAACGACAACGGCCCCGAGCAGCTCGCCGATCAGGGTCGCCTGCTCAACAACTCCGCGTTCACCCCGACCTACTGGGCCTCCGGTGGTTACGCCGCCCCGATGAACACCCCGCCGCACCTGCTATACGCCTGGGACCCAGGTCTTTTCGTCAATGGCACCCGGCTCCGTCAGGACCAGCGAGAGCGGTTGCTCGGCTCGAAACTGCATGTGTGGTGCGACGACCCGACTGTGATGACCGAGGAGCAGATGGTCTCGCCGGTACGGGAGCGGCTGCCGGTCATGGCGCAGCAACTGTGGGCAGGCACCGGCGGCGCCGCCTATCCCGAATTCGTGGCCCGAGTACGGATGTTGGGAACGCCCAGCGTATGATAATCCGAACGAGAACAAGGGGTCGACCGTGGATCGAATCCGGCAGGGTCTGACCGCCGCTGTGGTGCTGGCGACAGCGTGTGGACTGGCCGCCGGTCCGGCTGCGGCGACCCCAGAAGACACCGCCGTCTGTACGCCTACCGGGGCGCATCCAGTTCCCGTGGTGCTGCTGCACGGAACCATGGATGACGCTACGGCCTGGAGCACCCTGGCTCCCCAGCTGACCGCGGCAGGCTATTGCGTGTTCGCGCCCACCTATGGTGTGGCAGGCGCTGTGCCGGGACTGGGCGGCGTCGCGCCGGTCTCCCGGTCCGCGGTGGAGATCTCCGACTTCCTCGACCGGGTACTGGCGGCCACCGGTAGCGACCGGGTGGACATCGTCGGCCATTCCCAGGGCGGCACGATCGCCGAGTACCTGGCCAAGAACATGAGGCAGACGGCACGGATACGCTCGGCGATCATGCTCGCGCCGGTCTCACATGGCACCACGCTGAGCGGCGCGGTCGGTGCCGCCGACACCGTCCCCGGCCTGCGCGGTCTGGTGGACACCGCCGTGCTGCCGGTGTTCTGCGCGGCGTGTGCCGACCTGGAGACGGGCTCGGCATTCATCGCCGCGCTCGACGCAGGGCCGATCGCCCAACCGGGTGTGCGCTACGCGGTACTGGCCACTCGTGACGACGCCGTCGCCACCCCGGCCGGGCCCGCGTCGTTCATCGAAGAACCCGGCGTGACGAATCACTATGTGCAGGAACTGGCTCCGGTCGCGGTGTCACACAAGGACCTGCCACGCGACGCGGTCGCGGGCCGTTGGGTCCGAGAACAGCTCGACGCCGCGGCCTGACTGACTTACCGACCTGCGCCGAGGTCCCGCGATGGGCCGATCGGTGGCCTGCGCCGATGGCGGTTCTTCCGCTCATTTCCGTGGGGCGAAGGTCGACTCGAAATGGCGGAGGAGGTCGTCGGGGGAGGCGGGGGAGGCGGCGTAGCCGAGGTAGCCGTCGGGGCGGACGACGTAGGCCGCGCCGTCGGCGCAGTGGTACCGCCGGGCGAAGTCGCCGTCGCTGTCACGGATGACCGGGAGGGCCGTGGGGTCGACGGTGGCCCCCGGGCCTGCGACGAGGTAGGTGTCGAGGTGGTCGCCGGTCAGCTGCCGGAGCAGGCCGACGTGGCGTTCCAGATCGGTGAGAGTGGCTGTGTCGCAGGTGTTGTCGACGTACCGGAGCAGAGTATGGCCGGTGCCCGTGAGGAGGGGGAAGAGACGGAAAGGGGAGGTCACGCCGTCCCTGGTCAGCCCGATCGCGTCGGGAGCGCGGCTACCCGCGGTGGGAGACGGTGCGCCGGTGGGGGATTCGGTGACGATGGGGCTGTCGCGGTAGTCGATCAGGAGTTGCGCCTCGCGGAGCAGGACACGTTCGGGGTCCGATTCTCCGGCGCCGATCCCTTCGCGGGCGTCGCGGACGGTGCGCCCGACCACCTCCGTACCGACGGGCCTGCGTTCGGCGTCATAGCTCGCCAGCAACCCCGGCGCGGCCACCTCCGCAACGGCCAACGCGAGCTTCCACGCGAGGTTGGCGGCGTCCTGGATGCCGGTGTTCATGCCCTGGGCGCCCGTGGGTGGGTGGATATGGGCGGCATCGCCCGCGACGAAAACCCGTCCACGCCCGTAGGAGTCGACGATGCGATGGCTGATCCGGAAGACCGAGGACCAGCGCACCTGCGAGGCGGTCACCGGTTCGGGCGCGAGCCGGTCGAGCACCGCCTGGATATCGGCCAATCGCGGGCCGGGCCCGGTGCCGAGCCCGTGCTCGACCTTGTCGCCGCCGACGGAGGTGTCGATCTCGAGTTCCGCGGGAACCCGCATCGACACCCGGTAGCGGTGGCGGCCGGGCAGCGGGATGCACACCAGCACGTCGTCGGTGACACCGTTCGTCTGATGCATCGACCGCACGTTGTAGCCGTGCGGCTGTGACCAGTCCAGTTCGACATCGCCGAGCATGTACTGCTCGGTGAAGGCCGCGCCCTCGAATGTCAGGCCCAGCGTCTTGCGGACGGTGCTGTGCGCGCCGTCGCAGCCCACCAGATACCGTGCCCGCACCGTGTGTTCGCCCTCGGGTCCGTCGAGCACGGCATCGACGCCGTCCGCGTCCTGAGTGAACCCGACGAGCCGGACGCCGCGCTCGATGCGCGTGCCCAGCGACTCCAGGTGCCTGCGCAGGATCCGCTCGGTCTCGTACTGGGGGAGTCCGAGGAACCCGAACGGAATCTCGGGTGGCAGCGTCAGATCCATTCGGCCCGCCTCGGCGCCGTTGATGTACACGATCTGACCGCGCAGCAGGATCGCGGCGTCGAGGACCTCCCGCAGGATGCCCATCGCCTCGAACAGTTCCAGCGTGCGGGGCTGGATGCCGACCGCTTTCGCGTACTGCGGCGGATCGGGCAGCGCGTCGATGATCCGGCATCGCACGCCGCGCCGGACCAGCTCCACGGCGGCGGCCGAACCCACCGGACCTGCGCCGACGATCAGAACATCGGTATCGAACATGCGACATCACCTCGCGCTGGAAGCCCCCGCCTCATGTTGTCCGCTGATCGTACGCCCGGCGCCGACCCGCGGAACCCCTCGGACGAACGGGTCGCGGGGGTCCTCCTCGCGCGCAGTCGATATCGGCATGTCCTGCAAGCTTGCACCAGGTGCCATCCATCGAAGTACTGGCTACTGTACTCGGTGGTATGGTCGCTGCCGCGGTGCCTGCGACGTTGCAGCCCGGGAAGGGCTCGACATGGAACATCCGATCGAACGTCGTCGGTTCCTGCGTGCGGCCGGAGCGGGTCTGCTCGGCGCGGTGCTGTGGGAGACGCAGGCCGGCGCGGCCCCACTGGGAGTGCGCAGTCCGCTGCTGTTCCATTCCCCGGCGGTCGAGCCGTTCGTCGACGAGATGCCGCGCTTGCCCGTGGTGCGCGGTGACCGGCTCGAACTCGTCGCCGAGACCACGACCCACCGGTTCCACCGTGATCTGCCGGAATCGCCGTCGCTTGGCTACAACGGGATGAGCTACCTGGGCCCGACCATCGAGCATCCGGCGGGCACGCCGCTGCGCCTGCGCTTCGCGAACAGGATGACCACCCACCCCCTCGCCGCCGACATGGACACCAGCCTGCACGGCGTCGACGAGAGCTTCCGCACCGCACCGCCGTCATCGCTGCACCTGCACGGCGGGGTGACGCCACCCGACAGCGACGGGCACCCGGAGCAGCTCGTCTATCCCGGCGGCGACATCGACCACGACTTCCCGCTGGCGCAGGACACCGGCCACCTCTGGTATCACGACCACGCCATGGGCATCACCCGTGTGAACGTCTACGCAGGCCTGGCCGGAATGCTGCTGCTCCGCGACGATTCCGACACCGGCGGACCCGGCAACCCGCTCGGTCTGCCCGCCGGGGAGTTCGAGGTGCCGCTGGTCCTGCAGGAGAAGCTGTTCACCGCGGGCGGGCACCAGTCGGTCCGGTCCACACCGGTGGTGCCCGAAGGCGGCTGGGAAGGTGGCGCCGTCGGCGACATCGGCCTGGTCAACGGCAAGATCTGGCCGTATCTTCCGGTCGCGCGTGGCCTCTACCGCTTCCGCGTGCTCAACGCGGCGTCGTTCAGCGTATGGAATCTGTTCTTCGGCAACCGGATGCGGTTCTGGGTGATCGGCAACGACCACGGCCTGCTCGATGCGCCCGTCGCCACCCACGAGCTGCGGTTGTCGCCGGGTGAACGGGTGGACCTGCTGGTCGACTTCGCCGACCTGGCCCCGGGCGAGACCGTGGAACTGTGCAACGACGAGGCGCCGGTCTTCCAGGCCGCGATCCTCGGCGAGGTCGCGATGCCGCGGTTCTGCCAGTTCCGGGTGCAGGACCGGCCGGGCTTCGCCGGCGGCGTGCCTGCGCGGTTGCGCGGCGGGGCCGGGCTGCCGCCGCCGCTGCCGCCGCTCGAAACACCGACCGTGATCCGCAATGTCACCGTCAGCCAGCCCTACGAGCTGCGCGTACCGCCCGCGATCATGTCGCTGAACAACCTCACCTTCAGCAGTCCCGATATCGAGATGCCGCGCCAGGGCGCCGTCGAGCAGTGGAACATCATCAACATCACGCCCGATCCGCACCCGATCCACCTGCACCTGGTCACCTTTCGCATTCTCGGCCGGACTCCGCTGCGCACCGTCGACTATCAGCTGGCCCATCCCCAGCCGCCCATCGGGCAGAAATGGGCGCCGTCGGCGGAGGGATTCCTGGCGGGTCCGATGGTGGCGCCGCGGGCGTGGGAAGCCGGCCACAAGGACATCGTGCGAGTCGACGGCGGCACCGTCACCAGCATCATCGTGCGGTTCCCGACCGCGGCGGAACTGGGCTTCGACCCGGACGCACCGTTCCCGCGCCGAAACGCGACCGAACGCGCGGGCGCGGACACCCATACCGGTCACCGCGTGCCCGACCACGCCGGTCATCAGCACGACGACCTGCGCGGATACGTGTGGCACTGTCACCTGCTCGACCACGAGGACCACGACATGATGCTGAAGTACCGCCTCGTGCCGTGACAGTTCCGTACTTTTGGGTACGGAAGAATGTTCGACAGAGTATGGTCGAAACCGATCGCAGTCAGCGAGTCGATGTCACATCAGGAGGCCGGCAGTGGTCGATGCCGTCGAAGATCAGCGCGAGCACATCCGCTCCGGGCCGCCGGTGAAGTGCCCCACCGCCTTTCGCTATTGGGAAGCGCGCGACACCCCGCTGGTGCGCAGGCTCGAGCGCGTCTTCACGACCGTGACCAGGCAGCGGCTGTTCCCCAGCGACGAGCAGGCGAGCGCGCTGTGCGAGGACCTGTTCACCGGTGACCCGGTCGCGGAACGGTTCGTCGCCGAGGTGATGCACGGCGAGATCGGGGCGAAAGCCGGGCGCCGGATGCTGGACACAGCACTCGCCGAGGGTATCGACGCGGTGCCGGACGCCCCGGAATCCATGCGCGCGTTGTTCGCCGAGTTCGAGACGGTGCCCGACTGGGTGGTGCCCGAACTGGTCGAGCAGGGCGCCGCGATCTGGCGGCGCTGGGGCACGATGCTGTTCAGTTTCGCCGGCGCCGAAACGCTCGAGATGTACACCGAGGCCGCGGTCGCGACGCCGCTGTCGCTGGCCGGCGGCTACGCGGGCGACAGCGCCCTGCGCCGGTTCCTGGAGACCACCCGCTTCTGGATCGACGTCTCCGCCACCGACGCGCTGCTCACCCCCGGTTCGGCGGGCCGGGCCACCGCGCTGAAGGTGCGGGTCATGCATGTCTCGGTGCGCGCGAAGGTCGCAGGCCACCCCGAATGGGACAACGAACGCTGGGGGCTGCCGATCAGCCAGACCTACCAGATGCTGACCCTGCTGGCAGGCAGCGTGACGCCCGGCCTCGGCCTGTGGGCGCTGGGCTATCAGACGACGCCGTCGGAAATCCGTGCGCTGCTGCACTTCCAGAAGTACATGGGCCACCTGCTCGGCGTGCGGCTGCGCTGGTATCCGGAGACGGTCCTCGACGGACTGCGGGTCCTGGCGATGACCATCGCCTCGCGGTCCTACGACGCCGGACAGCACGGGACGGAACTGATCGAGTCGTATCCGGCGGCCTTCGCCCCGCGTGACGGCCACCGTGGCCTTGCCCGATTGCGCGAGAAGTACAACTACCGGATCAATTCCGTGTACTCCGCGATGTACATGGCCCCCGGCACCCGCCGGCGCTACACCATGCCGCCCGCGTTCCCCTGGATCCTCATCCCGGTCCTGCGCTTTCCGCTGATCACCGCGATGGAGATCGTGCGCCGGATCTGCCCGCCGTTCGCGCGGGCGCACGAGAAGCTGATGCTCGCGCATCGAGAGAACTGGTATCGCGCCCAGATGCGAGGTCGCGAAGCGGCCTTCGACGCCAGCGGTGCCCTGCGCCGATGAACCCACCGAAAGCAGCCATGACTACCGCAGACATCGTCGAAGTGTGGAACGGTCCGGGACGCCGCGACGGCGAACTGACACCGGTTCTGCCGCACCACAACGGATTACATCCCTCACCGAGCAAACTCGCCTTCGAACACTGGTATTTCGACGCGCACCTCGACACCGGCCACGTGGTGATCGGCTTCCTGACCAAACGTCGACCCGAGGACCTGCCCTTCGCCCGGCCGTGGGTGGAGATGATGGTCTACGCCCCCGACGGCACCCGCCGCCAGGTATCGCGGCGCTACCCGCACTCGGCGACCTCGTTCTCGCCCGAGGCCTGCGATGTGCGCGTCGGTGAGAACACCGCGCACACCGAGTTCCGCGACGGCGGCCTGCCGACCCATCACCTGCGGATGGCCGAGGACGGTCTCGTCTTCGACCTGCGGTTCCACAACGAGGTCCCCAGCTGGATGCCGGGCAAGGGTGAAACCCGTTTCGGCAGTACGGATTCCTTCGGCTGGATGGTCGCCGCGCCGCGTGCCAGGGTGACCGGTGCGATCGAGGTCGACGGCGTGCGACACGAGGTCACCGGACGTGGGTATCACGACCACAACTGGGGTGTCGGCGACATGAAGAAGATCATCGAGCGCTGGCACTGGGGCAGGCTGTACGTCGAGGACTACTCGCTGCTGTTCGCCTCGGTACTGACCCAGCAGCGCCGGGGCGGACACGAGATCAGCCCGCTCATGCTCGCCCACCACGCCGACATCGTGCTGTCCACCGGCGAGACCGTTCTCACCGAAGGACCCGCGCGCTTCGACACCACCGCGGGCCGGACCTACCCCGAATGGGTCGAACTGCAGGTGCCGGGCAAGCTCGAACTGCGACTGGACGTCGAGCGGGTGATCCACGCCCACGACCTGCTCGATGATCTACCGGTGGTGCGTTCCCGCCCGGTCAAGCCCCTGGTGCACCGGCTGGTCGGGCACCCGGGCTACTTCCGGTTCGAGTCGTCCTTCGAGCTGACCGTACACACCGACGGTGCTGCCGAGCGGCGCAGCGGGACAACACTGCACGAACTGGTGGCGCTGACCTGACCCGCACGTCGGCTGATCACGCCGGCGGCTCGGTGCTGGTGATGAACCGGAAGAACTCGCGGCGCTGATCCTCGGTCGGCACGGGCAGGTTCTGGTTCCCGTGCACGAAGCCGATCCCGGCGAAGCACATCAGCCCGGCGCGCATCTCCGCCTGCTCCGCGGAGAATCCCAGCTCGATCAGAGTCTTGGACAGGGTGTGGAAGATCCGCTGGTCCAGCGCCTTCACCGCCTCGGCCACCTTGGCGTTCGTGCGCGCCCAGTCGCGGACCGCGAGCTCGACCTGCCAGACCCGCTCCCCGGTGAGCAAGGCGCCCATCCGGGCCAAGCGCTCCTGCACCGGCAGTTCGTCGAGGTCCTTGAACCCGCGCGCCGCGTCGTTGTGATCGGCGCACCAGAACTGCGCGGTGGTCTCGAGCAGCTGATCGATACCGTCGAAATGCCAGTAGAAGCTACCTTTGGTGACGCCGAGCTCATCGCAGACCTTGGCGATGGTGATGGCGGCGACGCCGTCGCGCAGCAGCACCGCCAGTGCCCCGTCGGTCCAGTCCTCGACGCCGAGCCTGCGCGCCCCACCGCGCGCGGCCGCCGCTTTGCGTTTGGACACCGGCGCCGTCGGCCGGGCGTTCCCGGGCTCTTCGGTCATGGTCGTCTCCTCTCGGCGTCACGGGCGGCATACCGTACTCAGCCGTACAGTTGAACCTACCAAAAGGTATGGATAGTGATGCGGTTCAGTCCGAGGTGGGAGCCTGCGCGGTGATCAATCTCCGATGCAGCGTGCTCCTTCGATGCCGACCGCGAGTTCGGCCCCGTCGGTGGAAACAACGACGACACTGTTGACATCATTTGTGTAGGCGACAGTTGCTGCCGCAGTACAGATTCGGTGTGCGGTCTCCGCGCCGGATGAATCGTCGGCCAGGTTCGTCTCGATGTTCACGGTAGTGCATTGGCCGGTTATCGAGACTCGGGTGACGTCGAATCCGGACAGGGCATTCTTGATCTGGTCGACCTCGCCGCATGCGGTGCTGGTCGGCTGGACCGTCGCTGAGGCCGGTACTTCGGCAGAGGATCCCGACGAGCTTCCGCACGCGGCCGACATGCCGAGTGCCGAACAGGCGACGAACCATCGCACCGCATTGCCCGAACGGCGCATCAGGTGCCCTGCCCGGCGATGAGTGTGCCGGTCGCGTGCACGACATCCAGGTGTTCTACCACCGGCTCGCCGGGGCGTTGACCGGCGAACGCGGTGTCGACGGCGGGGTGGATGCGTTCTTCGAAGGCGCGAGCGCAGTGTGCCTCCGATTCCCAGACATCGATGTAGCGCAGCCCGCCGTCGGCGCGGCGTACGCACAGATGCAGGAGCGAACCATCGAGCGGCTCCGATCCGAGTTCCTCGATGATCCGCTGGTAGAGCTCCTCACCGATAGGGACATCTTGAACGTAGGCGTAGACCATGGCCGGATCCCTTCTGAATTGATCCGAGGCATATTCGGATCAATATTCGGTAGGGTAGGCGTGATGAACGAGAACGTCAAGGTCGGCAAGCGTCGATACAACGCCCCACGGCGCGCCGCGCAGGCGGCGGATACGCGTCACGCGATCCTCGACGCCGCGCGGCGGTTGTTCGTTCAGAACGGATACGTCGCCACCACCGTGAGCGAGATCGCCACGGGCGCGGGCGTTTCCGTCGACACCGTCTACGCATCCATCGGTCGCAAGCCGGTGCTGCTCCGGGAACTCGTCGAGACCGCGCTCTCCGGCACCGACCAAGCGATCCCGGCCCAGCAGCGCGAGTACGTTCGCGCGATCGGCGCGGCGAGGCGGGCCGAGGACAAGATCGCGATCTACGGCGACGCGCTGGCCGCGATCCAGCAGCGGCTCGCGCCGATCTTCCTTGCCCTGCGCGATGCCGCGCTGACCGACGCGTCATGCGCTCGCATCTGGGCCGAGATCGGCGATCGGCGCGCGAACAACATGCGTGAGTTCGCGGCCGACCTGCGTAGTACGGGACAGTTGCGCGATGATCTGTCCGACGACGAGGTCGCCGACATCCTGTGGAGTATGAACGCGACCGAATACTGGGTACTGCTCGTCGGCGAACGCGGTTGGACGGCAGAGCGCTTCCGGGACTGGATCGTCGACGCATGGACCCGCGCGCTCCTGACAGATCCGCCATCCTTGTAAATCGCCGGAGAAATCGTCGTTTCTCGAGATCTGGGCGGGGCACTGCCGAGACCTTTGGGATGGGTCGACGACGGCCGATAGGGGCTTGATGCAGAATGTGAAGGTGAACGATAGACCTGAGACGAAGTTTGGGGTGTTGGCTGCTGTGGGATTGATGCACGTCGCGACCCCTGTCCGCGGTTAGTTCGATGTCGGATCGGGAAGCCGGGACGGGGCCTGGTGGAGGTCACTACGACGCGGTGGAACGGCTGCGTCGGAAGTGGGAAGCGATCAAGGCCGCCGAGGGTGGTTCCGGTGCGGCCGAGGGTGGGGCGTCGAACGTTGTTCGGCTGCCGAGGCCGCCGCGGCGAGGTCGCGAGGAGGCCGGCGAAGCTCGGCATCAGCCGTGGATGTCGGAGGAGGTCGACGATCCGGCGCCGACCCGACCGGTGACTCGCGCGGAATTGCAGGGTGAAACCGGTGCGTGGCTGATGCACACGGCGCCGCAGGCCGACGGGGACGCCGAACATGAACGCAATGTCATCGACCTCGGTGCGTCACGCCGGAAACGTGCCAATGCGGATGGTTCGCCCAGGCGTGCGCGGCCGAGGGTGATGCCGCGCAGAATCGGGTCTGCCGACACGAAGCCGGACGGCGAGCCCGATGCCACACCGCCGAGGTGATCGCCGAGTACGCCAGGCTACCCACGCACCGTTGAGCTAATGGGTGATTTGTCCGACGCGGGCGTGGCCGAGGGGCTCCTAGCGTTGGTCCATGACTACTCAACACATCGAAACGCTGATCATCGGAGCCGGTCAGGCCGGTCTTTCCTGCGGATTTCATCTGCGGCGGAGCGGACGACCCGTCCTGATCGTCGACGGGAACGAGCGAGTCGGTGACAACTGGCGCCGGCAATGGGACACGCTGCGTCTCTACACACCGGCGAAATACGATTCGCTACCCGGATTGCCTTTTCCCGACGAGGACCGGTGGAGCTATCCGGGCAAGGACGCGGTAGCCGAGTATCTCGAAACCTACGCCTTGCATTGGGACCTGCCGGTGCGGATGAGTACGCGGGTCGATCGATTGACCGCGCGC
Source organism: Nocardia sp. NPDC058519 (assembly GCF_042719755.1). NCBI lineage: Bacteria > Bacillati > Actinomycetota > Actinomycetes > Mycobacteriales > Nocardiaceae > Nocardia > Nocardia sp. NPDC058519. Next base: position 152,628 of record NZ_JBHXNK010000006.1, on the reverse strand, counting down.
ACGGGCGGGGGATACGCGGCCCGCGTCGGCGACGACACCATCACCTGTGACAACGTCGTCGTCGCCACCGGAACCTTCGGGCGCACCCCGTTCGTGCCGGATTTCGCGGCCGACCTCGACCCGGGCATCCGGCAACTGCACTCGAGCCGATACCGGCGCCCGAGTCAGCTGCAACCGGGAACGGTGCTGGTGGTGGGTGCCTCGCACTCGGGCACCGACATCGCCTACGAGGTTGCTGCGGTTCAGCCGACGATCCTCAGCGGTCGTGACTGCGGCCAGATGCCGATCCGGCTCGAGTCCCGCTCGACGCGCTTGGCCATCCCGGTCCTGGTCTTCCTGGCCAGGCATGTAATCACCCGACGAACACCGATCGGGCGAAAGGCAATGCGCGAGATCCGGTTCCACGGCGGTCCGATGCTTCGGGTCAAGCGCGCGGACCTGGCCGCGCGGCAGGTGCGGCGCGAGACCTCCCGGGTCACCGGGGTGGTCGACGGTCTACCGGTGCTGGCCGACGGCACCGTGCTCGACGTGCGCAACATCGTCTGGTGCACAGGCTTCGAGCAGGTCTTCGACTGGATCCAGGTTCCGGTGATCGGCGAGGACGGCTGGCCGCGCGAGTACCGCGGCGTGGTGGACGAGGCTCCCGGCCTGTTCTTCTGCGGGCTCAGCTTCCAATACGCGTTCAGCTCCATGCTGTGGCCCGGTGTCGGTCGAGATGCCCAGTACATCGCACGCAGGATCGCGGCGCGAACGAACACGAGAGCGACGCGTACGCTCACTGATAGGTGATGTGCATGGGTGTGGTCGACATCTTGCTTCGGGCCCGCAAAGCCTACGAACGTCGTGAATGGGTGGTGGCGTACGAGAGTCTGTCGGGCCTGGGACCCGCGGAGCTCGACGACGCGGCCCTGGAGGCCGACGACTTCGCCCGCCTCGCCACCGCCGCGTACCTGACCGGCCGCGACAACGATTGCATCCAAGCGTTGCAGCGGGCCTATCAGCTGAATGTGACCGCGGGTGATACCCCGGCCGCTGTGCGGTGCTCGTTCTGGCTGGCTCTGGTGCTCATCGGCAACGGGGAAACCGCGGTGGGCGGTGGATGGGTGGCCCGGGGACAGCGCCTGCTCGCCGACATTCCCGAGGACGTGGTGGAACGTGGTTACCTGCTGATCCACGAGATGATGAAGGACGTTTTCGCGGCCGAGTTCTCGGCCGCGTACCAGCGGGCCGTCGAGATCGTCGACTACGGACATCGTTTCGACGATCCCGACCTGATCGCGATGGGACTGTCGGCCCAGGGCCGGATCTCGCTGTACGCCGGTGATGTGCGGCAGGGGCTCGCCCTGTTCGACGAAGCGATGGTCGGCATCGCGGTCGGCGCCGTGTCACCGATCTTCGCCGGTCAGATCTACTGCACGATGATCGAGGGCTGTCAGGAGGTCTCGGACTTCGGCCGGGCCGCGGAATGGACGGTCGCGCTGACGAACTGGTGCGATGCCCAACCCGGTTTGGTTCCGTTCACCGGCCAATGCGCGGTACACCGCGGCCAGATCATGCGACTCAACGGCGCCTTCGACGAGGCCATCGAGGAGTTCTCCCGGGCCATCCGCCGATACGTCGCCGCGGGAACCACGTCGGCAGCGGGATTCGCGTCGGCCGAGCGGGGGAAGGTGCTCCACATTCGCGGTGACTTCGACGGCGCGCAATCCGCCTACGACGAGGCGATCGGCTACGGGTACGAACCGCAACCGGAGCTGGCGCTGCTGTGGCTGGCCAGGGGACGCACCTCGGCGGCCGTGGCCGCCATGGACCGGTTGCTGGCCGAGCCCCGTGATCCGGTGCACCGCAGCCAGCTGCTGCCCGCGGCCGTGGAAATCACGGTGGCCGCCGGGAACTTCGATCGCGCGGCCGAGATCAGCGCCGAATTGTCCACCCTCGCCGCCGCATTCGGTTGCGAAGCCCTGCTCGCCATGGCCGGCTACGCCGCAGGCCACGTCGCCCTCGTGGGTGATCGCCCCGCCGAGGCCATTCCCGACCTGCGCCGGGCGGCCCGGCTGTGGCACACCCTCGACGCTCCGTACGAGGGCGCGCGTTGCGCGGCACTGCTCGGCCGGGCGTTGCGAGCCCTCGGCGACGATGACTCGGCCGCAGGTGAACTGGACACAGCGCGTCGCACCATGACGACTCTCGGTGCCCGCCCCGCCTGCCGGGAGATCGCCGCGCCGGCGCCGGCTCCGCTACCCCGCGGACTGAGTGCCAGGGAAGTCGAGGTACTGCGCCTGGTCGCCGTCGGCAAGACCAACCACGAGATCGCGACCGCTCTGTTCCTCAGCGAGAAGACGATTGCCCGGCACCTGTCCAACATCTTCGTGAAGATCGACGTGACCTCACGGACCGCGGCCGCCGCCTTCGCCTACGAGCACCAGCTGGGGTAGACGGCGGAGCTCAGACGGGCGCGTCTCGCCACCAGCGGTCGTAGAGGTCCTGGCCCGAGGTACCGCCCGAGACTCCGATAACGCACTTGTCCCGGGTGCTGCCCTCGAACTCGAGCAGGATCTCGCCCGTCGGCCCGGCCACCCCTTCCTTGTCGTTCCAGCGGGCATGCCCGCTGCCGCTCGGCCGCTGCCAGTTCTCCTCGCCGACGAGGACCGAGCCGGCGGTGGAGACGAATTCATCCGCCGGTTCGTCGGTTCCGCAGACGATCACCAGGCGGAACACCGGGTTCTGGTCACCGTTGCAGGCCAGTGAGTTCAACGATTCGCGGGTCTGGCGCGCATCGATCGGACGTTGGCTGCCGTCGACCGCACTGCAGCGCAGGCCCTGATAGCCGCTGTCCGCCTGTGTTTTCGGCAGGAGACCGGCGAACGCGTCGACCACCCACTGGTGTGCCGCCCAGGAATTCGGGTCGGCCGACGGCGTCGACGTCGACCCGGCCGTGCTCTGCTCGGTCGAATCATGTTTCAGCACAACCACACTCGTGACGATCACGGCGATCGCCGCCGCCACCACACCCAGCGCGATGCCGGTGTTGCGGCGACGTGCCGGGCGAGGCCCGACCACGGGCACCTGGTCCGCGGCGACGCCGAGTGCGCGGGCCGCATCGGCGGCCAACTCACCGCAGCTGGCATAGCGCCGCTGCGGATCTTTGGCCAGTGCACGGGCGATCACGTCATCGATCCGGCGCGGCAGCTCCCCGGCCATCGCGCTCGGGCGGGGCGGCGGGTCGTGCAGGTGTGCCGCGATCACGGCGTCGACGCTCGTCCGCGGGAACGGTTTGGCGCCGGTCAGCAATTCGTAGAGGGTGCAGCCCAGCGCGTAGACATCGGCACGGTGATCGATCGCCCCGCCGGTGAGCTGCTCGGGCGCCGCGTAGGCGACGGTGGCCAGAATGGTTCCGGCCTGGGTCAGCGTCGTCGCGGCCGCGGCCTTGGCGATGCCGAAATCGGTGACCGCGACCCTGTCCGGTTGTCCCGGAATGGATTCGACCAGGATATTGGCCGGTTTGACATCGCGGTGCAGCATCCCGGCCCGATGCGCGTGATCGAGTCCGCGAGCCACACCGGTGACCAGATGCGCGACGCGGTGCGGTGTGAGTGCGCGCTCGCGCAACAGGGTGGCAGCATCGGGGCCGTCGATGAAGCGCATCGCGATCCACAGCTGACCGTGCTCGATGCCGCGGTCGTAGACGCCGATGATGTTCGGATGGTCAAGTCGCGCGGCGAGTTCGGCCTCGCGACCGAAGCGCGCCCGGAACTCGGGGTCGGCACCGAATTCCGCCGACAGCACCTTCACCGCGTCGCGGCGCGGCAGTCGGGGATGGGCGGCGACGTAGACGGTGCCCATGCCGCCGACGCCGAGTACCCGCTCGATCCGGTACCCCGCGAAGATCGTGCCCGGCGGCAGCGGACGGCTATTCACTGCGCACCAGCAGCGCGTACTGGGCAGCGGCCTGACGCTCGGCATGCGCCGGATTCCGGCCGACGATCGAGGCGGTGTACCTGCCGTAGAGGACATGGCAGTAGACCTGGGAGGGCGATGCCGGGTGCTGATCGAGCTTGTTGCAGTAGACATCCGGCACCCCGGCCGGTGTGTCGATCAGGGTGGTGGGATCGGCTGCCCGCCGCTCTTCGGTGAAGACCCGGCGCGCGCTGACCGCGTCGGGAAACCGTTCGACCAGATTGTTGCCGTTCACGGCGACGACTTCGATCGGGTCCCGAAAACCGAAGTGCTTCATCAACCGCGTGGCCCGTGGACCGAACACGACGCCGCTGATCGCGATCGACGACGACCATCCGGCGTTGGCGTCGGTGTCGGCGGCGATCACCGTCGGCGTCGACCAGTGCCCGGCGCCGAAGGGAAGCAGCCGCGCGACCATGCCGTCCCGGTCCAGCGGCAGGTCGGCGAACCGGTCCGGCGGAGTCGGCTGGAAATCGCGCAGCCGGGGCAGCTGGACATCGAAGGCCTTGCGCACCATGCCGGTCAGCGCGACCTGGTCCGGGCTGGTGTGCGCGGCCAGCACGCTCACGACGAACGATCCGTGCGCGAGGGTGGCCGCCATGGTCGGCACGGTCGGACGCCAGTGCGCGAACGCCCCCGGGTACTCCGCGATCCGCACCGAGACATTGTCGGGAGTTACCGCGGCATCGGTGGCGTTCATCTGCCTGGCCGCCAGCCGCGCCTTCGTATCGTCCGGAAAGCGCAGCAGCAACACGGTCAGCAAACGGGCGACGCCGACCTCCGGTGCTCTGCCACGAAAGTTGACATCGCTGCCACTGACCGCGAATCCGGCGAGCATATCCTGGGATTCGAGCACCTTGCGGACCGGCTCGGCCAGAATCCCCGCCGCTTTCAAGGGCGTCGGCAACGGCGCGGTCCGGTTGGCGACACCGTTGGTCAGCGTCGGATCGACCTCCACCGGATCGAGTGCCGCTTCGCCCATGCGCACCGATTCCAGCACCCTGCCGTACTTGTCGGTGCTGGTGGTCGGCGGCGTCAGCGGGTCGACACTGTTCGAACCCACATCCAGGGTGGCCAGGTCGAGTGGTTGCGGTACCGGTTCGCCGGGGCGCACGCACCCGCACAGCACCGTCAGCGCCGCGGCCACAACGACCATCGTTCGGATTCGTTCTCCGCGTGAGAACATCGACTACCCCCGTCCCAGTGGCGCATCCGGCCACCAGCGTTCCCACAGCACCGAACCTGAGGTGCTTCCGGAGACGCGCAGCTTGCAGAACTGACGGTCGGGCCCGTCGAACATCACGTCGAGCCTGCCGATCGGTGAGCCGTCGTCGGCGGTGATGGTTCCCCATCGCACCTTCCCGCTAGCACCGTCGCGCATCCACAGTTCCTCGCCCTCCACCGTCAGATTCGCGGTCCACGGGGGAATCTGGGTGCGATCCTCCCGGCAGACGACCGAGAGCGATTCGACCGGGTTCCGGTCGCCGAGGCAGACGAGACCGCCGACGGCGACCTGCTGATCGAGCGCGAGGGCATTGCCGTCCTGGTCGATGTGCAAGCAGCTGTTGACGTCCTGGTAGCCGACGGCACCCGGTGCGACCGGCAGCAGGTTCGGCACGGCCTCCGCGGCCAGGGCGGCCGCGCCCCACGCGTCGGAATTCGTGGCGACCCTGGAGGGAGCAGCGGATCCGGGCTCGTCACCGGAGAACCCCACGGTGAGCGAAATCGCCACCGCCACAGCCACAATCGCCGCGATCGCCACGCCGGTCAGCAGCAGTCGGCGCGGCTTCGGCGTGGCCTTCGGTGCCCAGGCTGCGCGCGCGGCGGCGGCCAGCTCACCGCAGCTCTGGTAGCGCTGCGCCGGGTCCTTGGCCAGCGCGGTGGCGATGACCGCGTCCAATTCGACTGGTACCCGGGTGTTTTCGACGGAAGGTCGCGGTGGATCGTCGGACAGGTGCGCGTACATCACCGCCGCGGGGCTACTCCGCGGGTACGGGACCGTCCCGGTGAGCAGCTGATAGAGCGTGCACCCCAGTGAGTACACATCGGCGCGATGATCCACCGGGTCGCCGTTGATCAGCTCGGGCGCGGCGTAGGCCAGCGTCGCGGTGAATCCCGCACCTTCGGACAGGGTTCCGTCACCCTCGGCGGTGCGAGCGATCCCGAAGTCGGTGACCAGCACTCGATCCGGTTGCCCCGGTTCCGTGGTGAGCAGCAGGTTCGCGGGCTTCACATCGCGATGCTGCAGGCCGACCCGGTGGATCTCGTCGAGACCGTTCGCTGACTCGGTCACGATGCGCAGCGCCCGCTCGATCGGTATCGCTGTGTCGTGCCCGATCAGCTCGGCGACATCGCCGCCGTCGACGTACTGCATCGCGATCCACAGGCGGCCGTCCTGCTCACCGCGATCGCGGACCGCGACCACATTCGGATGTTGCAGCCGCACAGCGACTTCGGCTTCACGCAGGAACCGCATGCGGAACTCCGCGTCGCCTGCATGCCGGTCGGACAGGATCTTCAGCGCGTCGTGGCGGGGGAGCCGGGGATGGCGGGCGAGATACACCTCGCCCATGCCACCGGCGCCCAGCCGCCGTTCGATCACGTACCCGGCGAACTCGTCCTCAGAACGGAGCATCTGCCCACCACCGGTCGTAGAGTTCCTGGCCCGTTTTCGCGCCGATCACGACGACCATGCAAAAGTTTCGGGTCGGTTCGTCGAATCCGATACCGACCACGCCGATGTCGCCGGTGGACACGGCCATCGTCGACCACGTCACCCGGCCGCGCCCGGTAGCGCGTTCCCACTTCTGGTCACCGAGAACCACGACACCGGGTTCGTCCACGAGGATGATGGGGTGCCGGTTCGTCGAACAACGCACGTCGACATCGCGGACAGGGTCGGCGTTGCCGGTGCACCCGATGCGGGCGACTTTGTCGGGCATCAGTTCCAGGTCGGCCGGCGCTCCGGAGCCCTCGGCGATGGCGGCGCATCGAAGGCCCTGATGCCCGGTTCGGGTCGGGGTGGCGGGCAGCAGCCCGGGCAACGCATCGATGATGAAGGCGTAACGGCCCCAGGTCACCCCGGCACTGCTGGTCGGTGTGGCGGGGCTCGCAGTCGAATCGTCGGGGCTGCCGATGATCACCACAGCGGCGGCGAGTGTTACGACCAGCGTGACGATGGCCGCGGCCACGGCGGCGTACCGAACCCGTGAATTCGGTTGCCGCGGTGCCTTGCTCGGTACGGGCCGTGCTGGTCCAGCCGTGGTGGGCGGCGGCGCAGGCGGTGCGGCCGCGACCACCGTGTGATCCGCGGCGACACCGAAGGCGCTCGCGGTCGCCGCGGCCAGCGCACCGCACGACGAATAGCGCTCGTCCGGGTTCTTCGCCAGCGCACGGGCCAGTACCGCGTCGATCTCGGGTGGCAGCTCCGGCCGGACAGCGGTGGCCCGCGGCGGTGGCACCATCAGATGCGCCTGCATCACCGCGACCACCGAGTCGCGGGGGAACGGTTTCGTGCCGGTGAGCAGTTCGAACAGGGTGCAGCCCAGTGCGTAGACATCGGCGCGATGATCCACGCGCTGCTCGGTCAGCAGTTCCGGTGCCGCGTAGGCGAGTGTCGCCACGACCGTTCCGACCGCGGTCAGCGCGGTGCCGTCACCGGCGGCCCTGGCGATGCCGAAATCGGCGACCAGGACCCGATCCGGTCCGTCCTCGACCGGTTCGAGCAGGATATTGGCCGGTTTCACGTCGCGGTGCAGGAGGCCGTGGCGGTGTGCCTCGTCCAGTCCCCGCGCGGTCTCGGTGACGATGTGTACGGCCCGCGGCGGCGGGATCGGCGACTCGCGGCGCAGCAGCGCGGCCACGTCGGTCCCGTCCACGAACTCCATCGCGATCCACAGCTGGCCGTCTCGCACCCCGCGGTCGTACACCGCGACGATATTCGGATGATCGAGCCGGGCGGTCAGTTCGGCCTCGCGCAGGAAACGTGCCCGGAATTCCTCGCCCGCACCGGCATTCTCGGGCAGCACCTTGATCGCGTCGCGGCGGGGCAGCCGCGGATGCACGGCCACATACACCGTGCCCATGCCGCCGGTGCCGAGCACCCGCTCGATCCGGTATCCGGCGAAAACTGTTCCCGGGGAAAGGGTTTCGGTCATCGCCTCTACTCGCTGTTCACCAGCAGCGCGTACTGCGCCGCCGCTCGTTGCTGCACATCCTGGTAGTCCCGGCTGAAAACCACCGCCACATAGCGGCCGTACCGGAGGCGGCAGCTGAACTTGGTGATCGGCGAGGTGGTCGTCGACTCCGCGCAGTTGATGTCGACCATGCCCTTCGGTGGGGGAACCGGGAGCTGGCCGTCGTTGTTCGGCAGGCCGGCGAAGAACTCGGCCGCCGTCGCGGCGTCGGCGAAGCGCATGAGGCGGTCGAACCGGTTGAGGCCGACCAATTCGGCGACCTGTCGGCTCGGTGCGTAGAAGTGGCCTGCACGCGGACCGAGGACGATGCCGCGCGCCTGCACCAGGCTGTCCCACCCCGCGACCTCGCTGAGGTCGCCGAGAATCACCACCGGAAACGGCCACCGACCCGGCGCTTCGGGCACCATGCGTCCGAGCATGCCGTCGCGGTCGAGCGGCAGGTCGGCGAATGCCTCTGGCGGGGTGAGCACGACATCACGCAGCATCTGCCGCTGCTCTTCGAAAGCCCTGCCCGCCAGCGCTGTCAGGGCGGTGAGGTCGGGCGAGGTGTGCCCGGCCAGCACCGTGACGACGAACGAGTCGACGGCTGTCGTCGCCGCCAGCGTCGGCACCGACGGACGCCAGTGCGCACGAGCCGCCGGGTGCTCGGGGATCGTGACAGCCACATTGTCCGCGCTCACCTCGGCGTCAGCGGAGTCGATCTCCGCCGCGGCCAGCCGCGCTGCCGCGGCATCGGGAAATCGCAGCAGGGTGACCTGCAGAATTCGGCTGCTGCCGATCGAGAACTCGGCGGGAGAATCAGTGGCGCTGACGGTGTAGCCGGCCAGCATGCCGTGCCGCTCCAGGACCGCGCGAACGGGATTCGCCAGCAGCGCAGCCGCTTTCGCTGGAGTTGGCAGTGGGTCCGAGCCCGCTCTCGTGCGGGCGAAGGTCAGCACCGGGTCCACCCTGGCAGGATTGGCGATGACCTCGCCGAGGCGAACCGATTCGACCACGCGCCCGTGATACTCGCTGCCGCGTTCGGGCGCGCGCAGCGGAAAGCGGCTGTAGGGGCCGACATCGAGGGTGGCGGGGTCGGGCACGGGCGTCGGATCACCGGCCACTGTGCAGCCCGAGACCACGGCGAGTACCACGCCGAGGGCGACCGTGAGGCGTGCGAGTCTCACAGCGGTGCCTCCGTCCACCAGGCGGCCCGCAGCTCGGTGCCGTTCTGCGCGCCGGTGACGACGATGTGGCAGAAGCTGCGGTCGGGATCGTCGAAATACAGCCGCAGGTAGCCCGTCAGCTGCGGGGCCTTGTAGCGGTCGAGATAGGTTCCCCAGTGCAGGTTTCCGTTGCTCGAGGTCCTGGTCCACTGTTCGTCGCCCTCGGCGCGATCGTAGGTGGGCGGCGGTGCGATCGGGGAGCGGTCGGCGTTGCACACGAATTCGACCGTCTGCACCGGTTCACGATTGCCGAAACACGAGATCCGGCCGGTCGGGACGAAGACGTCGACGGGCAGGTCCCTGAGCAGTTCGTCGGTGGGCTTGCACCCCCACATCTCCTGATATCCGGACCCGAACTGTGACGCGGGCCGGAAACGCCTGCGCGACATAGGTGTACGCACCCCAGGACACCGGGTCGACCGCGGTCTGCGGGCCGAGGACAGTCGCGGCCGGCGCGTGCTCGGTGGAACCGGCTCTGCTGAAACCGACGACCGCGGCCGTCACCGCGATCAGAACGGCGGCGGCAATGGCGGCGTACACGATCGGGCGTCGCCGGGAAGGTGCCCGGACATCGGTCAGCCGGACCGTCCCCTGCGCGGCGGCGGCCGCGGCCGTGGCCAACGCACCGCAGGACGGATACCGTTCGCCCGGGTTCTTGGCGAGCGCGGTCGCGATCACCTCGTCGAATCCCGGTGGAAGCCCGGACTTGTCGAGCGACGGCGGTGCTTCGTGGAGATGGGCGTACATCACCCCGGCCGGGGTGTCGCGGGGGAACGGCACCGACCCCGTCAGCATCTCGTAGAGCACACAGCCCAGCGCGTACACGTCGGTTCGGCGATCGATCGCGCCGCCGTTGATCTGCTCGGGCGCGGCATAGGCCAGGGTCGCGCTGAGCCCGGCGCCGGTCGAATTCGTCGGCGCGTCGGCGGGCCTGGCGATACCGAAGTCGGTGATCAGCACCCGGTCGGGACGGCCGTCCTGCTCTGCGACAAGGATATTGGCCGGTTTCACATCGCGGTGCAGCACCCCTTTGCGGTGCAGCGTGTCGAGCCCCTTGGCGGCCTCGGTGACAATTCTGACCGCCCGGTCCAGCGGCAGCGCCCCCGGTCTGCGGCGGATCAGCTGGGCGAGGTCGATACCGTCGACGTACTGCATCGCGATCCACAACCGGCCCGCGTGCTGGCCGCGATCGCGCACCGCGACCAGGTTGGGGTGGTTCAGCCGGGCCGCGATCGTGGCCTCGCGCAGGAAGCGCTCGCGGAACACCGGATCGCCGGTGTGCCCCTCGGACAGGACCTTCAGCGCGTCCTTGCGGGGTAGTCGCGGATGCTGGGCGAGGTACACGGTGCCCATACCGCCCATGCCCAGGCGCCGCTCGAGGCGGTACCCGGCGAAATCCATGCCCTCAGAAACAGTCAATCGTCATGCTTCCCGAACCGATCAGCACTGGGACCCTTCCAGCGCGAGCCGACCGAGACGCCCGTGGCCGACGGGCCGACTATAGCCCGATCGGCGGTTGCGGCAGTGGGCGAAGATGATTCGAACGGCTGCCACTGGCGAGGGTGGAAGCGCCCGCGTAGCGAGCCTGCGTGCCGAGTTCGGCTTCGATGCGCAGGAGCTGGTTGTACTTCGCGGTGCGGTCCGACCGCGACAGCGAGCCGGTCTTGATCTGCCCGCACCCGAGGGCGACGGCGAGGTCGGCGATGGTGGTGTCCTCGGTTTCCCCTGAACGGTGCGAAATGATCGATGAGTACCCCGCCCGCCGGGCGATATCCGCGGTCTCGATGGTCTCGGTGAGGGTCCCGATCTGGTTGATCTTCACCAGGATGGAATTCCCGATCCCTGCCCGGATGCCTGCACTCAGGAGCGCGGGATTGGTGCAGAACACGTCGTCGCCGACGAGTTGACAACGCTCGCCGACGGCGGTGGTGAGCGCCTGCCAACCGTGGTGATCGTCTTGGGCGAGTGGGTCTTCCATGGACACGATCGGATACGCGTCGATCAACCCCACCAGGTAGTCGATGTGTTCGTCGACCGTCTTGACGGTGCCGTCGGCGCGATAGTGATAGGCGCCGTCGGTGTAGAACTCCGAGGCCGCGGGGTCCAGCATGATGACGATGTCCTCGCCGGGCCGGTAGCCGGACTTCTCGACAGCCGCCACGATGTAGTCCAGGGCCTGCTCCGCCGATCGCAGGTCAGGAGCGAAACCACCCTCGTCGCCGACGTTGGTGTTCGCACCGGCCGCGGCGAGGTCTGCCTTCAGCGTGTGGAACACTTCCGAGCCGATCCGCACCGCGTCCCGGAAGGTGTCCGCCCCCACCGGGGCGATCATGAATTCTTGGAAGTCGAGAAGGTTGTCCGCGTGGGCGCCCCCGTTGATGATGTTGAACATGGGCAGCGGCAGCAGCCGTGCCGACGCGCCACCGAGGTAGCGGTACAGCGGGAGACGGTGCGCCGCGGCCGCGGCTTTGGCGACGGCGAGCGAAACTCCCAGAGTGGCGTTGCTGCCCAACCCGGCCTTGTTCGCCGTGCCGTCCAAGGCGATCATCGCGTGATCGATCGCCGTCTGGTCCTCGGCATCCCTGCCGACCACGATCGGCGCGATGTCGGCATTGACATGCGACACCGCGGTGAGAACACCTCGGCCGTGGAAACGGGACCGATCCCCGTCGCGCAACTCGACTGCCTCCCGAGTGCCTGTCGAAGCGCCTGACGGCACGCTCGCCCGGCCGGTCGAACCGTCCTCGAGCTCGACGGTGACCTCCACGGTCGGATTGCCTCGGCTGTCGAGGATCTCGTATCCGACCACCGTCTGAATTCGTGTCACATGAAGGTCCTTCCGATCCTGAACTGCGTGTGCCCGGCTGGCGAGATCAGTGTCTCGGCAGCGACCGTGGCAGCGGTAGAGCATGTTTCATCCGGTGCCCATAGGGTTGGCCTATGGGTTTGTCGTCGAGAGTTTCGGATCTGGGGCCGTTCGAGCTACTCGCCACGATCGCCGCCACCGGCAGCATCGGTGCCTGTGCCCGCCACCACGGGCTGTCCCAGCCCGCGGTCAGTGCCCGCATCCGGAGCCTCGAGCAGCGCTTGGGGCTGCGACTGCTCGACCGTCACCCCCGCGGGACCACCCTGACCGAGACCGGACAGATGGTGCTGCAATGGGCGCGCCCCGCCCTGGACGCCACCGCCGGTCTCGACCAAGCGCTGAACGCCTTGATCGGAGCTTCGCCGGCGCATCTGATGCTCGCGGCGAGCACCACCATCGCCGAATTCTTCCTGCCGACGTGGTTCGCCGCCCTGCGAAATCGGTTACCGGGGACCAACGTCAGCCTGCTGTGCCACAACAGTGCCGACACCGTCGCCCTGATCCGTCGCGGCGGCGCGGAGCTGGGATTCGCCGAAGTCGGCCACATCTCCGCCGAGCTCGAACACTGCCCCGTCGTCCGTGATCGGCTCGTTGTCGTAGTCGCCCCCGATCACCCCTGGGCCGCGCGCGAGGCCATCACCGCCGCCGATTTGGCCACCGCCCCCCTGATCCTGCGCGAACCCGGCTCGGCCACCCGATCCGTCCTCCACGATCGGCTCTCGGCCTTGCCCGACCCATTGACCGCGGTCCCGGCAATGGAACTGACGTCGGCCACAGCCATCAAGAACGCCGCCGCCGGCGGCCTCGGCCCCGCCGTGCTGAGCGAGCTGACGGTTCGCGACGAGCTCGCCAACCACACACTCGTCGAAGTCCCCATCCCCAGCCTCACCCTGGAACGAAACCTGCACGCCTGCTGGCGCCGCCACCACCGCTTCAGCGCCCCAGCCCGCCACCTACTCGACATAGCCACCGCCCACACCGACCCGAGAACTGAACTGCACCGCTGATAATTCGGCCGACGATCAGGCGTTGGCCAACAGGCAGATACCGCCGGTGATCAGCGCGGCCACCTTCACTACTTCCAGACCGATGTAGACGTAGTGGCCGTGGGATCTGGGTGCGTCGAGGCCCGCCAGGATTGCGTCACTGCGGCGGGCCAGCCGCGGTCGGACCGCAACCAGCTGGACAGTCAGCGCGCCGATCGCGATCACCAGCGGGACGACTGCGGCACTGCCGGGGGAGTCGAGCAGGATCATCGCCAAAACGATTACCGCCCAAAGGATCTCGGCACCATTGAGGGCACGGAAGACGAGGCGCCCGATGCCGAGCCCGATGGCGAGGGTGACATTCGGAGCCCGGAACTTCAGCGGCGCTTCGAGAAACGAAATAGCCAGGACCATACCCAGCCACACGAACACGACGGCAATGGCAACTGCCGATGCGGTACTCATGCCCTCGATTCTGTCGGAATCGCGGCACAGACGGCACCGATTCAGTGGTGCGGATCGTCAGCGACCGGAGCCCCTAGGTAGAGCCGTTCGTCGAGACCCGCCAGGCGCTCGTCTTCCTGAATATCCCCGCACGCATCACAGGTGCGTGGGCAAGTTCGGCGTGTCAGGATTGGTCGCATGACTTCGGTTCCAGAAGGCCGTGCACTTCCCGCTGAGCTGCCGTCGGCAAGCGCCTACGACAGCTTCGCTGAGGGCTACACGGCCGAGAACGAGACCGGTCTGCTGAACGCGTACTACAACCGGCCAGCGTTGCTGGAGCTCGCCGGGGACGTGACCGGTCGGCGGATCCTGGACGCCGGCTGCGGCTCGGGTCCGCTGTTCGCCGCGCTGCGCGATCGGGGCGCCGTTGTGACCGGTATCGACGCGAGTGCCCGGATGCTGGATCAGGCCAGGCGACGCCTCGGTGCCGACGCGGACCTGCGCGTCGCTGACCTGGCCGACCCACTGGCCTTTCCCGACGGCACATTCGACGACGTCGTCGCGTCCCTGGTGCTGCACTACCTGCAAGACTGGGGACCGACGCTGGCCGAGATGCGACGCGTACTGGCTCCGGGCGGACGACTCATCGCCTCGGTCGAGCATCCTTTCGCCAACTTCCTCGGGCAGCGCCTGGCCGGGGAGGAGACCAACTATTTCCAGACCCGCAACCGGGCCGAAGAATGGACCATGGGCGGGCAGACCGCCCAGCTGAGTTTCTGGGACCGACCGCTGCACGCGATGACCGAAGCCTTCACCGCGGCCGGCTTCCGCATCAGCGTCATCAGCGAACCGCCTGCCCTGCCCGCCGCCCAAGATCTGGCCCCCGAGGTGTTCGACGAGAGCACCGGCATGAGGTTCCTCTGCTTCCTGTTCTTCGTCCTGCACGCCGACTGAGGGCCGCGGGCTTCCGTGCACGTGAGGCGCACTGGAACCGGTCGTGGTAGATGTGGCGGGTAGTGGGCGCTCGGCGCAGGGCTGAGGCCATGAGTTCGGGGGAGCTATGACAGCGATTGCCAGATTCGGGGCGGTATCGCTCGACAGCCGAGATCCGCGGCATCTCGGGCAGTTCTATAAAGCGTTGCTCGACTTCGAGATTCGGTACGAATCCGATGAGCTGGTGGTGCTTCGGGGCGGGGGAGTGACACTGACGATCGAGCAGGTGGCGGACCATAAACCGCCGGACTGGCCGGGGAATCAGGTGCCCAAGCAGATGCATCTCGATCTGTTCGTGACGGACCTCGATGTCGCGGAGGAGGCGGCGATCGGCCAGGGTGCGGTCAAGGCTGCCTTTCAGCCCGCTCCGGATCGGTGGCGGGTCCTTCTCGACCCCTCCGGGCACCCTTTCTGCCTTACGGTGCCGCCTGCCGGCAGTGAATGAAACCGTTGGCGCGGTAGCGATCCGGCTCGAACGCACCCGATCGCGCCGCAGCCTGCCCCCGGCGATCTCAGAGCTGTGATTGCACCTCGGCGGAGATGAGTTCGAGGTGATCGAGATCGGTGAGATCGAGGATCTGTAGGTAGATCCGGCCGGCGCCGATCTCGCGGTAGTGGGCGATCTTGTCGACGACCTCGGCGGGTGAACCGGCCAGGCCGTTGGTCTTCAGCTCGTCGACCTCCCGGCCGATCGCGGCAGCCCGGGCCGCCACCTCGGCGTCGGTGCGCCCGACGCAGGCGACCAGGGCGTTGGAGTACACCAGTTCGTCGGTGCGCCCGGCCTTGCGCACCGCGGCGCGCACCCGGTCGAACTGGGCGGCGCTGTCGGCGATCGACGCGAACGGCATGTTGAACTCGGTGGCATAGCGGGCCGCGATGCGTGGGGTGCGGACCTTGCCGTTGCCGCCGATGATCACCGGCACCGGATCCTGCACCGGCTTGGGCAGGGCGGGGGAGTCGGTGAGCTGATAGTGGGCGCCGTCGAAGCTGAACGTCGCCCCCGGCTTGGTCTCCCACAGGCCGGTGATGACGGCCAATTGCTCCTCGAGCAGGCCGAACCGGTTGTCCGGGAACGGGATTCCGTAGGCCGCGTGTTCGGCGGCGAACCAGCCGCTGCCCAGACCGAGTTCGATCCGCCCGCCCGACATCTGATCCACCTGGGCGATCTGGATGGCCAGCGGTCCCGGCAGCCGGAAGGTCGCGGCAGTGACCAGGGTGCCGAGCCGGATCCGGGAGGTGTCCCTGGCCAGCCCGGCCAGGGTGATCCAGGCATCGGTCGGGCCGGGCAGGCCCGAGGCATCGCCCATAGCGAGGTAATGGTCGGAACGGAAGAACGCGTCGAAGTCGAGCTCCTCGGTGGCGCGCGCCACCGCAAGCAACGTGTCGTAATCGGCGCCCTGCTGGGGCTCGGTGAAGATGCGGAGGTCCATGATCACCATCGTGCCCGATGCGTACCGGGCGCGCCCGGCACGCATCTCGCTGCGAGCAGCCCCGCGACCGTCCGCCCCACAACTCGCCATAAGTGGTCTCAGATCGAAGGTTGCATAATCAGGCGGTGCACTCTGGTGATGGTCTGTTCGATCGAAGCCTGTCCGACCGCGCGCGTGAAGTGATCCGCCAAGGTGCCGAGATCGCGATGAACGCGCCGGAGGAGTGGCTCGACGAGCTCTACGACGCCACCCTCCTGAAAACCAGCTGCGTGCTATCGCGGGAGATCCGTTGCTGGCGGAGGCGGTCCGGCGCGTCAATCGTGGAAACCTGCTGCACTGGGCCTCGGCCAACGTGGCCGACCCGGGGATGCCGGTGCCGATCAACCTCGGTGCCGACCAGATCGCCATCGTTCGCGACCTGGTCCGCCGCGGCATGAACGAAGCCGCCCTGCAGGCCTATCGCGTCGGTCAGGACGTCGCATGGCGGCGGTGGATGACCCATCGTCTTCATCCTGACGCCCGACCCGTTCGAACTGCAAGAGGTCTTCGAGGTCACCGCCGCATCGATCGCGAGATTCGTGGACGGCACCGTCGAGGCGATCACCGAGGTCATCGGTCACGAGCGCGACGAGCTCGCCAGCGGATCGTATGCCGAACGGCGGGAAACGATCTCGCTCATTCTCGAGGGCGAACCGATCAATATCGAGCGTGCGGCGACCCGACTCGGATACCGGCTCGACACGACCCATACCGCTGCCATCGCCTGGAGCGACATTCCCGGTGCCGAACTCGACGAACCGCATCGGGTGACCAGAGCCCTCGCCCGAGCCGCCGGTGCGGCGACCGCGCTGAGTCTGCTCGCCAGCGCGGCCACCCTGTGGGTGTGGGTGCCCGGTCCCACCCCGCCCGACACCGCGGCTCTGTCCGAAGCGCTGGACCATATCCCCGGCGTGCGCATAGCCATCGGCTCGACCGGTCGAAACCTCGCGGGCTTCCGGACGAGTCACCTCGACGCTCAGGCCGCGCACCGAATCCTCGCCCGCCCGCACAGCACCCGACGCATGGTCACGTTCAGTGAGGTGCAATTGACCTCGCTGATCACCGAAAACGGTGCTCAGGCTGACCGTTTCATCAAGTACACCCTCGGCGATCTGGAACACGCCGACAGCGAACTGCGTGAATCGGTTCTCGCCTACATCAACGAGCAGTGCAACGCCACGCGTGCCGCCGCGCGCCTGTTCACCCACCGGAATACGATCTTGCGCAGGCTGGCCCGTGCCGATGAGTTGCTGCCTCGCCCGCTGGCGGAGAACAGCGTGCACATCGCCGTCGCGCTGGATGCGCTGGACTGGCGGCAGAGCACGCCCCAGCCCACATGAGCGGCTAACTCGCAGCGCAGACCGGAGTGAGGCGGTGCGTGCCTCGCAGGCCTTTGAGGGTCGCGTCACGACCGGTCCCGATGCTGAGATTCGTCCTGCTTCCGATCGCCTCCAGCACCGGCTCGCTGATGAGGACTTCCCCACCCTCGGCCTGCGCGGTGACCCGCGCGGCCATGGCGACGTTGCGTCCGAACAGATCATCGCCCCGGCGGACGGAGGTCCCCATGTGGATACCGATCCGCACCCTGAAATCGGTCTCGGCCCGCGATGATTCGGCGTCCTTGTGCAGCGCCGCCTGGATGGCGAGGCCGCATCCGACCGCTTGTTCAGGAGCGGCGAAGGCGATCATGTAGCCGTCGCCCTGGTTCTTGACCACATGGCCACCGCGGTCCTGCACACAGCGTGCGACGAGCCGGTGATGGCGGTCCAGCAGTTTGACCCAGGCGCGGTCACCCAGCTGTTCGTTGAGAGCGGTCGATTGCTCGATGTCGGAGAACATGATCACGACATTGCCGTCCGGTGCCAGCCTGGCCAGGTCGGGACGCTCGACCCGCGCCCAGCCCGCGAGATCTTCGATAGAGGTCAGCACGGCGGCGCGAAAACCTTTGGCACGCACCAGGTCCGCGGCCTGCCATGCCGTTCGCACCGCCTCGCGACCGCCGACCACCAACCGCTGCGTCGTCGTGGCCCGACGCGGTGCGAGTCGTTTGCGCCGACTCCGGGCCAGCAGGATCGACAGGGTGATCAAGCCGACGGCTTCGCCGGTGGCGACGATCGCGAGCACGACGATCACGACGGTGTTCATCGGATAAACCCTGGCCGAGTAGCGTAGCTGGTCGAACCCTGTAGCGGCTGCGCGCCCGAGCTGTTCACGCCAAAATAGTACACAGGCGTTCACTCGAATTTCGAACGGAGTGCTCGGTGGACGCGACGGCCGATCGTGGGGCGATTACCTCGTAGCCGTCGGTCGGATCCGTCCCCTTCTTTCGTCTCCCGACAGCTATGTGCAGCCGAAATACCCCTATCTTCGATCCTTGACGTGGCGCAGCTGGGAGCTGATCGGAGACTGCGAGGAGCACGCGTACGCCGGAGCCGCAGCTCTGCTCGCGCCGCTTTCGGTGTACGGGTACCATTCCAGGTAGGCGTCCGCTGGTGCATACTGCACAACGAAAATCTCATTCGGGTGCGAAACGCCATTGGAACGCGAGGGGCTGAGAACGCACGATGGAGCGCAAACATCCGAAAGTAGGAAATGTGCGCATGCCGGACAGCGTCGGGTCGGCCCCGATCGTGACGATGGCAGGTCGGCCGTTGGCCGACTGTCTGCCTGCGGTGTCAACGATTTCGGGCACGATCATGAGCCGATTCATCGTCGACAGCGCACTGTCCGGCAGAGTGCCCCTGGCGACGCTGCGTCGCGATGTCATCGCGATGGTGAAGGCATGCCTCGAGCTGACCGCCAGGCTGTTCACCGGTGAGGACGCTTCGAAACCGCTGGCCGACGTGCGCTTCGGCGTGACGGAATGGGCGCGGGAGGGCGTCACCGTCGACGCGATGCACGCGGCGGTGCACACCGGCACACAGATGGCGTTCGACCATCTCACCGCACAGGCCAAACTCACCGAGGATCACCTGGCCGTGGCCGAAGTTGCGCGGGTGTTCGTCGAGCTCGCCAGCCGGCTTGCCACCGTGATCTCACAGTCGTACTCGGATGAGATGCACGCGGCCAGAGGTGAGGCCGCCGACGCTGTGGCCGCGGCACTGATAGCCGGGAACGCGACACCGGCCATGGCCCGCGCCTGCCAGGTGCGGCTTGCCGAAAGCTACTTCGTCTTCACTGTGGCGTTCGTGAACCGGCAGATCCTCTCCCGCCGAAGTGTTCGCCGCGTCAGAGCCGAGGTGTCGCACCAGTGGGACGGCCATGCGTTGACGCAGATAGGAACTCGGACAGCGACCCTGCTGATTCCGCAAGACCACTTCGATCCCGCTGAGGCGGAACGGTTCGTCGAGCACATCGCCGCCGCGGCGCACACGCGGGTCCGCGCCACATTCGTGTCGGCAAGAGCCGACGGAATTTCCGAAGCGGTAGCGCGCGGGCAGGCGGTGCTCGAGATCATGCGGTGTCTGCGCCTGGACGGGCTGGAGCGTTTCGAGGATCTGTCGCTGGAGTATCAGCTGTCTAGGCCGGGCGCGGCGGGCAGGCATCTGGCCGCGACGTTGGACTCGCTCGAGCAGCATCCGGTGCTACTGGAGACGTTGAAGGCCCATCTCGCGACCCGCTCCACCCGCTTGCGGACGGCGCATCTGCTGCACATACACCCCAATACCGTCGACTATCGGCTGAACAAGATCGCCGAGATCACCGGGTTGGACCCGATGCACTCGGACGGGGTCTGGCGCCTGCGTTCTGCGCTCGTGGCCCGCATGATCGGTGTCGGCGAGCCGGAGACGGCCGACCGCGGCGACCCTGACAACGCTGCGCCCGCCGCGCAGGCCTGCTGATCGGTATGGGATCAGGGTGCGGGCGGTGTCAGCCTGGTGACCGTCCCGAGGAAACTCGTGACGTACAACGCGTTCGGGTCCCAGCCGGGTCCGGACCCGAATCGTGCCGACGAGGACAGCGGTAGGCCGTCGGCGATCGGGCAGGTCTGTCCGGTCTCCAGGTCGACCTGCTCAATCCTGCCCGCGACATTGAGCGCCACATAGGCCTTGCCGTCCGGGCCGACGGTCAGGTCGTCCGCCGCGTTCAGTGGTCCGGCACCCGGAATCACCACCTGCCGCGGCGGGCTGTCGGAATCGGCGTAGTCGACGGCGGCGACGACCGATTCCGGGGTGAACGTCGTCGAGACGACGAGCCGATTGCGTGGTCTGTCGAACGCGAGGCCGTTGGTGGAGCTCAGCGACGGCGCATACGGTGTCGCGGTGTTATCCGCACCGACACGGGTCAGCGTGCCCGCGCCGATGTCCCTGCTGACGACGAAGTCGCCGTTCGGCAACTGCGCCAACCCGTTCGGCATCGTCAACCCCGTTGCCACCGTGGTCACGGCGCCCGTATCGAGGTGCAGTGCGCGAATCGAGCCGTCGGCGCGATCGGTGAGGGCGGAGGCGGCGCTGTTGCCCGCCGTGAAGTAGGCGATTCCGCCGATGACCAGGATCGCCCCCGGGCCGTCGATATCGTCGACCACGACCGAGGTCGAGCCGTCGGCACCGAGTCGCTGCAAGGAGCCTGCTGATCCGGTGACGGACTGCTGTGCCAGCAACAGGTTTCCGCGACCGTCGAACCCGAGGTTCTCGAGAATTCCGTAGCCGGCCGCGACGGTGTGCTGGGCCCACGGTGCACACGAAACCGGTTCGGCAACAGCGATATTCACGGGAAGGACGGCAGCCGTCGCGGTGACCGCCATCGCGGTCAGTGCGCGAGAAGCGGTGCGGAAGATAGTCATCGAGTTCCTCGGGGGTCCGAGCCGGTGGCGTGGGTCGTGCTGTTGGCGTCGAAGGTGCGTCGTCGACGAGATCGACCCCAGCCTATGGCGGCTGCTTCGGAGCGCGCGCAGAAACAACGGATCGGCGGTATCCCTTTCGGTCCCGTGACCGGAGCCTGCCTTGCATTTCTGCATTCGTTGGTGCATGGTTTTGCATGTTGCTCGAAGTCGCGTCGATGATTTGGCGGTAAATGACCAGATAGAGGCAGTGATCGAGCTCTTCGGTAGCTCGACCCGCGAGCTGTGCGGCATGCATGGAAGCATGAAGGGAGTCCGGCATGTGTCACGCCCTCGACTCCCACTGTCTCGGCACAGTCGTGCCGGAAAGGAACACCCTGATGGAACCGCCGAACTCACGCGCGCACTCACCCTCGCGGCGCCGATGTTTCTCATCTCCAAGCCGAAACTGGTTATCGCACAGTTGATTCGACCGACCTACCCCGAGGACGACATGGCCTACGAAGAGATCCTGTACACGGTGCGCGACCACATCGCCACCATCAGCATGAACCGCCCCCAGGCGCGAAACGGGTACACACTGATCATGGCCGCCGAACTCGGCGACGCGATCATCGTGGCAGACCGGGACCCGGATGTGCGCGCGATCATCCTGACCGGCGAAGGGTCCGACTTCTGCGTCGGCATGGACCTGTCCGGCGGCGCACCGGGCGGCGACGTCGACGACGATTGGCTCGAACCCGCCGGACAGTGCTCGCGCCGGATCTTCGAGTGCACCAAACCCGTCATCGCCGCGATCCGCGGTGCCGCGGTCGGTGCCGGGTCGACGATCATCCTGCCCGCGGACTACCGCATCGCCGCCACCGACAGCCGCTTCGGCTACGTCTTCACCCGGCGCGGATTCTTCCCCGAGGGTGCCTCGGCATGGCACCTGCCGCGCATCGTCGGCATGGGACGGGCAATGGACTGGATGCTGTCCGGGCGGGTCTTCCCCGCGGCCGAAGCACTGGCCGGTGGGCTCGTCCACCAGGTCGTCGAGCCCGACGAGGTACTCCCCGCCGCCGAGGCGTACGCCCGTGACCTCATCGAGCACACCGCACCGGTGTCGGTGGCGGTCACCCGCCAGATGCTGCTGCGGCTCAGCGCCTTCGACACCCCGTACCCCGCCCACGCGCTGGACTCGAAATTGATCGGGGGACTGGCCGACAGTGCCGACGCGGTCGAGGGCATCACATCTTTCCTGCAACGGCGCCGCCCCGACTTCCCCGGGCGCGTCCCCGCCGACATTCCGGCGTTCGTCCCGTGGACCGGAATCGACGATGCGGCCGCGGCGGCATCGAGCGAAGGTCGATAGGCGCGGCGACGGCAGACCGAGGCCATACGCGAGGACGAACGTCACCCCACGCGAACGACGCGACGCGCGAAATACGCGGTGCCGTACTGGAAGCGGCGGCGAGGCGTCGTCGATCAGGCCTCGGCGATGCAGCGGAAACCGATGTGGCTCATGCCGGTGTCGATCATCTGAGGTCTGCGGGCGGCGGGTCGGTAGCGTCGGCAGTAGCTGTCGGCGCAGAGGAACGACCCGCCTTTGATCACCTTGCGCGGTACTCGGAACTGAGGTTGCCGGTGGTCGAAGCTACCCTCCACCGCTGCACCGCGGGGATTGCGTGGGGCGCAGCACAGGTCGGCGCCGGTGTGGTTCTCGGCGTACCAATCGTCGGTCCATTCCCAGACATTGCCGGTCATGTCGTAGAGGCCGTACGCGTTCGGTGGGTACGTTCCGACCGGTGTGGTCGTGCCGTACCCGGCATCCGGCTGCCACGGAAAGTGTCCGCGCCAGTAGTTCGCGAGAGCCAGACCGTCGGGTTCCGGCTCGTTGCCCCAGGCGAATTCGGTGTTGTCCAAGCCGCCACGCGCGGCCGCTTCCCACTGGGCCTCCGTCGGTAGTGCACGGCCTGCCCAATCGGCATAGGCGCGGGCGTCTTCGTGCGCGATATGGACGACCGGGTGCTCCTCACGCCCTTGCGTCGACGAGCGTGGCCCTGTCGGCTGTCGCCACGAGGCGCCGGGTGTCCACCGCCACCACAGGTTGAGATGGCGTAAGTCGACCGGACCGGCCGTTGCGGCGAAAACCATCGAACCGGGCTGGAGGTTCTCCGCCGGAGCACCCGGGAACTCCGCCGGATCCAGCGGGCGTTCGGCCACGGTCACATAGCCGGTCTCGTCCACGAATCGAGCGTATCGAGCATTGGTGACCTGGCGGGTTTCGATGGCGAACGCGTCCACTTCGACCCGATGCGCCGGTCCTTCTTCCGGATAGTGACGGTCGGATCCCATGGTGAACACTTGCGCGGGGATCCGGCGAAGCTCCGTGCCGATGATGGTGTCCACGTGTCTCGGTTCTCCTCGACTCACTGCTGATCGGGTGCGAAAACGTCGCGCCAATCATTCTTCATGCTGGCTATGGTCCACCCGTCCTTGTGCGCGCGGGCGAGGAGGTCTTCGGCACCGGCCACGTAGTCGAATTCCCGGTCGGCGTCGTCATGCAGGACAATCACTCTGAGGGCGGGTTTGTCGGGCAGTTCGGAGAAGGCGAGCATCGGCAGATCGCCGTTCGAGTTGCCGACAGACACGATCGGGCGACGGCCGATCCTGCTCCAGATCCGGACGGGCTTCTCCGGCCCGTCGTCGAAGAAGTCCATCGCCGCCTTGTACAGCAACTGGTTACCACGATCATCGGCTCGATAGGTCAGGCCGAGTGCGCTGCCGATCACGCGTTCGGGTGGCACGCCATAGAGCCCTTCGGCGACCGGGCGCATGAAATCCCGATCGCCGCCGGAGGCGATGTAGGTGGTGAACCCATGCGTGTTCAGGTAGGCCAACAATTCGGTCATCGGTGTGTACCCACAACCGCGATACGAACGGCCCAGTGTCGGGTGATTCGAGCTGTCGAAGAAGGCCGTTACCCGAGCGTCGTAGTCTTCGACGGTCACCTCGTCGAAGGCACGAACCACGGCGCCCATCAACAACTTCAGGTCGTCGTCGTCACCGTGGTAGTGCTTCACCACGGCAGCTCCGAGCCATTTCATATCGTGGGTATAGGCGGCCTGCCACGGCTGCTGCGTTCTCAACGAGGGGTCGTGCTCGGCCATTTCGGCGAGGCGGCGGATCGTGAAGTCGAGCTGGATGGGCATCGGCTTCTCGCACCACAGGGTGCCGTCGTTGTCGAAGACCGCCACCCGTGCCGCGGGCTCGACGAATTCTGGCCGCTGCGGGTCGGTGACCCGCTCGACGAACTCGACGATGGCGGCTTTGGTTGTGCCGTCCGTCCACGATTCGAGGCTGTCGGTCATGACGTCAGTCCCTGGCCAGGAACTCGTGCAGCTTGTTCACCGCGTGATCGATGGTGAACGACGCCGGCTCGTGCCGAGGCGGGAACTCCCTGAACGTTTCCAGGAACGCCGTCGCGATCGCGGTGCCGTAGGCGGTGATGTAGTCATGGTCGAGAAACCAGTCCCAGTAGGTGTTCGATGTGCCGTCCGCGCGTTCGAACGGGTCGGTGCGCAGATTGAACAGCTTCGGTATCCGCAATGGGGTGAACGGCTCGGCCCAGATCCCCAGGGTGCCGGTGGCGCGCTGTTCCATGAACACGATCTTCCAGTTCTCGAACCGGATTCCGAGGACATCGCAATCATCGGAGAAATACACCATCCCTCGACGGGGGCTCGTGTCCGCCTCGCCGGTCAAATAGGGCAGCAGGTTGTATCCGTCGATGTGGACCTTGTAGGTGGTGTCGCCGACGCTGTGTCCTTTCTTTAGCTTGTCGACGATCTCCGCCTCGCCGGCCGCCGCGATGAGGGTCGGGAGCCAGTCGTGATGCTGCACGATCTCGTTGGTGACCTGGCCCGCGGCGATCTTGTTCGGCCACCGGATCAGCTCGGGAACGCGGAAAGCGCCTTCCCAGTTGGTGTCCTTCTCACTGCGAAACGGTGTTGTCGCCCCGTCCGGCCAGGTGTTGGCGTGTGGGCCGTTGTCGGTGCTGTAGATGACGATCGTGTCCTCGGCGAGGCCGAGTTCGTCCAGCAGGTCCAGGACCGTGCCGACATTGCGGTCGTGATCGATCATGGTGTCGTGGTAGGGCGACTGCCAGATTCCGGCCTGGCCCACACTTTCGGGCTTGGTATGGGTGCGCACATGCATGTGGGTGAAGTTCAACCACACGAAGAACGGTGTGTCGGCCTCGTGCTGGCGTTTGATGAAATCGACGCAGGCGTCGGCGATCTCGTCATCGATCGTCTCCATCCGCTTCTTCGTCAGCGGACCGGTGTCCTCGACCCGTTGCTTTCCGACGCGACCGAATTTCGGATCCTCGGTGGGATCGTCGGTATCGGTCGCCCACGCGTGCAGCACGCCGCGCGGCAGCTGAAGATTGTAGAGACGCGGGAATTGATCCTCGTGCGGATAATCGGGCAACTCCGGTTCCTCTTCGGCATTGAGGTGGTACAGGTTGCCGAAGAACTCATCGAACCCCCGAACTGTCGGCAGGTACTTGTTGAGATCACCCAGGTGGTTCTTACCGAACTGCCCGGTCGCGTAACCGAGTGGTTTGATCAATTCCGCGATCGTCGGATCCTCGGGCGCCAAGCCGATATCCACGCCGGGAACGCCGACCTTGCTCATACCGTCCGGTACACGCTCTGTCCGGAGATGAAGGCCGCGCGGCCCGCGGTGCAACTCTGCTCACCGTAGGAGTCGGTGAATCGCATACCTTCCGCGGCCAAGCGATCGATATTGGGCGTTCGATACCCCATCAATCCATCGCTGTAGCAGCTGAGATTGGTGATCCCGATGTCATCGCCCCAGATGACAAGGATATTCGGCTTCGAGTGCGGCATCGTCGTCTCCTGATTGCGGTCACGGCTCATGGTCGGCACACGTCGCTCCGACGATCAGGATCCGGGTCGGAGCATGCTCGTCCAGCATGCGACGAGGGTTGGCTTCGCGGCTTCACCCGTATGGGATGAGATCCGGGTGATGACCCGGTGACACCGACCCGTGCAAGACGGTGGTCGAGAATTCGGCGACACCGCCGATAGAAGGTATGCACGGAAACTGTTGTCGCTCGTGCAGGATCAGTAGACGCCCCACCGGCCGCAATGTCTGATCCGGCTGCCGCATTCCGATGACCGAAAGGAATCTGTGATGGACCTGGCCTTGTCGACGACCCTGCACACCACCTTCGACGACGCGATCGAACGCACCACAACGGCGCTTGCCGCCCAGGGATTCGGCATCCTCACCGAAATCGACCTGCGCGCGACCATGAAAGCCAAACTGGGCGAGGAGATGGAGGACTATCGCATCCTCGGCGCGTGCAACCCATCCCTGGCCCACCGCGCCGTCGACATCGACCGGCAGATCGGAGTATTGCTGCCCTGCAACGTGGTGGTACGCCGCGACCGCACGGCAACCGATTCCATCATCATCGAGGCCATGAACCCGGCGCTGATGGCCACGGTCACCGGCGAACCCGCACTCGACCCCGTCGTCGCCGACGCCACCACTCGACTGCGCGCGGCGATCAGCGTGCTCGCCGAGGGCTGAACGCACAGCCGTCCGCGGCTCAGGGCGAGGAGAAGACCGATCGCATCGTCGCGCGCCAGTCGTCGAGCAGCCGGTCTCGGTGGTTGGTGCTCAGAATCGTCGTCAACGCCAGGCCGCGAAAATAGGTGAGAGTCATCTCGAAGACCGAATCGAAGTTCTCCGGCAGCGGGCCTTCGAGATTGCGCGTGATCGACTCGCGGATGCTGCCGTGCAGATCACGTTGATGGCGTAGCAGCGCGCCGCGGAGATCGGCATCGGTCCGGGCCGCTACCCACAGTTCCAGCACCGCGCCGAACAGTGGGGTCGCGAAGCTGTGCCACAGCACCGTCATCCAGTCCTCGGCGGCGGCCGGTTCCGAGTAAGCGAGGACCTCGTCTACCTGCTGATCCGACAGGTGGCGCACAGCGTCGACGAGCAGGTGCGCCTTGTTCGGGTACTGGTGCAGCAGCGCCCCACGGGAGACACCGGACCGGCTCTGGATCGCGCCGATACTCGTGGCCGCGTAGCCGTCCTCGATCAAGGAGTCGACCGCGGCCTGGAGGATGCGTTCACGTGTGCGGCCGCTACGGGCGGCGTCGCTACGCCGCCGACCTTCCGTGGGTGATGCCATGGATGCATCCTCCCAGGCATTGACAACAGTACGATTGGACTGTTTCATTGGCGTCGGTCGCCGCGGTCGAAGCGGCACGAAATCATGAAAGAGCTCGTCGCGCGGTCGCTGTAGACCGAGCGCAACGATTCGAGGTTCTGATGTCTGGTTCCACAGTTCTCGTCGAGCGTGACGGCCCCGTCGTCCTGATCGGCATCAACCGCCCCGACGTCCGCAACGCGGTCGACGGCCCGACCGCGGCGGCGCTGGCGACCGCATTCCGGGAGTTCGACGCCGACCCCGACGCCGCCGTGGCGATTCTGCACGGAATCGGCGGAACATTCTGCGCGGGAGCCGATCTCAAGGCCCTCGGTACCGAACGTGGCAATGTCGCCGGAGTCGAGGGTGACGGTCCGATGGGGCCGACCCGGATGCGCTTGTCCAAGCCGGTTATCGCCGCGATATCCGGATTCGCGGTCGCGGGCGGACTGGAGCTGGCGATCTGGGCCGACCTGCGGGTCGCTGACGAGGACGCGGTTCTCGGCGTGTTCTGCCGTCGCTGGGGCGTGCCGTTGATCGACGGAGGCACGGTCCGACTTCCCCGGCTGATCGGCGAGAGCCACGCGATGGATCTGATCCTGACCGGCAGGCCGGTCGACGCCACCGAAGCGCTCCGGATCGGCCTGGTCAACCGGATCGCCCCCAAGGGCAAGGCACTGGCGCTCGCTCGGGAACTCGCCCACGAGCTCACCCGGTTCCCGCAGACCTGCATGCGCCAAGACCGCCTGTCCGCGCTCGAACAAGCGGGATCGGACGAAACCACGGCACTCGCCAATGAATTCACCCATGGAATGACCTCGTTCCAGGCCGACACACTCGCCGGTGCGGCCCGCTTCGCGGCGGGTGCGGGCAGGCACGGCGACTTCACAGCACTCACCACGGAAGGATCGGCGCACTCATGACGTCATCACTGGCAGGTAAGACCGCGATCGTCAGCGGCAGCGGGCGCGGCATCGGGGCGGCTATCGCCCGCAAACTCGCGGCCAACGGGGCGGCTGTCGTCGTCAACGATCTCGACCCCGAGGCAGCCCAACAGGTGGCCGACGAGATCGTCGGCGCAGGCGGGCGGGCGGCGGTTTGCGCCGGTAGCGTCACCGATCCCGAGTTCGGCGCGCGTTTCGTCGCCACCGCTGTTGACTCCTTCGGTGGGCTCGACATCATCATCAACAATGCCGGCTACACCTGGGACTCTGTTGTGCAGAAGATGACCGACGACCAGTGGGACGCCATCCTCGACGTTCACCTGAAAGCGCCGTTCCAGATTCTGCGTGCCGCCCAGCCCGTGATCAGCACGGCGGCGAAACGTGAACGGGCGGAGGGTAATCCGATCACACGCAAGGTGGTCAACATCTCCTCGCTGGCCGGGCTCTACGGCAACGCGGGACAGGCCAACTATTCCGCGGGCAAGGCCGGAATCCTCGGTCTCACCAAGGCCGTCGCCAAAGAATGGGGCCGCTACCGAGTGACGGTCAACGCAGTCGCTTTCGGCTTGATTCAGACCAGACTCACCGAATCGGCCACCGAGGACACCACGATCGACATCGCCGGACAGGAGATCAAGGTCGGCGTCAATCCGATGCTGCTCCAAGCAGCCCAGCACATCGCTCCCTTGGGCCGCCTCGGCACCCCGGAGGAAGCGGCGGGCGCGGTCTATCTGCTGTGCTTGCCGGAGTCGGATTACATCACCGGCGAAGTGCTCGCGTGCAGCGGCGGCCTGGTCGGCTGAGGCCCATCCTCGACCTGCGATGCCCGGCGCAATGGGGCGGTCGGCAGTGGTCAGCCGCGTGGTGCGTACATGATGACCGCGACGCCGACCAGGCAGATCGCCGCGCCGGTGACGTCCCAGCGGTCGGGGCGGAACCCGTCGAGCGCCATCCCCCACAACAGCGAACCGGCGACGAATACCCCGCCGTAGGCGGCGAGGATGCGTCCGAAGTTGGCGTCGGGCTGCAATGTCGCGACGAACCCGTATATGCCGAGTGCGATGACGCCTGCCCCGATCCAGGCCCAGCCGCGGTGCTCGCGCACACCCTGCCAGACCAGCCAGGCCCCACCGATCTCGGCGATGGCGGCCAGGACGAACAGCAGGATCGAGCGCACCACAGTCATGAGCAGAGCCTAGAAGTCGGCTGCGACCGGCTGGTCACCGTGGTGTCCACCCTCAACCAGGATCGGAGACAATCCACTCTTTTCTGAATACAGATCTAGATGTACTGTTTGGTTATGGAGATATTGCCGGTGCTACACACCGACGCGCTGGCCCGATTCGGGCACGCGCTGTCGGACCCGACTCGTACCCAGATCCTGCTGAATCTGCGCCAGTCGCCCGGATACCCGTCGCAGCTCGCCGAGCGGATCGGGGTATCACGCCAGATCTTGTCCAATCATCTGGCCTGCCTACGTGGATGCGGTCTGGTTGTCGCGGTTCCCGAAGGGCGGCGCAGTCGTTACGAGCTCGCCGACGCTCGCATCGGCGCCGCGCTCGATGATCTGCTCGGACTGGTCTTGGCCGTAGATCCGGCGTGCTGCCCGGATGCGGATTCCGAGGGGTGCTGCTGATGGCCTCGCTCGGTATGCCCTTGTTCGCTGTGACGGTCGGACCCGATCCGGCGCGTAAAGCGTTGTTGTCGAAGCGGATTCGCTGGTTCGTCACCGCGACGATCACCTACAACGTGATCGAGGCGATCATCGCCCTCGCCGAGGGTGTTCGGGTGTCCTCCACCGCGCTGATCGGGTTCGGTCTGGATTCGGTGATCGAGGTGTCCTCCGCCGCCGCGGTCGCGTGGCAGTTCGCCGGACGCGACCCCGAGAAGCGGGAGAAGGTCGCACTGCGCATCATCGCGTTCTCCTTCTTCGCCCTCGCCGCCTACGTCACCATCGACTCGCTACGCGCCCTGTTCGGCATCGGCGAGGCCAGGCACTCCACGGTCGGGATCGCGCTGGCCGCGGCCAGCCTGGTGATCATGCCGGTCCTCTCGGCCGCGCAACGCCGGGCCGGACGTGAACTCGGATCTGCCTCTGCCGTGGCCGATTCCAAACAGACGCTGCTGTGCACCTATCTCTCGGCGGTACTGCTGGTGGGGTTGTTGCTCAACAGCCTGCTGGGCTGGTCGTGGGCCGATCCGATCGCGGCGCTGGTGATCGCCGTGATCGCCGTGAAGGAAGGTCTCAACGCCTGGAAAGGCGATATCTGCTGTGCGACACCACCGATCGGTGCCGCCGCGAAACCCACCGCCCAGGCCGATGCCTGCGCCTGCTGCGACGACTGAAATCGAGGAAGAACAATGGCCGCTTGGCTGGCATCGGCGCTGTACCTGCTCTTCGGGGCCTTGGGATTCGGATGGCGCAGCTGGCGACAGCACCGTGCCACCGGTTCCACCGGATTCCGGGGCATCAGCGGACGACCCGGCTCCTTGGAATGGTTCGCCGGTGTCGGATTCATCGCCGCGATCGCAGTCGGGCTCGCAGCCCCGGTTCTCCAGCTGGTCGATGTCGTCGCGCCGATCGCGTGGCTGTCCTCGGCCCCGATCCAAGCCGCCGGGACGGTGCTCGCGCTCGCCGGGATCGCCGCGACGCTGTACGCGCAGAACCAGATGGGGGAGTCCTGGCGAATCGGCGTCGATGCCACCGAGACAACAACTTTGGTGCACACCGGGGTGTTCGGGATCGTGCGGAACCCGATCTTCACGGCGATGCTGGTCTTCGCCACCGGTGTCACGTTGCTGATCCCGAACGTCGTCGCGATCGCCGGGTTCGTGGTGCTTCTGGTGACTATCGAACTGCAAGTCCGGGTCGTCGAGGAGCCGTATCTGGCCCGGGTGCACGGCCCGGGATATCAGGCGTATCTGGCGGCGACGGGCCGGTTCGTTCCCGGCATCGGCAGAGGGAGCGTGTAGTCGGGCAGAGTTGCCGCTCCTCACTTGTTCGGGCGAAGAATGTCATCGAGTTGCTGCTCGAGGCGATCGAGCGCCGCACGGGCCGCCTCGAGCTCAGCCTCCAGCCGGGCGATCGTGGCCTCGTCCATCAGCGGTGGGGTAGTTGAGGGCTGCGGCTCACTCGGTGGCACCGCCGTCCGGCCCGGAGGTGGCGGCGCTGCCGCGCTGCCACCGGGCGGGGTCGCGAGATTGCCGGTGGCGGGGCCGAATACCTGATCGAGCGCCTCGGCGAGGGTCGGTGCGTAGCCGACTCTGACTCCGCCGGTGCCCGGTTCCCGGTAGCTGGCCAATACGCGTGCCAGCTGCGGGAAAGTCGACCCGTTCGGGGCCGTCGATATCCGTTCGGTGAACAGCGGTTCGACATAGAGCACGCCGCCGTCGGCGATCGGCAGGGTGAGCAGGTTGCCGTACTGGATGCGGTTGGAGCGCTCCAGCAGGGTTCGCTCGGAAGCCACTCGCGTGTCGGAGATCATCGAGTTCTGAATCTGTTGTGGTCCTTGGGTGAGCGTATCGGTGGGCAACTGCAGAATGCTGAACTTGCCGTAGTTCTCCGGGTCGGAGTGCACGGAGATGTACGCGGACAAGAACTCCCGTTTGAACCCGACCATCGCACTGGTCAACCGGAACGAGGGCGCGGCGCTGTCCGGGTCACCGAGCAACACGTAGAAGGGCGGCTGCTGGGGATTGGCGTCGACGGTCGGATCGCTGGGAACCGACCAGAAGGCGTTGTTGGTGAAGAACTCCCGTGGTTCGTCCACGTGGTAGCGGGCGAGCATGTCGCGCTGGATGACGAACAGATCCTCCGGGTATCGGAGATGCGCGCGCAGGTCGTCACTGATCTTCTCCGCGGGTTCGACGGTGCCCGGGAACACTCGCATCCACGCGGACAGCACCGGGTCGTCGGTGTCGACCTGGTACAGCGTCACGGTGCCGTCGTAGGCGTCGACGGTGGCCTTGACCGAGTTCCGCACGTAGGAGATCTCGGCCGGATCGCGCAACGATCTGCTGTCATCGCGGGCGAGCGCGGCCAGCGAACTCCGCGCGGCATAGGGGTAGCCGTCGATCGCGGTGTACGCGTCCACGATCCAGACGATCCGGCCGTCGACGACCGCCGGATACGGGTTGTTGTCGACAGTGAGCCACGGTGCGACCAGCTCGACACGCTCGCTCGGGTCACGATGGAAGATGATCTTCGAATCAGGCCCGATCGCCTTGGCGAAGAGAATGTTTCGTTCAGCGTAGGTCGCGGTGAAGGCGAGCCGGTTGAACCAGTTCCCGATCGGGACACCGCCCGCACCCGTGTAGGTGTACTTGGTCGTGTCGGTGTCGTACTCGCGCGCCTCGGTGCCGCCGCCGACGATGGCGTAGTCGGGATCGGCCCGCGCGATCACCTCACCGAAGTAGATGCGTGGCTGTTCGACCGGGATCACCTGGTCGCCGGCGCGTTGGGAGGCGATGTCGCTGACCGCGTAGATCGGATACCCACTGTTACTGGCCGAACTATCGCCCGACGCTTCCCGGACTGCCGCGTTGACCCGGTTCGCCGGCGCTGCGACGAACCCGTCACCGTGGGTGTAGACGGTGTGCCGATTGACCCAATGGGACTGATTGCCGCTGAGCGCGCTCGGGGTCAACTCCCTCGCCGCGACGACATAGTCGCGCAATTGGCCGTCGATCCGGTAGCGGTCGAGGTCCAGATTCTCCGGGAAGCTGTAGAAGTTCTTGAGCTGCTGCTGCTGGGTGAATGTGCGGGAGAGAACATGCGGGTCGAGCAGCCGGAGATTGGCGATCGTGGTCGCGTCGGCGGCGACCTCGGGTGGCGGCCTGGAACCGACACCTGGATACGGCCGGTAGTCGACCATGTCGCCGCCGATCCCGTAGGCCTGCCTCGTTGCCGCGATATTGCGTTCGATATAGGTGCTCTCCCGGTCGGCGGCGTTGGGCCGCACCGAGAACTGCTCCACCGCCAGCGGCCAGATGCCCCCCGCCACGATCGACGACAGCAACAGCAGGACAGCGGCCATCGCCGGGACCCGGAGATCGCGGATCACCACCGCCGAGAAGACCGCGGCAGCGCAGATCAGGGCAATCGCGAGGAGAATGAACCGGGCGGGCAGCACGGCATTGATATCGGTGTAGCCGGCGCCGGCGAACGTCGGTTCCCGCCGATGGCTCGACAACAGCGCATACCGGTCGAGCCAATACGCAGCGGCCTTGAACACGAAGAACAGGCCGACGAGCACCGCGAGCTGTATGCGCGCCCCATGACTGAGACCGATCGATTTGCGAACCGGACGGAGCCCGCCGAACAGGTAATGCGTTGCCAGACAAGCCAGAAACGCGAAGAGGACGGCGACGAACAGCCAGCTCAAGATGAGTCGATAGAACGGCAGATCGAAGACGAAGAAACCGATATCGACCCCGAATTCGGGGTCGCGCTCGCCGAACGACCCGCCGTGCAAGAACAACTGCACCGTCTCCCACCTCGACTGCCCGATGAGACCACAGATCAGCCCGAAGCCGACGGCGATCCCCAACCCGAAGCGCAGCGGCCACCGGCCGACCACGCGGCGGTACTCGCCGAGCGGGTCGTCGGTGCGTGCGGTGGGAAAGAAGACGGGACGAGAGCGGTATGCCAGCCACATGGCGACGAACACGGCGCCACCGAGACACACCGCGATCACGGCGAACAGCGACAGCTTGGTGAGGAGCACGGTCAACCAGACACCGCGGTAGCCGACCTCGCCGAACCACAGCCAATTGACGTACGCGCCGATCAGACGCGGCACGGTCAGTAGCAACACGAAGAGCACCGTGGCGGCCGTCAGCATCAGTCGGAGTCTTCGGGGAACCCGTCCCGAAGCGGAGTCGTCTCGTGCGCTCATCTGCCGCTCCTGTGACCACGCCGGATCACCTGACCGACGGCGGCCATCTGGTGGCAATTCTACTCGCCGGGCTACTGAGCAGCGTGGTCAGCGCGTTTCAGCAGGAAGGTGGAGGTGGCGCAGCCCTTCGGCATCGATGATGTCGATCGTCTCGTCGCCGATGTTGATCAGGCCGTGTCGTTCGAATTCCTTGACGGTCTTGTTCAGCGACGGGCACGGCACACCGAGCATGGCGGCGAGGGTGCGTTGGTCGAGTGGGACCGACCCGTCGACGGCTCCGTCGAGCAGCAACTGGGACACCTGGATGGGCAGCGGGCGGCCGAGAATGTTGATCAGCTGTGCCTGAACTGCCGAAAGGCGTTGTGCCACACTGGAAAGCCAGCGGCGCGCGATCGCTGGATGGCCGGCGAGCACGGCGTCGAAGTCGGCGGCGGGCAGGAACAGGCATTCCGACTCGGTGAGCGTGCGCGCGGTGTAGGGCAGCGGCATTTCCAGCAGCAGTGCGATGTCGCCATCGACATCGCCGGGGCCGAGCACGTCGACGACAGCGTGTTGGCTGCCAGAACCGACGGACAGTTCGATCTGCCCGTGCCGCACGATCCACACACCGTCCGGTGGCGCGCCCGCCGAGAACACCGGCGACCCGGCGGGCAAGGATTTGAGCTCGAGCCGATCGGCGAGCGCGGTGAGTCCTCCGGCGTGCAGGGGAGCGGTGGGACCCCGGCCCACGCACCGCGCACCCCACGCCGCGTGCCGTAACTGATCGTCGTAGAACGACTCCTCACCGGTCGTGCGGACCAGGTGGGAGAACATCCGGTGGCTGTGGATCATCGCTGGCTCCAGGTGGGTGATTCGGGCGAACCTGTCATCCCCGGTGACAATTATCCTCGCAATGACGACAGAACGCGATCAACTGAGAACCACAGCTCCCGATCCGTCTCGAGCGGGTTCTCAGCCCGGCGGATAATTCCGCGTGCGCAGCAAGCCGGCGAGATGGGCGGCATTGCGGGCCATGGTTGTGGTGGTCGCGCGCACCGCGTCCGGGGTAGCGGGCAGGTCGTTGTAGTCGACACTGCCCATCGCCTCACCGTTCCAATAGGTGCAACCCTGCGCGGGGATGGTGAATCCGATGTCGTCGAGCGCCTGGAAGGTGTCGGCGGCGATCTTGTGCGCGCCGTCCTCGTTGCCGACGATCGCGGCGATGCCCACCTTGCCGAACATCGCGGGTCTGCCCGCATCGTCGGTGCTGGACAGTTCGGCGTCGAGCCGCTCGAGGACCCGCTGCGCGATCGAGGACAGATGTCCCATCCAAGTGGGGGTAGCGAGCAGGACGATGTCGGCGTCGAGGACGCGGCGCCGGATCTGCGGCCATTGGTCGCCGTCGCCCTCGTCGGCGCTGACGCCGGGGCGAATGTCGAAATCGGCGATCCGCACCGACTCGCCCTCGATGTCGTGTGTGGCCAGCTCGGCCAGGACCTGATCGGCGATGAGCGCACTGCTCGACGCGGCGGGTGACGGCTTGAGCGTGCAGACCAGAGCAAGGGCGCGCAATGGGACGGTCATCGCCAGATCCTTTCTCGGGATTCTTCCTGCCCGGCGAATGCCCGCACTCGGTTCCGGTAATCCGCGGGCCGTCGAGCCGATTGCGGGACGCGTGCCGGGGTAATACCCCGGCACGCGTCGAACCTCGCGTGAAGGAGGCAGGCGGTGGGCAGGCACGAACACGTACTCACGGTCGGCGTCGAAGAAGAATTCCTGTTGACCGATCCCGGTACCGGCGCACCGGCGCCGAAGAACACCCAGGTCGCCGCGGCGGCGCGACAGATCGGCATCGACCTGCAATTGGAGCTCACGAGCTGTCAGGTAGAGACCAGCAGCAGCGTGCACTGCGACATCGGCGAACTGCTGACCGAGCTGCGCACTTCCCGCCGCCGGGTCGCGGCCTGCGCGGTCGACCACGATGCGCGTCTGCTCGCGGTGGCCGTCCCGCCGACGGTGCCCGAGGGCTATCCGGTCACCGACACCCCGCGTTACCAGCGGATCGCGCACACCTTCGGGATGCTCGCCCACGAGCAGGGGCTGTGCGGCTGCCACGTGCATATCGGTGTCCCCGATCGCGAGACCGCGGTGTTGGTGAGCAACCATGTGCGGCCTTGGCTGCCGGTCCTGCTGGCCATGACCGCGAATTCGGCTATCTACCGCGGCTTCGAGTCCGGGTACGCGAGCTGGCGCAGCATTCTGTGGCGACGCTGGCCCAGCGCGGGACCGCCACCATTTTTCGCCTCGCTCGGCGACTACGATTCGATCGTGGCCATGATGCGGTCCAGCGGCAGCATCCTCGACAACAAGATGGTGTATTGGGATGTCCGTCCGTCGGAGTCGTTCCCGACGGTCGAGATCCGGGTCAGCGACATTCCCGCCACTGCCGAGGAATCAGCGCTGCTCGCTGCCCTGATCCGAGGACTCGTCGGGACGGGCCTGCGGTCTATCGCACAGCACGAAGCCGCGCCCGCGGTGTCGGGGGAGCTCCTGCGCGCCGCGTACTGGAATGCCGCGCATTCCGGCCTGGACGGCAACGGTCTCGACCTCGTCGACGGGATTGTCGTGCCGCAACACGAGCTGATGGGGCGCCTCGTCGAGCACGTCGAGCCCGCCCTACGCGAGTGCGGTGACCACACCTTCGTCACCGCGGCGATCGCCGCGCTGTACGCGCGCGGCAACGGCGCGCGGCGACAGGTGCAGGCATTGCGCGCACGAGGCGAGATCGCCGATGTGGTAGCCGAATTGGGTCGGGCGACGCTCGAGGGGTGTGACTGACCGCAGCACAGTGTCCCTGATCTCTAACCGGGCGTCTCGTCGCGCACACCTCGTATTCGGGCGAGGCTGTGGAATTGCCCTTCGTGTATGTCGTTCACCCACTCCCAACCGGGCTCAACCGATTGACCGACCCGCGGGTCGACGGGAACACGGGCGTCACGCAGGGCGTGCACGTAAGCCCGATCCCGTTCGATCCTCGCGCGTACCTGATCACCCCTACCGACCGACCCGTGACCAGGGATGACGACATCAACGTTGTCCACCACGCCCTCGAGCAGCCGCAACCCGGCGAGATAGTCCTCGATGGGATCTGCGGCGTCCAGGTCGAGCATCGGAACGAAGAGATCGGAGAGCATATCGCCGGCGACGAGAACCCCGAGTTCTTCGACCACCAGCGCCGCATGGCCTTGGGCATGTGCTGGATGCTCGATAATCCGGACCTCAGGGCCATCCCAAGGGATCTGCGCAGTGCCGGCACGCAGACCGGTAATGAGGCCGAACGGGTCCAGCGGTATCTCCTCGGCGATTTCCGGCGGGAACCCCTCGGCAACGCTGGTCTTCCAGTCCGCATCCGACCGCACGTCCTGCATAAAAGTGGCGCAGCGGGCCGTACCGTAACGAGGCGCATCGCCGAGCTCGGCATGCCAGAGCACGTGATCCCAATCAGGATGCGTCGAGAACCCGGCTACAACGGGCTGGCCCAACTCGCGAAGGTCGTTCGCCAGGCAGACCATTTCAGCGTTTGTTATCCCGGGGTCGACGAGTAACACACCGCCCGTGCCCTGCACGACAACGGTGTTGTTGCGGAGTATCTCGCTCTGGTGGACCAGTACACCCTCCGCCACCTGCTTCAGCATGGGGCGCCTCCCTCTTGTGGTCCGCCACCGCGCTGGGCCGCCGGGCGGAAGCGAACGCTGAGCTCCTCGTTCGGAGCACCATCGTGCACACGATCGAGGCGTACGGGTGCGCAGCCCGGCTTGTCGAACAACCGGATGCCGTCGCCGAGCAGGATCGGCACGATGTGCAGGTCGAGCTCGTCGATCAGGCCGCGCTCGATCAGCTGCGCGCCGATCGAAGCCGAATGGATCTCGACATTCTTGCCGCCCGCAGCTTCCAAGGCGATCCGCACGGCCTCGGCGACGTCGCAACTGAGGAACGTGACATCCGCGTCCGGCGTGGCGTCCTCGGGGTGGTGAGTGAGGACGAAGACCGAGCCCTGCCATGCATCACCGCCACCGTAAGGGCGAGCTCCGGGAAACGCGTCCCAGCCGTCACGGCCACCGAGCACAGCGCCGGTGGTCGCGGTGTACTCCTGTTCCAGCCCGGGCTTGCCGGAGAACCCAGCCATCCAGTCCATCTCGTGGTTCGGGCCCGCGACGAACCCGTCGAGCGACATCGTGAAGTGCCAGAGCACCTTGCCGGCCGCGGTCTGTGGTTCCAGCTGAGGGGTTGTGTTCATATCGGGTATGACTCCGCCGGTCAGCGAAACTCATCGGTGCGGCGGCGTTCTGGCGACAGCGGTTCGCGGCGTCCTGAACCAGGCAGGTGCGCTCGTGGTCAGGATCGAATCCGCAGCGCCACCTCACGCGAGGTCGGTGCCCCCATTACGGCGTTCGGCTGTTCCGGCGTCGGCGAGACGTCGCGAATACCACTGCTCCCAGTGTTCGGTACAGATGTCCTCCACAGACGTCACCAGCGTGGCAGCATCTTCGGCTGCCCCGTACGGGGCAGCGCCGACGCAGAACAAGGCAACCTCACGTTGTATCGCGTAGACGACTCGCTTCCTGTTTGCCCAGTTCTCTTTCCAGCCGAACAGTTGCCGGCAGCCGTTGAGAACGATGGCCAACGAGCCGAGGAACACTATCCATTTGGTTCCGACTCCGAATGCGGCAACAGCCGGAATCGCCGCAGCGACCACCAGACTGAGGATCTCCAGCGCCCCATACCGCAGTCGAGCCTCGTGCCCGGCTCGAACGTGCCGCATCCACGCGGTCACCACCGACGGAGGGACGGAGGCGCCCCTTGGGGTTCTTGCCTGAAGCAACCAGTCCATGGAGCCTGGGACCAGAACATCGGCTGACATCGCGAGTCCGCCGTCTACTTCCGGTCCACCTGCAATCGGGTGGCCCGCACGCGGCGGTCTTTCGTCTTGCGAGCTCATCGCATCTCATATTCCGGCGGTCGTCGGGCTCAGTCCGGCGACACCCATGGCCGCGTTTGCGCCGGGTAGTTTCGGTTGGGAATCGGCCGAACAGGCCCCACCTGCGCCGAAAAACGAGGTCGTTTCCATGACGAGTCCTTCAGTTCGCGACACCCTGAGAAGGGCGTTGTGCAACCCCCCAGCTATGCCACGGCCGTTAGATGTGCCTCCCTACCTGTACTCGGCCGGGGGCGCACATCGCGACGTGTCATGACGATCAATGCGTATTCGTTGGTGCTCTGTTCACTCATCGTGTTCGCCGGGGTCGCAGTTGTCATGAGTGGTCGACTACCTGCCTTAGTGTTATTCACCAAACGAGCTGGGGCGTAGTCCTCGGACCGGATACCGCGGAGATCCCTTTGCCGAGATCGAACGTCGCCCGTGTGTACCGACCAACCCTCCGCGTCAGCCAGCAACTCCTCGGCGGCCGACCAGACACCGCACTGCGACACCCAGACAAGGCCGCCGGCTATCGGAACTCACTCGAGAAGCCGGATGTTTCATCGGGTGACAGCCTTGGTGCTGACGCAGCAGACGTCGTTGGTGGTGGGTTGACGCATGCGGTGGGGGAGGGGAAGAGGGTGGACCCGGTCGGATATAGATCGAACAGGTGCGCCGTTCGTCACGATGAAATATCGTGAAAGTGGTTGCGAGTCAGGGAAAAGTGAGCTGGCTGGCTCTCTCATTCGTACGGGCACGGCACGCCCGAATCGGGTTGCCACGAACACTCACAGCCGAGGTGAATCCATCATGTCGTCCGGTCAGTTCCTCGTCGGTTTGGCCGTCATCGTTGTCATACTGGCCGTCATATTGCTCGGTATCGTTAGAACCGAGCTTCGGAAACGAAGCAGCGCTGGTGAAGTGCAGGTCGCTCTCGGAATGACAGAAGCGGAAGTTGTTGCGCTGCTGGGCTATACGAATAAGCAGGTAAGCACCGAAGAGCTCCTCGCGAGTTACACAGCCGTTGTCACGGACGGGAAGTTGCCCAGTCAGCGCTTCTGGAGCTATCCCAACAAACCGCGCGGATACGACACCGATCTCGCATTTCAGGGCGATCAACTCGTGCGTGTGCGGCAGACGTTGAGGCGAACGGGCGAAGTCGTTCGAGATGAGGAAATGTAGGACCCGGTCGGCGCACAAGCGGACAAGATCTTCATGGCTATGCGGCAGCTACCTCCCGGCGAAGCCGAGGATATTCAAGCGGGCAGGATTGCCGGTGCACCGTGACCATCACTCGGTGCCGTGTCGATGTTATCAGGGCAGTCTGAATGATCAATCCTGTTCTTCGACAGGATATTTGGTCTTAGAGTTGATCTGCCGAAAATCGGCGACAGGGCATCGCCAACGTCAGAGTGAAGGGTGCCTCGGGCGTCAACGCCCAGGATGTGCTCGGTTGACCAGACCGGTCTGGTGGGCGATGACGACGAGTTGTGCACGATCGCGAGCCTGCAGTTTGTTCATGGCGCGTTGCACATGGGCGCGGACGGTGAACGGACTCACGAACAGTTGCTCGGCGATCTCGTTGTTGGACAGTCCTGTTGCGACCAGCATGGTCATTTCGCGTTCTCGCGGTGTGAGTGCGTCGAGTAGCTCGGACGTGTGGTCGGCCGCGTGGTCGGTTGGCGTTGCCAGAAAGCGAGCGATCAAGCTGCGCGTTGCCGCGGGAGACAGGAGGGTTTCTCCGTGTGCGATGGTGCGGACGGCGTCGAGTAGTTCCGCTGCGCCGATGCCCTTGCCGATGAAGCCGCTCGCGCCCGCGCGGAGCGCCTGCGCGACGTAGTCGTCGGTCTCGTAGGTGGTGAGGATCAGGACGCGGCTGTCGTGCAGTTGTGGGTCCGCGCAGATCTGTGCGGTGGCGGTGAGGCCGTCGGCATCGGGCATCCGGATGTCCATGATGACCACATCGGGGTGCAGTTCGCGGGTGAGGCTCACCGCTTGTCGGCCATCGGCGGCCTCACCGACCACGCTGATGTCGTCGGCGGAGTCGAGGAGCGTCCGAAACGCTTGGCGCAGCAGGGCCTGGTCGTCGGCGAGTAACACTCGAATCGTCATGGGGGACCACCGTTCTCTGCGTCACCGACGCGCCCAGCGGCTGAATTGGCGTCGGTTACCGGCTTGTCGACAGCCGCCGCGTACTCGGGCGTGAGCGGCAGCTGGGCGGAGACGATGAAGCCACCCGCCGGGCTGTCAGTGGTGAACAGTTGGCCTCCGATCGCTGTGGCGCGTTCTCGCATACCGATCAGCCCGTAGCCCGATGGCCGGTCCGATCGCGTCACCGCACTCGGCTCGAGCAGCCGTTTCGGTGCGGCCTGCGAGTCCGGTCCGTCGTCGGTGACGGCAATGGATAGCCGGTTGCGGCTCCAGGACAAGTGGATTCGAGCGCTGCTGGTCCCGGCGTGTTTGCTCACGTTGGTCAGGGCCTCCTGGATGATCCGGTAGGCAGTGAGATCCACGCCAGGTGGAAGCGGTGTGGGCGCGCCTTCGTGGTCCATCGTCACTTGCAGTCCCGCACGGCTGAACGACTCGAGGAGCAGGGGAAGCTGGGACAGGCCGGGCGACGGTTCGGCGGAAGCGTTCGCGTCCCCGGCCTGGCGTAGCAGCCCGACCGTGGCCCTCAGGTCGTCGAGGGCGTTTCTCGTGGTCTCGATAATGTTGTGCAGGTTCGAGCGAGTCTGTTCAGGATGAGAGTCGAACACGTGCGCGGCAACCACTGCTTGGGCGTTGGCGAGCGTGATCTGGTGGGCGACGACATCGTGGAGCTCGCGCGCGATGCGTACCCGTTCCTCGGCAACGCTGTGGCGCGCCTCACTCTCCCGGCTCTTCTCGGCGCGCAGGGCTCGCTCTTCCATAGCCGCCAGGTAGGCCCGTCGGCTCTGCGTCGCGTTACCGAGCGCTGCGGCGATCAGCGGCAGCGCTGCCACGGACACCAGCCTGCTGCTGTCCTGCCAGGACAAGCCATCGAGAAACGGGGTCACCGCGACCAGCAATGCCACGGCGGGGAGCAGGACCGCGATCGTCACCCTGGGCTCGGTATGCACTGCCAGCGCATAGGCAGCGATCGCGACCGGCACCACGATCAGCGGGGTCAGCAGCAGTCCCGCGGGCGCGGCCAGCATCCCGCACGCTGTGGTTACCGCGACCACGCCCACGGGCGCCCGGTGCCGCACGAACAGCGCCGCACACGAGACCCCCGCGACGACATAGGTGGCGATCGGTGGCCATCCCAGGGTGTCGTCGAGGTGAAAGATCCCGCCGGATAGGCACAGCAGGAACGCTGTCGCCAGGACCAGCGCCTCGCGCCACGACGTCGGTCGTCGCGCCACCTGGCGAGTGGCCGTCACCTGATCGGGGAACGCTGCGGGGTCGCCCAACACCTCGCCCAAGATACGCGTCCGAAGCCTCCCTCGACCGCGTGGCGCTCGACCCGGTACGTACGCACCAGGCGTGCGCGGCCGTCTGGTGCAGCAGCACTAGCGGCGATCGGTGACGAGAGACGATGTCCGCCAGAAGTTCCGCTGGAACTGTTGTAGCCAGAACGTCGCCACGGCGCTACCCGGGGCGGATCAGTTCTGGTGAGGAGCCAATTTCGATGCAGCAGAACATAACCGACGGTGCGAACGTCGGCCTTCATTCCAGGTGGAGCTGGCGCCTACTCGGTCTCGTGGCGGTCCTGGCTCTGGTGAACTTCGTGGTGGACTCGGCTATCGGCGCACCGCTGATCGTCCTGCCCGAGATGCTCGACCATTTCGGCACCGACCAGGCGGCGTGGCTCAATGCCACCGCGATGCTGGCGGGAGTGATGTGGGCGCCGCTGCTCGGGAAGAGCGCTGACATCTACGGCAAACGTCGAGTGCTCGTGTCGGCATTGCTGATCAGTTGCGGGGGTGCGCTGATCTGTGCGGTGGCCCCGACGATGTGGGTCTTCGTCGTGGGACGCATGTTGCAGGGAGCCGCGTTGGCCGCCATGTTCTTGTCGGTCGCGATCGTGCGAACCGTGTGCACGCCACGCCTG
Source organism: Nocardia sp. NPDC058519 (assembly GCF_042719755.1). NCBI lineage: Bacteria > Bacillati > Actinomycetota > Actinomycetes > Mycobacteriales > Nocardiaceae > Nocardia > Nocardia sp. NPDC058519. Next base: position 109,630 of record NZ_JBHXNK010000006.1, on the reverse strand, counting down.
GCCATGATCATCGTCGGCATCGTGACCACCGGCACCGCGGTGCTCAATGTCGCCTCCCGGTTTCTCATCGAGCAGCTGGCGACGGAGTTCGGCTTCCAGATCCTGTTCCTCCTCTCCGCTGTGATCGCGGTCGCGATGGCGATCTGCGTGCGTTTCCTGGTTCCCGAATCACTGGTGAAGACACCGGGCCGGCTCGATATCGCGGGTGCTCTCCTGCTCGGGGGTGGCCTGCTCGGTGTGCTCGGCTACATCAGCATGGGTCCCGACCTCGGCTGGTCCGCCATCGGCCCGCTGACCCTTCTCTTCGGTGGGGTCGTGGCGTTGGCCAGATGGTTTACGGCCTCGAGCCGAAAGCCTGACCCGCTGATCGACGTCGGAAACCTCGGCAGGCCACTGATTCTCACGCTACTGGTCGTCTTCCTCGGTGCGGGTTCTTACCAGAGCATGCTGCAGCTCATTCCCCTCATCGGTGATATCTCGGCGGACCAGCACTTGGGCTACGGACTCGCAGATCACGGGTCAGTGGCGCTGCTACTCGCGGCACCGGCCGTCGGCGTCATGCTCGGCGGTCCGGTGGCCGGATGGTTGGGTACGCGTATCGGGCCTGCCCGGACCTTGGCCGGGGCGGTCATGCTCGGAACGGTAGCCACCATCGGGATGTTTCTCGGTGCTTCGCAGCTACTCGCGGCGCTGTGCTTCGCGTTCTTGCTCGGTGTCACGGTCGCCGCGTTGGGCGCGTCGGGATTCAACATGGCAGGCAACTTGGCGTCGGCACAACGGCAGGGCATCGTGTCCAGCCTGGTCATGGTGATGGTGTCGACCGGGGCCGTGGTGTTCAACTTCGTCGGCGCGGCTGTCCTCGCATCGACCACGGTCGTCGTGGACGGCGAGACAGTGAACTCGGCTACCGGTGTATTCAGCTACATAGCGATCGCCACCGCGGCATTCGCGATCGCCGCGATAGTCGTCGCCGTTCTCGTACGAACCATGCGCCCGGAGCGTCAGACGCCCGCGCCGAGACTCGAGCCCGAGATTGTCGGATGAACCGCGAAACGCGCGAATGAGCCCTTCCCTCGACAATCCCCTGAGAAGCACAGGAGTTGACATGAATACCGGATCGAGAGGAACCGTCCTGGTTTCCGGCGCGAGCATCGCGGGTCCCGCGTTGGCGTTCTGGCTGCACAAATATGGCTTCACGGTGACAGCGGTCGAGAAGTCCGCCGGTGTGCGCGACGGCGGATACCCGATCGACGTGCGTGGCACCGCCGTAGCTGTCGCTCACGGGATGGGCATCCTGCCGCAACTACAGCAAGCCCATATCGACACGCGGCGGGTGACCTTCCTCAATGCCGACGGCAGTCGAGCTGCGGTCGTGCATCCGCAAGCAGTGGTCGGGGGTATCGACGGACATGACCTCGAGATTCCGCGAGGGACGCTGACGAACGTGCTCTACGCAGCAGTCCGCAACAACGTGGAGTTCGTTTTCGACGATTCCATCGACGCACTCACCGAACACGATCACGGTGTCGATGTCACCTTCCGCAGCGGCGCCCAACGCAGTTTCGACCTCGTAGTCGGCGCTGACGGACTGCACTCACGAACGCGGGCACTCGCCTTCGGCCCCGAACAGCACTACCTGCGCTACCTCGGCTACTGCTTCTCGATCTGCGCCATGCCCAATACCTTCGGGCTCTCGCACGAAGCACTCATCTGGAACACCCCCGGACGAGCCGCTGCGCTCTACGCCGTCGGAGACGGCAGCGACGTACACGCCCTGCTGACCTTCGCCCACTCCGAACCATCGCACGAAGTCCTTCGCGCTGCCGATACTCGCCGTGAGCTGATCTCCACCGTCTTCGGCGACGACGGATGGAAGATACCGACCATTGTCGATGCCATGCACCACGCCCCAGACCCCTTCTTCGACACGGTAAGTCAGATCCATATGCCGCAATGGTCCAGCGGGCGTGTGGCACTCGTCGGCGATGCCGCCTACGCGCCGTCGTTCCTGACCGGGCAAGGGTCGAGTCTCGCCCTCGTCGGCGCCTACATGCTCGCCGACTCCCTGGCCGCACACGACGATCACACCACCGCCTTCACCGCCTACGAGCGCGCCAGCCGCGGATTCGTCGACCTCAACCAAGCGCAGATCTCCACCGGCGAGGCGGCACTGATTCCCACCACGGCCGATGCTCTGGAAGCTCGCAACCACAGACTCCGCAGCCTCACCACATCGCCGCCGACCACAGGGCGACCGGCCCATACAGCACTCACGTTGCCCGATCCCAGACCCGCCGCGGTGAGATCTGAGATCGCCGTTCATCGTAAGTGAATCGTCAGGTCCGCTCGATGTCGCCAGGTCGACGTGGCACGACACGTTCGGCGTGCCACGTCGCCCGGAACGCACTCGGGTGCTGCGCAGTCAACCCCCGAGCATCAGTCATTCGCAGTCGCCGCCTCGCTGGATCGGCCCCGCCGAACAACTGCGGTTCGTGTTATCGACGCTCTGAAAATTACTAAGCCTCAACATATTCCGTGCCTGGTGCCAAAGGAATCCGCGGCAGGCCCGGCAGGCCGACCAGGTCGGCCATCAGATTCATGTGGTGGTCGAAGTATTCAGCTCGCGCGTCGATCGTGTCGTTCAATCGGCCGAACACCTCGAAGTTGACCAGGCCGAACAGCTGGGTCCAGCCGACGAACACGAGATCGAGCCGTTCCGCCGGGAGATCACCCGGGTGTTGGTCGATCAGGCGGGTCAGGTCGGCGCGGACCGGTGCTGGGATCGGGGCTCGAGACGGCACCGGCGCTAGGGTTTCCGCGCCGTCGATGGCGATGTCTACCAGTAGCAAGACCACTTTCGCGGCAGGGGCGATGGTCTCCGGCGGCGCCGCGTAATCGGGCAGCGGATTGCCGTAGAGCAGGCCGTACTCGACCGGATGTGCCAGAGCCCAGCTACGCACTGCGTGGCAGGCGGCCAACCATCGACCGCGCAGGTCGTCGCGAGGCGCGGCTGCTTCGGCCTCGATCGCCGCCTCGCCCAGGGTCTCGTATGCCTCGATGATCAAGGTGGTGAGCAGGGCGTCGCGGCTGGGGAAGTATCGGTAAAGCGCCGAGGCGGCGATTCCCATTTCCCGTGCGACGCCACGCAGGGACAGGTTCGCGCCCTGGGTGGCGAGTTGTCGGCGCGCGACTTCCTTGATCTCTCGGGTCATCTCCGAGCGGACGCGGGCCCGCAACGACTGTGCGGTCATGGCTTCTAGTCTCGCACAGATTCGAGAACGTCAGAAATATTCGAGAACACTGTTCTTGACTCGGCTGCCGCGCGATGAGTACGGTGTTTGTATTCGTTAACACTGTTCTCGGAGAGAGTGCGACCCATGACCCTTCACGTCATCGTCGGAGCCGGCCCAGTCGGCCGCGCCACTGCCCGATTGCTCGCCGACGCGGGCCAACGAGTGCGTCTGATGACCCGCAGCGGCGGGGGGCCGGAGCACGACAGGATCGAGCGCGTCGCCGCCGATGCGACTGATTTCGACACGCTGGCCCGGCACGCCGAAGGTGCTGTCGCGCTGTACTGCTGCGCGGGTCCGGCCTATCACCGGTGGTCTACCGACTGGCCGCCGCTCGGCGCCGCGCTCGTACATGCCGCGGAGTCCAGCGGTGCAGTACTCGTCACCACGGGCAACCTCTACGTCTACGGCCGGGTCGACACGCCGATGACCGAACAGTCCCCGTTGCGCCCCAACTCGGTGAAGGGCCGGGTGCGGGCCGAACTGTGGACCGTCGCACTGGCCGCACACGAAGCCGGGCGCATCCACACCGCTGAGGTCCGCGGCTCGGACTATCTAGGTGCGGGCGCGGTTTCGGTGGCTACTGCCATGGTGTTGCCGAACGTGCTCGCCGGCCGACGGGCTTGGGTACCAGCCGATCTGGACGCGCCGCACAGCTGGACCTACGTCGGTGACGTGGCTCGTACCCTTGTCGCCGTTGCCGCCGACGAACATGCGTGGGGCCGACCATGGCACGTACCGACGCCGCCGCCGCTATCGGTTCGCGAGTTGGCAAGCCTCGCCGCCGATCTCGCGGGTGCATCGCCCGCCAGGGTGTCGGAGATGCCCGGTTTCGTGATGCGTTCGGCCGGGCTCTTCAACTCCGTTGCCAGAGAAGCGCTCGAGGTCCAATATCAGCTGCGGTCGCCTTTCGTGCTCGACTCGTCCGCCGCTACCGCCGCGTTCGGGATCGAACCCACCCCTACCGGCGAGGCACTGCGCGAAACAATCGAAACCTTGCGCGCACCAGCGACGACCATTTGAGCCGCGAGTGATCAGGAGCGGGGGTCCTCCGCCGCAGGACCAGCCCGAGGCGCACCTGTCCATCACCCGGCTGATGGCTCACGGCCGAGTCGGTCACGCGGTGGGCGAGAAGAAGGCTGATCGCTCGAACTCGCGGTGGCGCACCGCGTGGACGAACGCGGTGTATTCGAGGTGATCGAAGGAGAGCCTGGCGGTCCCGGCTGAGGCTCTGCATTCCGGCGCGGCGCTGAATTCATAGAGGCCGTCGGGTCTTCGATCGATTATCAGAGCTCCCCGGACGGGTCGGCCTGCCCGGATCGCCTGTTGGAGGCCTTCGAACTGGCGGTGGTCGAGGCTCAGACATTCGTCGAGTGGGACAGGTTGTGCCGCAGTGTCGAGGGGGTCCCCGAGTTTGTCGTCCCAGATGAGGGTGCGGTGGTTGTCTCGGTAGACCATCACGCACGCCTGTTGCGGGGAACTGGCGGCCGCCTTGCGGAAGTGGTGGGCGGTCGGTGTCGGCAACGCCATGGTGGATCCTTTCGAACAGCGCTGTCGGCGGCGGTGCCGACAGCGCGGGTGCGCGCTAGGGGAGGCTGCCGACCGCGGCGAAATTGCATGGGCGGGCGTAGTCGTCGTGGTCGATCGGCTGGTCGGGTCGCCAGTCCGTGGCGTAGGTGATGCCCGGGTCGGCGATGGTCCACCCGTCGAAGAAGGTCTCGAACTGCCGGCGGGTGCGCAGCGTGACCGGTGTGCTGGCATCGGTGAAGACCGCAGCGCCTGCGGCAACCTGTGCTTTGATCTTCGGGCCCGCGTCTTCGAGGGACACATGTGTCATCGCGATGTGGCTACCGGGCGCGAGTGCGTCGCGCAGTTGCGCGACGAGCTTGCCGGGTTCGCTGGCATCGGTGACCCATGGCAGCACCGAAACCAGTAGCAGCCCAACGGGTTCGGTGAAGTCGATCAGGCGTTGGGTGTCGGGGTGGGCGAGGATGCGTGCCGGCTCGCGCAGATCGGCGTCGACCATCGCCGCAGTGTCGCCGATGCCTTGGTCACGCAGCAGGTCGCGGGCGCGGTTGATTGCTTCTTCGTCGTTGTCGACGTACACGACGCGGGTGTCGGGCGCGAGCTCACGAGCGACTTCGTGGGTGTTGCCGCCGGTCGGCAGGCCTGACCCGATATCGAGGAACTGGCGAATTCCGGTGCCGGACATGTAGCGAACGGCGCGTGCCAGAAACCGGCGATTGTGCTGGGCCCACATCGGGTAGAAGGGGATATCGGTGTAGAGCCGCTGGATGAACGGCAGATCCGATTCGAAGATCACCTCGCCGGTCACCATGTGGTGATAGATGCGTGCGGAGCTGGGCTTGTTGGTGTCGATCTGGCGGGGCTCGAAGTCACTGTAGGACACGGTGTTTCCTATCCGGTTGCGGTGTCGCCGGTCTATCGCTGGATGGTCGGTCGGCTGCGGAGGCCGCGGACGAGGTGTTCCATGAACTGACGGGAGTCGTGGGGGCTCAATGCGGTCATCGTCAGACGGTTGAAGATCTTGTCGCGGATCCCGACAGCCGGTTTGTCATCGATGTAGCGGATCTCGCCCTGGGCTTCGATCACGGCCATCTCGAGATCGCCCGCGGCCCCAGGGGAGGGCACACGAACCAGGATGTAGCGGTCCTCCATGCCCGCGCCGGGTGCTTGGTGGGTGAAGGGCATGACCTGGATCTGGATGTTGGGGCGGCCCGACAGCTCGAGGAGATGAGTGATCTGGTCGAGCATCACCGCGTCCCCACCGTAGGTGCGGCGCAGGCAGGACTCGGACAGGATGGTGTGGAACTCGGGTGCTCCCCGCTTGAGAAGGATTCGCTGACGCGCGATTCGGGCTTGCACGTAGTCGTCGACGGTGACCGCGTCCGGATCGTCGGGGTCGGGTTGCAGGGGTTCGTGCAGCGCGCGGATGTAGTTCTCGTGCTGTAGCAGGCCGGGAACTATCTCGGCACCGGTCTCGCGTAGGCGATCCGCCACATCCTCGAGATCGACGAGAAGTCGCAGTTCCTCGATGTAGGCGCGGCGGTAACCGGAGTTCCAGAATCCGCGGCGGTGGCTGTCTTCGCGTAGATCGAGCAGGATCCCGATGTAGCTGTCGTCGGTGACGCCCAGCGTTCTGACCAACTCGTCGAGCGCCTGAGCGCTCAGGTTACCGGTGCCGCTGATCACCGCCGCGATGCGGGACTGGCTGACCCCGATCATCTTCCCCGCGTCGGCCTGGGTAGTTCGATTCCGGCGCAGGAGCGCGTCGATCTCTCGACCTAGCAGCACTTTTCGTGCGGTTCGTGCCATGGATCCCACCGTATCGGGATGCTGAGCGGCGGATGCCGCCAGTTTCGCAATCCTGATTATCAGGTTAGATTATCAACCACGATTATTTGGCGAACAAGTCTGAGGGTGAGTCCGCACTGTGACATACCCTGCGGCGCAAGAAGAGTGGGGCCCACTCATGGACGTCACCGACCCCGAAACCCTGCGCACCGATCCCGATACCGGGGCCGCGAACAGCTGGGGGCAGCGACTTCGGACCTATCGCCGCGCTCGATTAGGGCTCAGCCGTGGGGATTTCGCCGAGCTGATCAACGATCGAGCCCGCCGGGACAGCATCAATGTCGCGTGTTCGGAACGCCACGTCGCGCGCTGGGAGCTCGGCGAGGTCCGCAGGCCGAGCAAGTCCTACCGTGCCCTGCTGGCTGTGCTCGGCGCACCCGTTCCAGAGGTCGTGTCATCCGCAGACCCGAATGCCGGGTTGGCTCGGGATGTGGTGTCATGGTCGCCCGAAAGCCCCCGTACCGGTACACGTCCCGGCGCGCACGCGACTTTGCTGGAGGCTCTCGCGACCGCCGTTGTCGGTTCTGCTGACATCCTGACGCCCTGGCTGCCGTCTCTCGATGTTTCCGAGATACCGAGCCACACAGGTCAACTCGATCTCGATACCGTGCGCAGCGCCACCACGGAATTACGTGAACTCGACCAGCGACACGGTGGCGGCTCAGTCGCCCGCACGGCCGTCGATCTCCTGGAATCGACGACCGCGCTGCTGGCCCAGTACCGGGGGCACACGACTCTCGCGCACTCACTGCTGGTCGCCACCGCCGACCTGGCCCGTCTGATCGGATGGGCCTACCACGACATCGGTGATCAACATCGCGCGCGCCAATACGCCACCATGGCTTTGGTTTCCGCGCGGCGGGCGGGTGCGGACAGTCTGGTGGCGTCGACGCTCTACGTTCTGGGACGGATCAGCTTGACCGAGCGCGACCCACGCGTTGCCCTGCGAATGTTTCAACTCGGGCAGCTGCCCGCCCAAGACGCCACCGGCGGTGGGGAATCCGCGCGCTTGTATGCCAATGAGGCATGGGCGCATGCCATGATGGGCGACGTCGGCCGGATGCGGACCGCGCTCTCGCGTGCCGAAGAAGAGATGGCGATGGTCGCAGACCCCGTCGACCCGTGGACCCGGGTGTTCTTCACACCCGGAGAGTTCACCGGTATGCAATCGGTGATCTACAACGAGTATGCCCTGACAGCCCGCGGACAGACCGCTGAACACTACACATCCGAAGCCGTCGACGCCGCCCGAGCCTCGTTGGCCGCGTCCACACCGAGACGGCCGGCCCGCAGCATTCTGTTCGACAACATCACTATCGCCACGGGCACCTTCCGCCTCGGCCAGATCGACGATGCGGTCTCCTTCGCGACAGCTTCGCTGGAGATGACCGGCCAGGTCGACAGCCGGAGAGTCGGCGACCGACTGGGGCAGCTGGTGCACGCCGCGACCCTCGCGTCCTCGCGATCCGATGTCCGGGATGTTTGCCATGCGATCCGGCGGACAGTCCGCACCGACCGGAGCGCTCCGCAACCGATGACTCGACACCGTCTCGCGACCGCATAGCAATGGGGGTGCGCGTCCTGACCGTCTCAGGTCGATGTCATCCTCGCATAGCGATTCCGACCACATGCCCTGTCGAATGTCATTGTCGCAGAGAATGTTCGGCGATGTAATCGGACCATGACTACCACGACGCCGAGACGTGGCCATCGGGATATGGACAGAGGCCGGTGAACCGGGTGTGTGTTGCAGTGGCGCACGCAGTCGTCTCCACCGCGAAGCCTGACAACCGCGCTGTGGCCGACGTGCGGGCACGGACCGCAGAAGGATTGCTCGAAGCTCGCCAGCTCCTGCTCGCCGTCGCCGGGAACCTCCAGGGCGGTTCCCCGTTGATCGAGTGGGCGCGCGAGCTGGCGGATCTGCATGCGACCCTGTTCACCGCATCGGTGTCGATCACCCGTCGGCCGGCCGACTTCGATGCCACCACCACCCGCGGCCGAATCAACACCATCATCGGCCTGATCGACGAGTGGTCGGCCTGCCACCTTCCTCGCCCGACCGCGGGCCGCCGCCACACCCATTCCCTCGGCGAGGTGATCAGCCACGTCGCAGACACCTACACGCATGTTCAATGGACACTGCGCCACACCAAGAGCGCTGAACACCAGCACCACGCCGCCCTGCGTTTTGCTCAAGTCCAGGAAGGCTATGCCGATCTGGTCGACGAAATTCGAGCCTTGCGCGTCGCACTACCACTGGGTCGGGGCAACACGCCCGCCCCATAACGGCCGCAACCCGAACCCGCCTGCCGCGCACCCACTTTGGGCTCACGAGCGGCAGCGCGACAGATCATGCCGCAGCTGCACCCAGCACGGTGTCGAGGGCACGTTGGCCGGTGCGGTCGGGAAGCGCGCGGCCTTGGGCGTTGAGCTGGTGCGGGTCGGATCGTGAACCTGTCAGTACCTGACCGATGCAGAAACCGGACTTTCCCAAGAACTCTCAACGGACGCACACCATCCACCCGCCGGATGAGAGCGAACCCGGAAGAGTTCAATAGTGCTCAGCACCAGGCCGTTTCGCGAAACAGCCCTTCCCGACGATTCGCAGGAATTCGCGCACCGCTACGCGGTTGCCCAGCGGAGAGCGTCGCGCGCAACTGTCGACCGCGCGCCGACGTGCGCGGGCACAGGTCGCGTTCAGTACGTCGATCGCGATGTGAGCACGCGGCTGTACGGCGGTGGCGTTGAGGAATCCGGTACGACGCGTTGGCCGCCTCGGCCGACCCGATGAACGCTGATCAGGGTTGAACGTCCGCTGTACTGCCGCCGAGCGGCATGGCGGGCAGTCCGAGTTTGCGATGGTCCCACGAGCGGATCCGCGTCGGCTCGACCCGAACGACGATGCGATTGTGCATCATGGACTCGACCAGCGGACGAGCCTGCTCGGTGTATGGGCCGACGTAGCGGCGGAAGACGTCGATTCCGGCGTTCCAGTACTCCTCGTCCGCGGGGTCTTCGATCAGATGGGCTGTTCCTTCGATCGAAACGCCGCGCAACTGGTCGTAGGTGTCGCCCGCCTCGGCCATGCAGGTGAGGGTCGGGTTGCGGCGCAGGTTGGTCGCCTTCTGCGACTTCGCCTTGGTCTCGAAGTAGATCTTGCCGTCGATGTGCCCGAACCACATCGCTGTCAGGTGCGGTTTCCCCTCGGCATCGAGGGTGGCCAAGGTGAGCACCCTGCTGCGGTCGAGGAACTGCGCGATCTCGTCCGCACTCATCTGCACCGCGGCCCGCTGTTTGACTCCCACGTTCACCTCCAGCTCGATCTCTCCGCCGACCCTATCGAGCAACCACGTTCGGCGATCCCGAACGCGATTATTTCGCTGGTCAGTGCAGCTGTGCGGCGATCACCAGGTCGCATGTCGAATCTTGTAGTAGGCGTGGAATTGTCGAAGGTCGCTCCGGTGACCGCCACCGAGCCTCCGAGGAGGACGTGTGAATCCGCTGGGCCACTGGGTGGCATCGTCGTACACCACGCCGGTCAGAACAGTGCCTCCTCTACCTGGGTTCCAGGAAGGCGGTCCGCCTCGACAGCTCGGCCCGTAACTGCAGGAATCGGAATAGTCCTGGTCGGCCGACGACGGCTTCGTAGCGGTCGACGACTTCGTCCACGAAGACGGGGATGTCGGCGGCGGGAATGCGGGCTGTCCAGTCCGCGAACCCGACCGTGCACCATTGGGCGAAGGCCTCGCGTGAGCCGAAATCCCATTCCCGGTCGGTCACGGAGAGCGCGGTGACCTCGAGGGCGGCGATCGCCGCGATCGAGGTCATCGCGCCGGGGTCGATATGCACGTAGGGGCGCGCGAACCCGGCGAACGCTGTCGACCAGCGCGCATCGCCGGTGACCGCCATCGCGACGTTCTCGATGCTCGGGCGTGGCCCGTCGCAGACGTACTGCACGAGCACCCGTCCGCTGGGTGCGAGTGCCGCGGCGATGTGCCGGTAGGCGGCCGCCTGGTCGAGCACCCAGTGCAGTGCGTTGAACGAGACAACGAGGTCGAAGTCGCGGGGGAAGGTCATGGTCGTGACATCGCCGACGCCGAAGTCGACGTTCGTGAGCTGGTCGTCGGCCGTGCGGGCGGCCTCGATCATCCGCGGCGACGGGTCGATGCCGAGCACGGAACCACCGGGCACCCGCGCCGCGATCAGGCGAGTTACGTAGCCGTCGCCACAACCCACGTCGAGGACGTGCTCGGCACCCGCGAGCGAGACGGACTCCACAGCGTCGGTCGCCATCGTGCGCTGGAGTCCACTGATGTGGGCGTAGCCTGCGCCGTCCCAGTCGGCCATCTACGACCCGCCCTGCGGCGCTACATCCTTCTTGACCGGCGGGGCGTCGTTCGGGGCGAGGTGCGCACCGATCTTGCGGAACAGCGCGTCACCGCCGTTCGAGTAACCGCCCGTAGAGCTGAACGCTTCGGGCAGGTAGGTGACGGCGACCGCGATCGCGATCTTCTTCGACGGCAGGTAGGCGTTCACCGCGGCGCCGCCATAGAACAGTGGGTTCTGGTAGGACCAGTCGCCGGTGAGCCACAGGCCGAGACCATAGGTCTGGAAATCGTCGAGCGGCCGGCAGTTGACGCAACCCGGGACTGCTGTCGTCTTACCTCGCAGGTCCGTCGTCGTCATCGCCCGGTACGACTCCTCGGACAGCAATTCGCCGCTGCCGACGGCGACGGCACTTCGCTCCAGGTCGTAGATGTTGCTCGTCTGGATAGCGCCGTGGCTGAGCGTCCACGACGGATTCCAGTAGGTCGATTCCTCGTAGAACGGAACGTCGGGCGCCAATGCGAAGTACTCGCGTCGTTCCGAGGTGAAGGAGTGCAGGACCGGCTCGGGGATGTAGGGCGTGAGGTTCGGCACGGTGTTCTTCAGGTCGAGCGGGCCGAGAACCTTCTCCTGCAGGGCATCCGCGAGCGGCTTTCCCGTGACCTTCTCCAGCGCCAACCCGAGGAGCACGTAGTTGGTGTGCGCATAGGCCCAGTTGGTTCCGGGCTCGAACCACAGGGGGTCGTCGATCGCGAGAGCGAGTTGTTCCTGGGTGGTCCACGCCTTGTACGGATCCGCGTAGGCGATCTCCGCGAATTTCTTGTTACCGAGCACGAAATCGTGATAGCCCGAGGTCATCTGCGCGAGTTGGTGAAGATTCACTCGGTCCGCGTTGGGAATGTCGGGCAGGTATTTCGAGAGCTTGTCGTCGAGGCTCAGTTTCCGCTCGTCGGCCAGGATCAACAGCAGGGTCGACACGTAGGAGATCGCGACGGCGCCGTTGCGGAAATGCATCGCGGTGGTGGCGGGCACACCCGTCATGGACGCGCCCCTGGCCGCGGTGACGATCTCTTTCCCGTCGACCGTCACGCGCACGATCACCGACTTCAGGTGCGCCTCCGCCATGTAATCGTCGACGATCTTCATGATGGCCTCGGCTTGCACCGGGTCTTCACTGGTGAACGTCGAGGGCGCGCCCGAGGCCGATCGGGAATCCTGCGCAGTCTCGTTCGATGAACAGGCCGCCGCCAGCAGACCCAGTGTGCAGACGAACACCAGAACCTTCCGAGAAACGGACATTGGTCACCTTCCTGGTTACCGTCCTCCGAAATATGGATCGACCGAATAGCCGATTCTATGCCCCGGTGACCTCGAAATGACCGCGCAGCAAACGAACAGCACCGACGACCCGGCGAATCCCTGCAGTGCATTGCAAAGCGTTGCGTCCGCAGGGCGATTCGACCACTACGCACACCAACTGGCCCAGCAGACGTCGCTGGTGGCGGGTTGACGTATGCGGTGGGGGAGGGCCTGACGCGGTCGGTTCCCGTGCTAGGGCCCGTGCCGATACGCTGTCTGAGAGCCTCAGCCGAACGCGAACATCGTGGCGTGAGTGCGACATCGGCTGGCAGGGTGAGGCGCATGGAGAATTTGCGGGACGCTGAGCGGCGGCTGCAGGCCGCCCAACTTGCTGGGGATGTGCAGGCGCTGGATCGTCTGCTGGATGACCGGTTGATCTTCACCTTCGGCGCAGACGTCTACACCAAGACCGATGACCTGGAGCTTCACCGCACCCGGACGCAGGTGGTGACGGCCATGGTCGAGGAAGAGCTGAGCGTACTCACCGACGGGCGTGCCGGGGTGACCTGGTTTCTCGGGACCGTCGAGGGGACCGTCAACGGCGAGCCTTTCGGAGCCAGGATGCGTTACACGCGTTCCTGGTTGCACGACGATATGCACGGCTGGCGGATTATCGCAGCACACGCCAGTACGACGGATTGATGGTCCTGTCGCCCGAATTCGACATGTATGTAAGAGGGCGTCTGAAACGCCATCCGGCGTCCCGCCGCCTGAGCCTCCGCCAACGATGGTGTAGATGCAGCCTAGGTGTACTGACCACGGACGTTGGTGACGGCGTGGCGAGCTGAACATGGCGAAGACCTCCGAGTGAACTGCGAGCTGTCTATGAACGCATTCACCAATCGGAGGTCTTCGTGTCCCACCGTTATGCGCCGTTGTCGGAGTTGAGCCGGGCAACTGCACCGCACTCGCACCGCCGGCAAACGGCTCGACCGCAACAGCCACGTCGGCCCCAGCTCCCTACACAACGCCGTCGACGACCATTCCCGCCTCGTCTACAGCGAAATCCTGGACGACGAACGCAAGGAAACAGCGGTCGCGTTCTGGCAGCGCGCCCGAAGTTATTTTGCAGACAACGGAATTGCATCGCTATCGCCGCCGCGCCATGCAATCGCAAAGCGGTTGTTCTGCAAGCTCGCCGCGGCCAGCGGACCGGTGTTGACCGGATGCTCATCGTCAACTCTGACTTCGCCACGTAACTGAAGATCAGGTGCGAAGAACGCTGCCCGGACGCCTTCATCGAGGCGGGAGCTGCTGACTTTGACACTTGGGCCGTCGGCGATGCCGCTTCCAAACCGTATGCCACGGACCGAATTTCGGCAGGTCTCGTTACGGCATCCCGGTCCGCAACCGGAACAGCTTTACTACCAGGCGATCATGTCCCATGATCCTCCCGCTCTCAGCTGGGCGGGACACGAGTAAGGCACTACCTCAATTCTCCGCGACCTGTCGCCCTGGGGCCGGGATGTCGAGTCATGAGGTTCCAGCCGTCACGATTGCGTAGCGGTGTGCAGGACCGTGGTCCTGCGGGGCATAGAGTGCAATATCGTTGTGTTTTCCGTGGCCGAACGAGGTACGGGGGCGGTGCGATATGGACGATGGACGTCGCGCGTCTGGCGACATCAGCTCGATCGAACGGGTCGACCCACTGGTACCGACAGACGGCGGGCCGATCGTGACTGCAGGCAACGTCGAACACATTGCCTCGGTGCTGGCTGACCCCGCTCAGGCCTGGCGGTCCGAGCCGGTCAGCCGCAAGCTTGCGGCAGCGAATCTTCGCGGCATCGACATCCCGGACAACGCCGATCACGTGGTGATCGACGGCGAGCTCGAGCAGGCGATGGGCAATGACGACATGGTGCCCGGCTTGTGGCTCAAGCGGGCAGCCGCGGCCGCGGATTCCGTCGCGCTGATCAAGACACCCCGCGGGCCGGCGACCGGCTTCCTGGTGTCGGACGAGCTGCTGCTCACCAACTGGCACGTGTTCCCGACGTTGGAATCGGCACAAGATCCTCGGGTCCGCGCGGTCTTCCGATTCGAGGAGAACGAAGCCGGCCAGATCCGCTCCTCGGTGAGCTTGACGTTGGACCCGGACCGGTTCTTCGTCACCGGAGACCGGGAACTCGACTTCGCGCTGGTGGCAGTCTCCGCACTACCCAACGGAAAAGCGGCGGCGTCCAGATTCGGCCGGATCCGATTGAACCCGGCCATCGGGAAGATCCTCCAGGGCCAACCTCTCAACATCGTCCAACATCCGGGCGGGAATTCGCGCAAATTGGCGTTCCGGCAGAACCTGTTGCTGAAGGTGGACCCGACACGGCTGATCTATCAAACCGACACAATGCCAGGGTCGTCGGGTTCACCGGTGTTCAACGACGAGTGGGAGCTGGTCGGGCTGCACTATCGAGCCGAACAGGCACAGGACTCTCAGGGCAGGCAGCTCGACGTCAACGGCAACCTCGTCACACGACAGACACCCGATCACCTGCGCCACTGGATTGCCAACGCGGGCATACGTGTATCGAGCATCGTCGCTCGCCTGGAAACGCTGAACCTGTCGACAGACCAGGCCGCACTGCTCACCAAGGTTCTGCAACAAGACTAGGAGCAGGTTCATGTCGACAACGCTGCTGTTCATCCATGGTCGCAGCCAGGAGAGTGACGACGAGGTCGCTCGCGATCCTGACCGGCTCGCGGCCTACGTGCTGAGTATGAAGCGGAAATGGGTCGGGGGACTGGCCAAGGGATTGATCGCGGCTGGACGTGGCCTGGTCGACGAATCGCACGTGGTGTTTCCGTTCTACGGCAATGTCTTCGCTGACGCCATCAAGGATTTCGAGGCCGGTGGTGGCCGGCGGCCGGAGCTCGAGATGCTCGACACCGCTCCCGATGCCGACGAAGCGAAGCTGGTGCAAACGAAGGTGGCTCTGCTTCTGGATGCCGCGGGTGCGATCAACTATGACCCGGTCAAGGAACTCGGCTACACCGATCCCGGGGTCGGGCTCACCGAACACGACGTGGCGCAGGAGCTCGGGTTCGGAGATGCGCTCAAGCTGCCGGTCGTGCGTGGCGCTCTGCAATTCCTGAGTCGCAAGACCGGGGCGCCCGCTCTGATCATCGAACGCTTCCTCGACGATGTCGCCTACTACCTGGAAATGGCGGAGATGCGAGAGCAGGTCCTCGCCCTCGTCGAGCGGGACCTGCGGGCGAAAGTGGGGTCCGGCGGTGATGTCGTGATCGTCGGGCACAGCCTGGGCAGCATCGTCGCCTACGATCTGCTCACCCGGCTCCCGGCGACGTACAAGGTCAGGCAGCTGGTGACCGCCGGCAGCCCGTTGGGGTTCCCGATTGTGCAGAAGAACCTCCTGGGCAAGGTCGCTGGGCGGCGACCCGGTGTCCCGGCGAACGTCCCGACGCGCTCAGCTGCGTGGCTGAACGCCTACGACGTGCTGGACATCGTTGCCCTCGTCCACCCGTTGGCGGGGGCATTCGACGAGTCCTTCGCCGGGCAACTTGCCGATGAACGGACCCACAACCCGACTGGCCCCCATGCGATCGAAGATTATCTCGCCGACCCGGACGTCGCGGTGCCGATCTCACGCGCGATGGAAGGGTGACTCTCCCCGTTGGCCATAATGGATGTCCTGTAAGTCTGAATTTAGCGGCGGCTGCATCAGGGTTGAGCCAATCGTTGTGTTCCCAGGGCGTCATTCCGCCGAGCCGCCGCACATGAGGTTCAACCCGGATGCCTCGCGAACCTGTCGGAGGTCGACGTAATCAGCCGGCCCGACACCTCGACCGCAGACATGTGTCGGCAGCGGCTCTCAGTAGTCGATAATGGGTGCGTAGCCAGCACATTCGGGTGTGCGGGACGGCATCACAGGAGCGGAGTGTGGCATCCATGCAACAGGCTTCCGGTCGCGTATTCCTCAGCTATCGGCGCGAGGACACCCAAGGCACCGCCCGCCACCTTCGCGAACGCCTCGTTGACCGACTCGGTGCCGATCGGGTGTTCATGGACATCGACTCGATCGAGATAGGAGTCGACTTCACGAAGGCGATCGTCGACGCCGTCAGCGTCAGCGACGTATTCCTCGCGCTGATCGGGCGGCGCTGGGTGTCGGTCGTGGACGAGCAGGGCCAACGCCGACTGGACAGATCCGGTGACTTCGTCGTATTGGAGATCGCGACGGCGCTGGCACGCGGCATCCGCGTGATCCCGGTGCTCGTGGACGGCGCCGACATGCCGCGCAGCTCGGAACTCCCGCCGTCCATCGAGTCCCTGGCCGTGCGCAACGCCATCCGCCTATCGCACGAGTCCTTTCGTTCAGACGTGAACAGGCTGCTCGACCGCTTGACGATGCTGCTGGACGGGAGCGCGACGCCGGCCGAACGTGTTCCTCCGACACCGTTGGCCCCCGAGCATCCGACCCGGGGCCGAGTCCCCAACGCCTTCCGCGACCACGCCGACGATGTGAGTCGAGCCGACACGTCCTCCGTCGAACCCCATCAAAGGCAGGTAACCCAACCATCGGCACGGCCGGCGCGAACGCCCGAATTCGTTCGTGCCGCGTCGTTCGAACCGGTTCACCTGAGCGAGCCGCGACGCCGACGGTCGCGGTTGTTGGTGATTGCAGCGCTCCTCGCATCTGCCGCCGTCGTCGGTGGCGTTGTGCTCGTGAGATTCGTGGCTGAGGGTGGGGGCGGCCAGGCGAACAGTGCGTGCGGCGCACTGAATGCCGATTTCACGAACGGGTCGGAGTATCCGCAATTCGCAACCGCTCACATGCCGACGGAACCGGAGTACACACGGGACGGCCTTGTCGTTGTGGGTGCTCCTGGTTCGGATGTGCGAACCGATTTCAAGGCTCGGTGACGGCTGCGTTCGTAAGCATTCCCGTGCGGGGCGATTTCGCGTTGGAGACCAGTGTGACCGTAGATCCGACGAAAAGCTACCAAGCCGCCGGATTGCTGATCATGGTCGATCAGCTCAACTATGTTCGTCTCGAACGCGGCCACGGCTCGTTCGACGCGATCGCCTTCGAGTTCTCCACCAACGGCGAACACGTCAAGCTGACGACTCCCTTTGCGAATGAGCCGGATTCCGGTGCGGTGATCCGGACGTCGGCAGATGCGGTCGATCTACGTCTACAACGAAACGGTTCGGCGGTCACAGGGGAGTGGCGAGCCACCGGTGCACGGCAATGGGAAGCGTTACCGGGGTCGGCTCAGCTCGCCGGCGAGGCGACGGCCGGAATGTCCGTGCTCAACACACCGATACCCGGCAGTCCGCTGTCTGCCGTGTTCCGCGAGTTGTCCGTCGTGTGTGCGGAGTGACGGTCGGCTTCGCGCGCACGGATGCGGTGTGACATGCCGGTTGGCAACATTCTCGGTGCCCTCAATTCTGCCCTGCTGATTCCGCCTGCCGCGAAAGCTGGACCGATTGTTGAAGCCGATTGGCGCATAGTCGGGGTTCGAAGGGCACAACATTCGCCAGCCCGGGCCGAGCCGGGCCGGGCCACAGGATCTAGAATAGTTGCGCAGCAAGCGATCTGAGTTGCTGCGGGAAGTCGATCAGCAGCACCGCCGTCTCGAACCGTGGTTCGAGGTTGACAGTGCCCCGAGGCGGCGTGCCGATAACGTCCCTGGTGACTGCGGCGGCCCGGCCACGGGGGGATTTGTGCGCAGCGGCGGCGCCGGCTCCAGTGGCAGCGCCGCGACCATGGGTGTAACTCGCCGGATCACGACAGCATTGTCGCGGTCGCGGTAGAGAATGCGGGTGAACGGCATGGGTGCCATCGCGCCGACCCCGGGGATCGAGATCGTCGAGCGCGTTCGGGTGGTCGCGGTCGGTTCCGGCTAGCTCGGTCGGCGGGTTTCGATACCGGGGGAGGCGATGGATACGCCGGTCTAGACAAGGCAGCCCGTCAGCGGTGCAATAGACATGACTCGACTCACTCCTCATCGTCATCCGGCCGAACCTGGCTCAGCGATGGCATGTGCGAGCTGCCGAGTCCGTCGACCAGGTCCGGCACCGGATCGGCGGTTGGCAGACCTTGCGCGGCGCTGGACGGCACCGCGACGGCCCTCATGGCATGCATCTCCACGCGCGCCTCCGGACCGACCGACACCACGCCGACCTCGCGCAAAACCGCAGGTCATCTAGGCGATTTGGTTTCCGACAGCGCGTCGGATAATCTTTTGGCACACCAGCAAGTCCGGGTGGCGGAATGGCAGACGCGCTAGCTTGAGGTGCTAGTGCCCGTATTAGGGCGTGGGGGTTCAAGTCCCCCTCCGGACACAGTTAAATAGCAGGTCAGGGGCGCAATCAAAATATTGCGCCCCTTCTGCGTCCATATTGCGGTCCACAAACTAAGGAATCTGAGGGGATTCGGCCTTAGTAGAAGGACCGCGCCAATGGCACGGACCCGCAAGAACACGCCCCGCGTTCGCGTTTCGTAAGGACGGCTCGACCGTGAGCCAAGTGCGCTACCGGGTTCCCCGCCCCGGCGTCTCCGAGCCGGTCGCAACCCTCCAGACGCACGATGACCACGCCGCCGCGATCCGATGGGCGAAACTGCTCGACCGTGTCGCGGACCGCCTCGTCGCGGACGCACATGGAACGCTCGAGTTGCGGAAAGGGCGCGAAAGGGCTCTGTTGTTCGACTGGGCCGTGGCCACCCTGCCCACCTTCAGCGAGGCAGGCGCTGGTTGGCGACGCTGGCTGTTGGCCAGACGGTCACTGACCCACAACGCCAAAGGCGACCTCGAGATCGCCTTACTGCCTGTGCGGTGCCCCGATCGGCACCCGTGACGCGGATCTGATCCGGGTCGCTGGTGCTCGCTGGGCGGTCGGCTGGAGTACTAGGCGCCGCAGGTATGGCGCGCGGAGATACCGCTGTCATCGATGGCTCGGCAGATCTCCGACGGTGCACAGCACCTTGTCGATGAGCACGTCCGGTTCGAATCGAGCGGCATCAGATGTGTGTGGTAGCTGGTTGAAACTGATCGTCACGGCGTTGGTCGCGGTCGCGGCGACGAGCACCAAGAAACCATCCATGCCGCCGTTGTGGCCCCACACCTCGAGTCCGCAACTGGTGGTCCGCCGGAACAGTCCGAGCCCGACCCCGGTGATTCCCGGGATATCGACGGCAATGGTCTGGGTCATCTCGGCGAACTCCGCTGCCGGTACCACCCGGCCGGACAGTAGCGCGGTGAGAAATCGATTCAGATCACGCCCACTCGACACCATGGCGCCATCCGGGAGCCCCCAGTTGGGGTCGATATCGGTGATGTCTACACGCTCGTGACCGAAGTAGTGGTAGGCCCGCGGGTGTGGTCCGCGGATCTGTTGTTCCGCAGGATAATTCGGCCAGTATGTGTCGGTGAGGTCGAGCGGGCGGATCACCCGTCGGGTGACTTCGTCCGCGATCGACGCACCGCTGATGCGCTCGACTACTTGTCCGATCAGCAGGTAGTTGGTATTCGAGTAGCGGAATCTCGTACCCGGTTCGAATATCGCTGGTTGGGCCAGCGCGAGGTCGATCAACTCCTCGACGGGGCGTGGTCGGCGAAGATCGGCCTCGGAGAGCGGTCCGAGCAACGGCAGATAGTCGGGTATGCCGCTGGTGTGGTTGAGCAGCTGACGCACGGTGATCCGGGTTCCGTCGCCACCTGGACCCGCGATGGTCCCGGGGAGATAGTGCTCCACCGGAGCGTCGAGTGCCACGCTACCTTCGGCGATCAGCTGCAGGACGACGGCAGCGACAAAGGTCTTGGTATTGCTGGCTATCCGCACGCGCGCCGCGTCCGGGAACGGTGTCTCGGCGGTGAGGTCGCCGAACCCGCCATTGAGCTGGATCTCACGGTCGCTGTTGGTCGCCACCAGTTGTGCGCCAGGGATGCCGCCGCTGCGGACGAGCTGATTCAGCTCGGATTCGATCTCGGCGCGAGGGAATTGCGCGGGTGGGGGTGCGCATGACGTCACGAACGCCGACAACACGATCACAGTCGAGGTTGCCATCGAAACCGCTCGGGTGAATCGCATGGTGCCCCACTCCGGTGGACGAGGTCGAGCGAGAAACGCTGCCACAGATTCTAGGCGACCACCAGGTGCGTTCACGGGCCGGTTCATGGCCGGAATGGGAATCCGACCTGGTGCGCTGAAGAATCACAGCCCGATCACCCGGGGGTCACAACTGGATCCGCCGCGAGCAGGTCGACACCGGCCAGCGTCCCGGGGTGACCCACGATGCCGCCGAGGAGCTGCGCAAACTCCGGGCCGGGTGCGAGAACTGAAGCGGGTCACGGCCGACCGCTATGTACTTGAAGTAGTCGGGCCAGGTAGACAGCCTGCATGGGCAACTCGATCCGGAGCGCAGTGCCGAGTTTGCCGAGCAGTCCGGCGTCTTCTGAGCGCCTGAGGGTCGATCGGATGGTGGAGAAGTCAAGGAGTTCCAGCTATGACTTGGCTCCGTGGTACTCGGTTGGGCTGATACCCGGGTCATTGGGGAACTTTGTCGATCAGCTTCATGACGCCGGTCAGGACTCGGGCGTAGTCGGGTGCGGTGGCGTATCCGGCGGCGGCTATCTCGCGGGCGAAAGCGTACGGGTCTCGGGTATGGGCGAAGGCTTTCGCGTAGCGCCGGTTCAGTAGGACGCGCGCGTGATCGTCGAACGAGCCGGCCGGGCTGCTGTACAGGCGGAACCAGTCCTTGACGACGTAGTCGAAGCGGCCGTCGGGACGTTGGGTGACCGAGACGACCTCCGGGTACTGCACCGTGGACGTCTTGTGGACTTCCTTGGTCTGGCACAGCTTTCGTTGGGCTGCGGGGAGGGTGGTTCGGGCCTTGATGCCGAAGTAGTTGTTGCCGCAGGACCGTTTGCCCCACCCGGATTCCAGGGCGGCCTGTCCGAGCGTGACCAGCCAGGGGATACGCGAACGCGCTTCGTTGGCCTGGGCGTGCGGGCGGTACTTGCGGACGAACTCGACGACGTGGGCGGGCACGTTCCCCGCTGGTTTCGGTGTCGGCCGCGGTCCGGGCGGCGTCGGCGCGGTACCCGAGCCGAGCCCGGGGACCGGGCCTGCGAACAGTCGGCTGGGCGTCAGCGCGCCTTCCCAGCTGAGGTCGACATGGACGTGATCGGTGTGCGGGTTCGTGCCGCCGTAGGGCCGCCAGCCCTTGGCGCGGGATTGCCAGCTCCACTGCCTGCGATTCCAGATGATGTACGCGACCTGCAGTTCGACCGCGTTGGCCTGCATCCAGGCGACGTACGCATCGGCCTGGGCACGTTGGCGGGGGTCCGACACCAGCGCATTCAGATCGATCGATCTGCCTTCACCGTGCAGTGACGGGGTGCCCCAGGTGGTCTTGCGGCAGGAGTGGGTCCCCGCACTGCGGCCCGTCAGCCGCTTCCACTGATCCGCCATCGCGCGAGCACCGGGTTGCTCCTGCTTCGAGCATGCCTTGAAGGTGCCACGTCGCACGATGCCCCTGGCTCGGTCACCTGTCCCGGAGGGGGTGGGCGTGGGAGCCGGTTGCGGTGCCGGGGCCGGCCCTGGCACCGCTCGTGGTCTGGGCTGTCTCGCACCACGCGACCGGTAACGCTCGACCGCACCGAGTGCGGCAGTCTTCGCCGCGCCGCCGAAGTACGCCCAGGTGTCCGGCCGCCCTCGGACATCGACGTGTGCGAAGGTCTTGCCGATCCCGAGTCCGATGTTGTTGCCGTAGGCCTCGATCGCGATCTCGGCGATCTGCAGCCCGGTCAGTCCGGCGATGGTGATATCGGCGGCCTGGCCGCTGCAGTGCCTGCTGAGGGTCGGCTTCTTGTTGCGCTGCTTGTACACGGCGGCATTGCGAGCCCACGAGCGATACCCGGAGCTGATCCGGACCGGTCGGCCCGCGCGCACCCGGATGGCCTCCAGGCATTGGATCAGTGCGGGGGAGATACGAGCCCGATCGGCCGCACGTCCGCCACTGGTGACCAGTTCACCCACGGTGAAGTGCGGGGAGATCTGCTGGCGACGCACTTCGGGTCCGGTGTCATAGAGCGGCAGGCCGGTCTTGTTGGGATCCCAATGCTCTTGGCCGGGTGCTTCCGGTCCCGGCCGCGCCGTCAGAACCAGTCCGGAGGGGAAGGTCTCGCCTTCGATGAAAGCCTCATCCTCGCCGAAGGTTTCATCGAACTCGTACTCCTCGACCTCACCGGACTCTTCCTCGAGGTCTTCGTTCTCGACCTCTTCGTAGTCGATTTCTTCGCCGTCGACCTCTTCGCCGTAGGGCGCGGTTTCCTCGTCGGCCTCTTCGTACCCGGCGTCCTCCCCGGCATATCCGTACTCGGACGACTCGGGATCGACGTCTTCGTAGTCGGCGACCTCGTATCCGAAGGTTTCCGGATCCGCGTCCTCGAAATCGGCTTCCTGATCGGCGTCCTCGGCGTCGGGGCTTTCATAGCCGTATTCGGCACTGTCCGTGTAGCTCTCGCCGAGATAGCCCTCCGCTACCTCGCCGAGGTACTCGAGATCTGCCTGCGTGGTCGCGGAATCTTCGTTCTGCCAACCGGTTTCGTCGGCGCTTTCGGATATCTCGGCGAACACATCTTCGCGCGTGGGCCAGTACCCGGATTCGGGTGACGATTCGGGCGAAGCGAAGATCGACGATTCGGCAACGGTGCTCATGACAGACTCCTCATCGATCGCGTCAGTAGGTGTTCTGGTAGACGACATCGCGTCGTTGTTTCGGGGGTCGCGCCGGTGCGGGCGCGGGTTTCCCGCCGAGATCGGCCCAGCTGACGGCCGCTCGGCCGCTGGTCCAGAAGTTCTTCGCTTGACGGCGGGCGACGAGTTCGACGCAGGCGGTATGCGCGCACTGGCTCGCAGCCGTGCGTTCGGGATGGAACTCGTAGTAGTCGAGCATCGAGATCTCGATCTTGGTGGCCGGATTCTTGCGCCAGTTCGCGCCCGCGGGTGGCAGCACGCGCCACTGGACACAGTCGATGGCGCCGTAGGCGAATTGCAGGTCGCTGTCGCCGTATTCGCTCTGTTCGATCCGGGTGACCCCGGCCATGCCGCCGCGGGCGATCGACTTGCGAATCTTGGCCCGCACGCCACTGGAGCGACGGATCATATCGAGGACGTCGATATTGACCTCGGTGCCGGTGGCGTCGAGAAAATGCTGGAACAGCCGGGCCGCGAGCGGGCCGGCGGCCCGGACCCGAGCCATCGCGACCATGGCCACCTGGCGTGGTTCACCGACCGCGCAGGCGCAGTCGGCCAGGGACTTGGCATCGAATTTGCGACTGTTCACACTGCACTGCTTGGCGAACTTCTTCTGCTGCTCAGCCCACGATTTTGTGGGCGTCCGGTCGTCCTGTGCGGGTGCGCACTTGCCGAGGATTCGCCGGGTGCGCTTGGTCGGGGCTTCCTCTTCGGCGGCTCGATGCACGTTGCAGGCGCACTCGTGTGCATCCGACTCGGCGACGTACTCGGCTTCCTCCTCGGAGGTTTCGCCCCAATACTCGCCGTCGCCCTCTTGCGTCGCGAACGACTCTTCCTCGGCCTCCTTGCCTCGGGTGATGCCTCGCATATCGGCTGAGGGATCGGCCAGCAGCTGCCAGCCGAAGTGACGCGGAATCGCGTTGTGCGCCACGCTGGTGCGCTCGACTCGGAAGTTCGGTGAACCCGCGGCGCGGACCGCCGCACCGACGCGCTCACTGTGCCGCGCGGTCCCTTCGCCGGGTCGGTACAGGACACGCAGCGCGCCGGTGCCCGCGGCCATCCGCTGACGAGCCCACGCGATGAGCGGCGTCGGGTCGTTGTACAGCGCGTCGAAGGTGTGCACCTCGTCCGGATCGGTGTGCGCCAGAATTGCCATCAGCGCCGCCCCGCCACCGGAGTGGGCGGTCAGGATCAGTCGGTGCCGCCGCACCCTGGCCCCGGTCGCGGTGGCGAACCGGGCGAGCGCGTCATCGATCAACGATTGCAGCGCACCAGGTTTCAGCAATGCCGGGAAGGTGTAGCGCTGCTGATTCACATACCGCCCTTTCGGCTGGTGATGGCCACGCGGCAGCACCAGCAGGGTGGGGTTCGTGCGGCCGACCGCGGCCTTGTTCGCCGGGTCGGTGAAATCCAGGCCACTGATCGGCTTCTTGTGCTTGACGATGTTCATCGCCGCGCCGTGCCCGGAGTACCCGTGCAGATGGACGACCACATCGACCACCGATGGCTGGACCATGCCGTTCCATTC
Source organism: Nocardia sp. NPDC058519 (assembly GCF_042719755.1). NCBI lineage: Bacteria > Bacillati > Actinomycetota > Actinomycetes > Mycobacteriales > Nocardiaceae > Nocardia > Nocardia sp. NPDC058519. The sequence goes on along the minus strand of NZ_JBHXNK010000006.1, from coordinate 85,035 downwards.
GACCAACACGTCCGGCGGGGTCCCGGCGTGCGAACGCAGCAGCGGGTGGCGCTGCACGATCAGTCGGCCCGGTGTCACCGTGGTGAGCTGTGGGTCCTCGTAGGCGTCGGCGTCCTCATAGTCGGTTTCGTAGTCTGCCTCGTGATAGCCGGTCTCGGTGAACTCCACGTCCTCGTTGTCGTCTTCGTAGTCACTCGCCTCGTCGTACTCGGCCGCAGAGGCGTAACTCGCACTGCTGTCACCGCTTTCATGCCACGGGGTATCGGCTTCCTCGTGGCCCCAGCCGGTTTCCGCGGCGTACTCGGTGTCGCCCACGGTCTCGGCGAACACATCTTCGCGAGTGGGCCACATGCCGGTATCGGGTGTCGACTCGGGCGAGGCGAAGATCGACGATTCGGCAACGGTAGTCATATCAAGCTCCCAATCGGTGTCGCGCTGGTGGCGACTCGGCGGACGGGCGGCTCATGGCCGAGGGACTCGGACGGCGGGATGATGCCCGTTCGTCGACGGTGCCGCGGGTGCGTTCCCGGCGGAGAGGACGCTCGTCGGCAGCAACTTGGATGGCTGCGCGGACCGAACCTGCGCCGCCGGTTTGCGGACCGTGACAGCCAGGTCTTTGACCCGCTCACCGGTCGCCGACTGCCACAGGTCGATGATCCGGTTCATCGTCTGCGCGGGACGGGGGTCGACAATGTCCCTGGAGCGGTACAACAGCTCCGCTTGCTGCGGTGCGTCGAACATCCGCAGCTCGATCGACCACAGCAGTGGTGAGACCACCGTTCCGAGTTCGAACAGTTCACGGGCCTGCCGGGACGGCGCCACGCCGACGCGAGCGCCGACCGTCGCCAATCGATCGGCCGGATTGCCACCGGCGAGACCCGCATTGGCGCTGAGGTCGCGCACCACCGCGCTCTCGTGCTCGACGGTGAGGTGGAACCAGCTCAGCATGCAGACGTTGCTGAACTCTTCCCGCGAGAGCATTCCGCCGAGCCGCCGCAGCCGCAGCATCTCACCGATGGTCTGGCAGAGGTAGGCGACGTAGCTCGAGTCGGTCGGATTCGAGCCGGAGGTGTTGCGGTCGTTCTCGATGCCCAGCCACACCTGCCGCAGCAGCTCGTTCCACATCTCTATGAACCGAGTGTTGCTGGTGGCGACCGCATCTCGCTTCCACGGTTGACCAGCCACACCTGGCGTCGGGTGTGGCAGATCGAGCCCGAACATGCGCCAGTAGGCATTGCGCCGGTTGACGCGGGCGTCGGGGCGCAGCTGACTGGTGAGGCCGCCGACCCGGAACAACGGCGGGTCACGAAAGAACAGCTCTTCGGTCGCACGGACCCAGGCCATCGTCTCCACCGAGGGCGCGGGCAGCGATTCGCCGACGACGTACCGCCGTACGACCTCCGCGAAGATCTCGAAGATGCCGGTGCTTTCGAGCAGGTACGCATAGAACATGTGGTCCCACAGCAACTTTCCGCCCAGGCCGACCGCAGGCGGGTTGTAGCCGAAAGGGAGCGGGAAGGTTGTCGGGGGAGCCGGACGGGCGACGCCGGATTGGAAGGACTGGAGGATCAGGTTGCTCGGAATCGCCGTCATCCTGATGGCGGCCGGGTCGCCGAGCGGGACGGGATTGTCGGTGAAGATCGGCGCCAAGGTGGACACGCCGCCCGATGCCCAGATTTCGTCCAGCCATCGGCTCAACTGCTCTGGATGAAAGGTGAAAACCGCGTCCGCCGGCGTGAACGGATCGTTCGGCGCGGCGACCAGTGTGGCCAGGGTGCGAAACATGGCGCTGCCTCTTCCTTATTCGGATGCTGTATCGGGCTGGGAGCGGTAATGCCCACCGTGGCAGCAGGGGTCTCCACACGAAGGCAATGGCTTGGGGTCGTGCGTGACGAACGCGATGTCACGGATCTTCTTGTGGCAGTCCCGCAGTTGCACCGCGACCGCGAAGGCGGGGTCGCGCAGCGGGATCGGACAGGGGATCTGCCCGCCGAGCACGGTCTCTACTTGCGGAGGCAGTTTGTTGCTGTGCACGACGACGGCCTGAACGGCGTAGTCGGGCAGCTCCTTGTCGAATACGAGTTCGTCGTCGGTGTTGACACGGACCGACAACGTCTGTGTCAGCGGCCCGTTGGACGAGAGATTCCTCGACCCCAGGTTGTACTGCAGCATGCTGAAGGCGGCGAGGGTGAAGTCGTTGCCTTCTTTGAGGTCACTCTTGGGCGGTGGTGGGCAGTCCGCGGGAAGGCGGCCTGACTGTTGCAGCACCTCCGCGACGAGGTTCTTGACGTCTTCGCGCGTCATCACCGGGGGCGGTTCGTTGTCCATCTCGGTTTCCTCTCTCTGTGCTCATCAAGCGGCGACGGCTCGATCGCCGCCCATCCGCCGCAACCAGTTCTCCATCTCCGTCGGCGGATTCGGTGATTCGAGCCCGCGCAGCACGGTCAGTGCCAGGATTCGCATCGGGTCGACTCGCTGCAGGTAGGTCGAGGTGTACAGCGAGGCGCCCGCGCGATCTGCCAACCGGTTGAGCTCGTTCGGTGAGACGCGGCGTGGGTCGGCCAAGGCCGAGAGCGGGACGCCGTTGAACGCGCGCATCGGCAGACGCGTACACACGTCTGCGATGGCGGGCAGCAACGGCATGCTCGCGCCCACAACAGCTCTGACATCGGGGGCGGCGTGCTCGAGGGGATGTCGGTCCATCCACCGGCGCGCGAGGTCGTCCCACGGGCCGGGGCCGAACCAGGATCGGCACAGCGCCGCGTTGAACTGCACCCGCAGCGCCGAGATGGGATGGGGATCTCCGATCGGCATCCGGAACACCGCACGCGACGGACCGTCCACGACGGTGGCCAGCGCGGGTACCGGAGCGAAGCCGAGTAGGCAGAACGCGTAGACATCGGCCGCGACCTCGGACGCCCAGCTCTGCCAGGCATCGGCGGCCAGCGGACTGTGCGGGGTCAGAGCCGTGTGCAGCGCGGCCGCCAATTCCTTTGTCCAGTCGGTCAAATGGGCCACCTGGTGGCCGGTCTCGTGGACCAGGGATGTGGGCTGCCACAGGTTGTGCCGGGTGATCTTGACGGCGGCGGCGGGTGAGAGCGTGGCGTCCCATAGCCGCGCTCCCGCCCGCAGGATGGAGGCACCCATCCCCTTGTCGAGGTAGGTCAGTACCGGCGGAGTATCGATTCCCAACGGCCGCAGTATCTGGTCCATGCTGTGCACGGCCAGCGCGTCCAGTCCGCGCAGGACGGCGGCCATCCGGGGGTTCGTTCTGGTATTCACCGCGTCGCAATAGAAATCGACGATCGCCTCGGCGCGGCTGTAGCGGCGCCGGAGCGTGAGCAGTTCCGCACGGGCGGTCTTCAGATCGGCGGGACTCGACGCGGCCTTGATGGTGAACAGTGTCCGGTCGGCCTGCGCGGTGAGTCGCTTGGCGTGAGCGGTCAAGGTGGCTCGCACGCTGATCCCCAGGTAGGTCTCCAGCTCACGCCACGCGGCGGCAGAGGCACCGACCTCGAGGTCGGCCAGCGCCGCGCAGGCGCGGCGCCAATGCCTGGCCTCGGAGGCGAGCGCGGCGGTCTCGGTGGTGAACCCGTCGGCCATCACGACAACCCGGGAGTAGCAACGACTTCGGGGACCGGAACTTGCCCAGCGCCTGCCTGCACGCCGGTGAAGGTCACTGTGAGCGTGACACCGTCGGCCGGATCGGCCACCGCGGCGGCGAATTGCGCGCCGCGCTGGGTGAGGTAGTTGGCGATGCCGGTGCTCGTCGCCGCGGCGAGGTTGCCTGCCAGCGTGGCCGCGACCGCGGGGTCGGTGACCGAGGTGGCCTTCAGCAGTCGCTTGGCGATCCGATACTGCAAGCGCGGCAAGAAGATCTCCCGCAGGGCCGACAGCACCGCGGGCAGGTCACGCTGACCGGCCGGTGCGGTGCGCTGCAAGCGGGCCTGCAGACCACGAGCACGCCGTTCGGACAGTTTGACCACCACGGCCAGGCGTTTGGCTGTCGGATCCCAGCGCACGATGGTCAGGCGACGGGGACGACGGGCCTTGCGGGCGGGCATCTTGCCCACGCGCACCCGGAAGTACCGCTGGCCGGGGACCGGGCGATAGGCGCCCGGTGTGGTGCCGACTCTGCGTGCCCGGCCGAGCGCGGGCTCACGCAGCAGCAGCCCCGCGGCCTCGCCGGTGAGCGGCTGGAACTCGTCATCGGCGGGTCTCTCCGCGGCAGGCAGGGTTTCGTCTCTCGTGAAGTGACCGGGCAGGGTACCCGGCAGCGTCTCGTACAGGTCGATCTCCGCCTGCACCGGCCACTGACCGACACCACGGTCGAGCAGATAGGTTTCGAGGGTGCCACCGTCGTTCCAGCGCACCGCCCGCGCCACCTGCCGGGGGATCGGCACCGCGAAAACCTTGGTGTACTTGCGGAATCGGTAGCGAGGCCGAGTGGCGCGCGGCATCATCACCCAGAAGCCACCCTCTTCGGCGGTCTCCCGTTCGGGCAGATCGGCACGTAGCAGCCGGTCCGGGAGATACGCGGCGGCCGCTTCGGCGAAGGCGCGCTGGACCGAGGCACTCACCTGCAGCGGATCGCTCAGCGCCTCCTCGGTCAGTTCGTCGAGTACCCGCGTAACGGTCGCTTCGACGGTAGAGGCCAGCGCCTCACCCGCGATCGTGTCTTCCTGCTGGTCTGTCGATTCCAGACCCAGCGCGGTGAAGCCGACGCCGACGACCGCCCGAGCCAGCATGGTGGCGGGGTCCTGTCCGGCGACCTTCGCGATGGTGCGCGCGGCCTCGGGCCCGATCATCCCCCTGATCAATTTCGCGAGTGGCCGCGCGATGAGGTTGACCAGCTTCGTGCGCGCACCGGTGACCTTCAGCCCGAGCTTGATCAGCGGCCGGATGGCCAGGATCGCGGGCACGAACTGCTCGATCTCGGCGATCGGATCCTCGGAGCTGGTGTAACCGCTCAGCTGGGCGGCCAGGCGCGCGCGAGCGTCGTCGAGCTCGGCGACCACGTTGTGCTCGGGCTCTTCGGCCTCGTCGAACGTTTCGTAGTCGGCTTCCTCGGCTTCGTCAGCGTCCTCGGCCGCGAACAACTCGAGCAGCTCCTGATCGAACGCCTCCGCCATGAGAGCCGCGGTACCGAGCTCGCCGTCGACTTCATTGTCGGCCTCGTCGGCGGCCTCGCCGATGCCGAGCCGCTTGGTGAGCAACGGCACCAGCGGACGGATCGAGGCGGGCAGGATCTTGGTGAGTGGGTTGATCAGCTTCTTGACCACGCCCTTGAGCAGCGAGAGCCCGATCTTCTTCAGCCGATTCAGCAGCGGGCCGATCAGGTGCTTGCCGATGGTCTGCAGGCCGCTCTTGATCGTCTTCAGGCCACTCTTGGCGATACCGATGACGCCCTTGATCGGGTTCTTCACGAATCCGACGGCTTGCTTGATCTTCGACTTGATGAATCTCTTGGCCTTGCGGACCAGCTTGCCCAGGAAGTTCTCGAACGCTTCCGAGCCCAGGGCCGCCGGGGTCTCGAGCGAATCGAGCAACTCGTCTACTTCGTGCTCGGCGAGCCCGTGCAGATCGGCGTTCTCCAGCCCGCCGGCGAAGTTGTCGATCGCGCGTTCCCACTCGGTGACGAGCGGGGCGATCCACTCCTGCAGCGACTCGCGGCACTCGGCCTCGGACGGGGTGATCGTCCACTGCTGAGCGTCGGACAAAGCACGCGCGGCCCCTTCGTTGAGGAGCTGTTCGAGCGCCTCGGTGAACTCCTCGTCGTGCATGGTCTCGAGGAACTCGGTGGCCAGTTGCGATTGTTCATCGGCCTCGGAGTAGGTGTGCTCGCCGAACGGGGATTCGGTGAAAGAGAAACTCTCGAACGGAGATTCGTCGAACTCCGGGTCGGCCTGTTCGGTCGCCTGATCCGTCGCCTCACCCAGCGGGGACATTCCCGCGAAGGGCGAAACGTAGTCCTCGGAATCGCCGCGAGACTCGATGTAGGAGTCGACTCGCATTGTGTTCACCTCCGCAAACGACGGCTGTTTCGGCATACTGTGCGGGTCGGTGATATGACCGAGCGTCAACACTTCGTGTCGTCCGAATCCTTTTCTTCGCGAAGGGTGTTCAGTAGGTCCCCGATGCACGCCAGGGTGGCCTCGACGTCGGCGAAAACCCATTCGCGGCTCGAGTTCGCGTCATCGGTTCCGGCCAGTACTCGAATGATCAAACGACCGGTGTCGCGCCATACCCGCACCACGATCACGCCGCTCTTGTTGCCAGTCATCGGCCGACGGTCGCCTATCGGCCTACCCGGTTGCGTCAACGCTCTGTGGACGGTGTTGACGCCGTGTTGACGAATCCGCAGCGTCGCCGGCGCAGGCTTGCCGCACTGGGCCACACCCGGGCCCGTGAGAGGGGAACTCCGATGCCGGTGTCCGCGTGCGCTTCTGACGCGAGCGACCAGAAACTCGCTATCTCCCTGCTCGGCGGATTCGCGCTGCGAGTCGACGCGAAGCATGTCGCGCTCCCGCAGCATTCCCGCCGTGTTCTGGCCTATCTGTCGCTGGACAAGATCGCCGAACCGGACTGCGACCGGGGCGTGCTCGCCGAACGACTATGGCCCGACTCGAGCGTGGAACGTTCGCGGTCCAGTCTCAGGACGGCGCTGTGGCGAATCCGTCAGGCCGGCCCGGCGCTGGTGCAGGGGGAGGGCGGGCGGTTGCGGCTGGCCGACCGGGTTGTGGTCGACGTGCACGAGTTCCGCCGGAACGCCGAGCAGATGCTGACCGAGCAGCGTGACTGTCCGCGCGAGCGGGCGCGCCTGCTGGCTCGCACCAACGACCTGCTCCCGGGATGGGACGAGACCTGGCTTCTGCTCGCTCGGGAACAATTGCGGCAGTTGCGGTTACACGCACTCGAGGTGGACGCGCGCCGATTGTCCCGGCAGGGGCGCTATCTGGAGGCGATCGATGTCATGCTCGCCGTCGTCGCCGAGGAGCCGCTGCGCGAATCGGCCCAGACCGCACTGATCGAGGCCCATCTGTGCGAGAGCAATGTGGTCGAGGCGCGGCGGCAGCTCGGTATCTTCGCCGAGCTGCTGTGGAGTCAACTCGGCATCTGGCCCTCGCCCGAATTGTTCGGCAGGGTGGGGATGGTGGCGACGCCGCCCGCCCGCCCGCCGATCAGTCGATAGTCATGTGGCGCCGCGCCGTCGACGCCTGCTCCCAGGTGTGGGTGCCCGTGGCCGGATGCGAGCGCCGCGCATGGACCGAGACCAACACGGTCACCTTCGTTCCGCGCGCGGGTACCGCACCGCTGGGCCAGCGTGCCGAGACGGTGCGCCGGCGACCCGGTGCCAGATCGAATCCGACCGTCGCGGTCAGCGCGGGGAAGAAGTCGCCCGGATACGTGGCCGGTGTTGCCGTGGTCGTCCGGACGGTGAAGGTGACGACGAAGTGACGGCAGGCTCCCGCGGTCGCCGAATTGCGAACCCTGGCATGAAACCAGTTGTCCTGACCGAATTTCGGTGACAAGTGGGCTACCGCCTGATCGGCGGCGTGGCGGATCCACGGGGCGGGATCGGCCACCAACGTGACGCGCGCGTCGGGCGTCTGTTCACCGAAGCCGTAGACGAATCGGTGAAACGCGTCGACGAGATCCGTCGCACCGGAACCACAGACCAGCCACGACTCCAACACCGCAGTCGAGACCGGCGTCGCACGGTGCGCGCGGTACAGCTCCGCCATCAGGGTGCGTAGTCGGTCGGCGCCGATCCGCTCGGCGATGCCCCGGAACAACCGGCTACCCCGGTCATAGGCCGACGACGGCGTCGTGCGCTGGAACGGTGCGCGTGAGCACAACTCGACCGGTGGTTCGGTGTAGTCGAATCGCTCGGTCCGGGTGTCGCCGTCATCGCGGAAACTGGTGTACGCCTCGTCCCACCACCCGTCGGTCTGCGCGGCCGGGGTGACTCCCCGGGCGAACCAGGAGTGGAACACCTCGTGGCCGAGCGCACCCGCGGCGGTGGTGGCCGCGTTGGCGTACTCCATCCCACCGGAGGCGCCATGGAAGAAGCAGACGAACCTGGTGCCGAGGAATTCGCCGTAGGTACGTTCGTTCTCGGCCAGCAGTTCGGCGATTCGGGTGTTGAGCGCAGCCAGGTTTTCGCTGCCCCTCAACGGCTTCCAGGTTTCGACGATCACCGCTCGCCGCGAGACAGGCAGGACGGTGGTCGTGGATCTGACGGTCACCGCATCCGAGGGTCGCAGTTCGATCAGCGGGGACATGGTGGTGAACCACGCGGGAAAACGCACGGCCCACGAGTTGACCCCGACGACGGTCGCATCGCCGTTGGTGATCAGGGAGTGCGCGACCGAGTCGCCGATGATCCGCAATTCGAGTGCGAAGGGAAACCGGTCGAAGGGAAGATTCGAAGGAAACCAGGCTTCCAGATACCGACCGGCGAACAGATCGGACATACCGAGCGACCATCGCACCCGTCCGTTCGACAGCTGCAGCACCGGTGGATAGGCGCCTCCGAGATCAGCGGTCGGCGTCGCGAGCTGGTAGGCCATGGTCAATCGGTGCACCGATCCGGCCTTCTGCGCGACGTCGAGGACCCGGACCGTACTGTGCGGCCCGGCGCCGACATCGCGCGCGGCGATCGTCGACGGTGGCAGTGCGACGCCGTCGAGTCGGCAGGACTGCACGGACTGGCGCAGATCGAAGATCGGTGACCCGGACTGCGGGCCGATCTCATAGGTCATCTGCGCTTCCGCAGAGGCGGTAGCGGTCGTCGCATCGAGTGTGACGACCGCGCGCAGCTCCTGGATGTGCATCGCTACGGCGCGTAGGCCCGCGACCGTCGTCGGAGGTGGTGCATCGGTGAAATCGGCCGACATAGTGATTCCTTGCGATCGAAGGACCCGGCCGTTCGACGATGCTGCCCGGGCATGATCGCGAGCGTCAATGCCCCGTAGCGGCGGCGGCCGGTAGACCGAGGCGCCGACCGAGTTCGGGCGAGGGGCGCAGCGCGAGTTCGTGCCACAGACCGGTGGCGAACAAGTGGAACTGCCGGTGCGCTTCGGCGGCGTTTCCGGCGCCCAAGTGGGCATCGATGAGTACCGCCCTGGCCGATTCGCGCAGCGGTTCCTCCGCGACCACCCACAGGATCAGGTCGATGGCCTGCGGATGGCGCCCCTGCTCACACAACCGGCGGGCCACTGCCTCGAGGGTATGCAGCCGCAGCATGCGGACCTGTTCGCGGAACAACATCAGCCAGTCTTCGTCCCAACCGGGTAGCAGCTCGGCCGCGCCACACAGCAGCCGCACGTCCGGCGGTACGCAGGTGGTGATGCCGGAGAGCAGCCCTTCGGCGTACCGGCGGAAACAATGGACGTCGACCTCGACATGGTCGGCCAAGGCCACGCGCTCGGTGTCGCCGGTCAGTAGATGGGGGTCGACGCGGCGTATTCGCCACAGCGCGGTGCGCAGACTGGCCAGCGATCGGACCGGGGGAGAGTCCTCCCACAGGCGTTCGGCGAGAACCTGCCGAGTGCATTCCCTGTCGCTCGACTTGCGCAGCGCCAGATAGGCGATGACCCGGCGGGCGTGCATCGGCAGCGCGGCCTCCACGCCGTCGATACGGAGTTCGAATCCGCCCAACAAGGAGAGTTGGGCGGACGCTCGTCCCGCATCGGAAGGGACCGGATCCGCGGGTGCGATCATCGTCGCGCCACGATCGGCACGAGTCGGGGATACCCGACGCATGCGACGTCGGGCCGGTTCGCTCGACGGCCGCGGCCGACGGTCGACTTTGATGTCCACATAGCCTGTACGTCCTTTGAGAACGCAATCGATCTCGACACAACAATGAGCTCGACATCAATGAGACCTCTTGTTCGACAGCCTCACACGAGTAGTTTCCTACTCGAATCGCCAGTGGCCGGTCCCCGTTGACGTGACCACTGTGCGGCGGGGTCGTCCAGAGTAAGTGTCCCACTCACCGCTCATCGTGGCTTCCCTGGAGGTCGAGGTGTGTGCGAGCATTCCGCAGTGGCTGGTGGAACCGATAATTGGCCGGTCGTCGACCTGGCCGACCTGCTCGAAGTGCTCGATCTCGCCGAGATCGCGCCCGGACGATTTCGGGCGAGGAACGTGACTTCGACGCTGCCGACGACGTTGGGCAGTCAGACGCTGGCGCAGGCGGTGGTCGCGGCCGAGCGCACGGTGCCGCAGATGGCGGTGCAGTCGCTGCACGGTGTGTTCCCGCGCGGTGGGCACGCCGATCGTGCGGTCGACGTGGATGTCGAGGTCGTCCAGTCGGGGCGGGCGCTGGCCACCGTGCAGGTGTCGTTCCGGCAGGACGGGCGCGAGCACGCCCGGGTGCTGGCCATGCTCAGTGTCGACGAGCCGGACTTCCTCGCACACGATGCCGTACTGCCGCCCGAGGTGCCTGGTCCGGAGGAGTGTGCCGACCTGCCGTGTGCCCTGCTGCCGTGGGAGGTCCGGACGCCCGGTGGCGCGGACGCGCTGGCGCTCGATCTCGCGGGTCCGCCGTCCCTGGATGTGTGGATGCGCTGTGACAAGGCTCCCGATCTGGCTGTGTTCTCGCGGGCGCTATTGGCCCATGGCAGTGAGGGTTTCCTGGGCCCGGTCGCCTCGCGCCCGTATCCGCAGGCCGAGATCGCGCGGCGCGGTGGCCGGGGGCAGTCGGCCATGCTCGCCCAGACTGTCACCTTTCATCGTCCGTTCACCGTGCACGACTGGCTGCTGTTGCGCTGCGAGAGTCCTTTCGCGGGTGCGGGGCGCATGTACGCGCGGATTCAGATATTCACGTCCGCAGGCGAATTGGTGGCTTCGGTGGATGCGCAGGGCCTGATGCGCGCGCACGGGTACTCCTCCAAAACCCACGACTGAGCATTCCAGAGCCGACGTCGTACACGGGCCGTCGGGAGCCGCAGCAGCTCCTCACCGGGCTCGAGATCGCCGTCTTCGAACGATCGCGCGTCGGCCGGGTTCACGGCGGCAGCGCCACGAAAGCGACCGGTCGGTCGTAAATCGTTGGGGTGGAAGGGATTCGGATCGCAATCCATCCGCGCGGCGGCCGCGAATACCGTGTGATCGCTTCCACCCCGGGCAGGAACGGAGTCGCGGAATGCTAGGAATTCTGTTGCAGCTGGCGGTATTGGCGCTTTTCGTGGGCGTCGCGGTGGGGATCTTCGTGCTGGGGGATCGAGTGCGGCCCGAATCATGGCGGCACGACGACGATTCCGGTGCTGGTTCGATGATGCTGGACATGGTCAACATGTTCTTCGCCGCCATCGTGGCGTTCGTGGTGGTGATCCTGTGGCAGCAGTACGACACCTCGCACGCGCACACGGTGTCCGAGGGCAAAGCCCTGGTGGGCGTGTACGAGTCCGCGAACAGCATGCCCGAGCCGGATCGGGAGAAGATCCAAACCCTGGTGACCGCCTACACCCGACAGGTGATCGACGAGGAGTGGCAGGTCATGGACGAACAGCGCCGACTGAGCTCGTCCACGCAGGCGACGCTCGATGATCTGCGGGAGGCGGTGAATTCCGTGCCTGCCGCCACCGCGGACGCGAAGGCGGCCCAGGAGGAGACCGCCACTGCCGTTGCGGCGATCACCGATGCCCGCTTCGACCGTGGCCTGGACGCCGGTTATCGGTTGCCCTGGTTTCTCTACATCGCCTTGTGGTTCGCCACTGCCATGCTGTTGTTCGGCACCGTCTTCTCCGGTGTTGTGGTCACCAAGCGCAGCATCCTCATGACCGGGTTGTTCGGTCTGGTGATCGGTGCGGTCATTGTGGCTGTCTATCAACTGGATCGGCCGTTCGCCGGCGGTAACCACGTCGCCAAGGACGCCTACGAACTCGCGCTCGCGCGCTTCCAGCACCTTGCCGCGGAAACGTCGTCCAGCGGCGATATTCCTCGTTGACCGGGTCGAACAGCAATCAGTACTTGGCTTTCGGAGGCGTAGTGCGCGGAAAACGAAGAGCAGTACGAGGATTCGCGGCGGCATCGATGGCTGCGGCAGGGCTGGCCGTCCACGCACCGCTCGCTGCGGCTGACCCGGGAATACCGGCGATCGACCAGATCATCAGCGGCAGTGCGGCTCCGGGCACCGAGGCCGCCGCGGGCGACGGACAAACCGGCGGGCTGGAGCTGGGGCTCGGCACCGGCAGCAGCGCCGCGAGTGAACCGGGCTGGTCGTCGGCGCCGACCGGAAGCTCGGCGGGGATGGTTCCGAACCCGGCGGCCGGGCAAGCTCTCGGCCTCGGACCGAGCACTCCCAGCGGCATCGATGCCGCCCGCGCGACGATCGATCCAACCGCCGTGGATCCCGGGGCCGCCGATTCCGGGCCCGGTACGGCGCTGACGACTCCGGTCGCAGGCCCGGACACGCTCGGCGGCCTGCTGCTCCTCAACCCCGACCATGTGCTTCCCGCCTGTGTCGGCAGCGCGGCAGTCGGCAGCGCCGCGCTGGGGTCTGGCATCGTCACCGGTAGCGGCATGGGCTCGAGCCTGGTCGGCCTCGGTTCCAGCGGAAGCGTCGGCTCGGGCTCGGCCGGTGCGGGCAGCGTGGCCGTCGGCAGCGCGGCGACCGGCAGCGCCTTGCTGACCTGCATGCTGTTGCTACCGGTCCCGGGTCTGCCGGAGCCCGGTATCCCCCTGACCATTCCACCGACACCGGTGGCACCGGCCGCCGTGCCTGTCCCAGTGCCACTGCCCGAGGTGATCCCATCGATCCCCGCAGCGATCCCGCCGCCGCTGCCGCTGCCGCCACCCTCCGTCGAGTTCACCGCACGTGTTCAGCCACCCTCTGCACCTCCGCTCACCGCGCTGCAGGTCATGACCGTCATGATCATCACGATCATCGCAGGCGCGCGTGCTCGCCTGCGTGGCCGGAAGTAGTCGCTGAGGGCCGTAAAGACATCGCGGTGCCGACCCCACGCCTGGCTAGTAAGTATTGCTATGTACCGGTAGTCAGCGTTACTATCTACCAGTACTAAGTGTCGCTTAGTAGATGAAGGAGGTGCGTCGGTGGGCAAGCAGATAACGGAAATGCTCAAGGGCACGCTCGAAGGCATGGTCCTGGCGATCCTGGCCGGGCGGCCCGCATACGGCTACGAAATCACCGCGTGGCTGCGTGAGCACGGCTTCTCCGACATCGCCGAGGGAACCGTGTACGCGCTGCTCGTCAGGATCGAGAAGCGCGACCTTGTCGACGTGGAGAAGGTTCCGTCGGAGAAGGGGCCGCCGCGCAAGGTGTACACCCTCAACGCCGCGGGCCGGGACTACCTCGACGAGTTCTGGAGGACCTGGAGCTTCCTCGCAGGACGACTGGAACAGCTTCGCGAAGGAGACGAGTAGCCATGGGCAAGAGCTGGATCGAGCGGGTCACCGGGCCCTTCGAGGACAAGAAGCGTTACCGGCAGTACAAGGCGCGGGTCAAGCAACTTCCCGAGAGCTACCGCGTGACGGTCGAAGCGTTGGACCGCTACCTGATGTATCGCGGGGCGATCACCAACCCGGACATCCTGATGGAAATGGTGGAAGACCTCGTCGATCTCTTCGAGCAGAACGTGGCGGAAGCGGTTCCGGTTCGGGCGATCGTCGGTGACGATCCGGTGGAGTTCGCGGAGGCATTCCTGGCGAACTACGCCGACGGCCAGTGGATCAACGCGGAGCGGCAACGGCTGACCGCCGCCGTCGAGCGTGCAGAGAAGGAAGAGGGGCCGCGCTGATGACAACGCAACAGACCCTTGTGCCGGCGATTCGTGTGCGGGGGCTGGAGAAGTCCTTCAAAGACCTGCATGTGTTGCGCGGCGTGGACTTCGACGTGGCGCGGGGCAGCATCTTCGCATTGCTCGGCTCGAACGGGGCAGGTAAGACGACCGTCGTGAGAATCCTGTCCACCCTGCTGAAGTCGGATGCCGGAGCTGCCAGCGTCCACGGCTTCGATCTCGCCACCCAGCCGGCGAAAGTGCGCGAGGCCATCAGCCTCACCGGACAGTTCGCCGCTGTCGACGAAATCCTCAGTGGACGTGAGAATCTCGTGCTGGTCGCCAACCTCCGGCGGCTCGAGAACCCCGGCGCTGTCGCCGACGAACTGCTCGAGCGTTTCTCGCTCACCGAGGCCGCGGCGCGCAAGGTATCGACCTATTCCGGCGGCATGCGCCGACGCCTCGACATCGCGATGAGCCTCATCGGGAACCCGCCGGTCATCTTCCTCGATGAGCCGACGACCGGACTCGATCCGCAGTCACGCATCGAGGTCTGGAAGACCGTCAAGGGGCTGGCCGACAACGGCACCACAGTGCTGCTCACCACCCAGTATCTGGACGAGGCCGAACAACTCGCCGACCGGATCGCGATCCTGCACAAGGGGCGAATCATCGTCGACGGCACCCTCGCCGAACTGAAACAACTGCTCCCGCCTGCGAAGGTCGAATACGTCGAGAAACAGCCGACACTCGAGGACATCTTCTTCGCCATCGTCGGTGACGACGAAGCCGCCTCGTCGGCGTCGATGAGCAAGGAACAACGATGAATACCCGATTCCTCGGTGACACCGGCTACCTGCTGGGACGATCCTTGCGCCACATCGCGCGCAGCCCGGACACCATCATCACGACCGCGATCACACCGATCGCCATGATGCTGCTGTTCGTCTACGTCTTCGGCGGCGCGATCAACACGGGGTCGGAGTCGTATGTGAACTACCTGCTACCCGGCATCCTGCTCATCACGATCGCCTCGGGCATCTCCTACACCGCCTTTCGGCTTTTCCTGGATATGAAGAACGGAATCGTCGAGCGATTCCAGTCCATGCCGATCGCACGGTCGGCCATTCTGTGGGCGCACGTGCTGACCTCGATGGTCGCCAATCTGATCTCGGTGGTGGTGGTAGTCCTCGTCGCCGTGCTCATGGGATTCCGGACAGGGGCGAGTGTGCTGTCGTGGCTCGCGATCGCCGGCATCCTGGGACTGATCACCCTGGCGCTGACCTGGCTGGCCGTCATCCCCGGCCTCACCGCGAAGTCGGTGGACGGTGCCAGCGCGTTCTCCTACCCGCTGATCTTCCTGCCGTTCATCAGCTCGGCGTTCGTGCCCACCGACAGCATGCCCGGTCCGGTGCGCGCCTTCGCCGAACACCAACCGGCGACCTCCATCGTCAACGCGATCCGGGACCTGTTCACCCAGGAGCCGGTCGGCAGCGACATCTGGATCGCCCTCGGCTGGTGTGTCGGCATCCTCGTCGTCGCGTACTTCGTCGCCACGGCCACCTATCGCCGAAAGGTCTCCTGACCCGCTGACCACTGTGGGTGGCCGTGCATCCGATGCGGTCACCCACAGCAGTGCAGGCACGGTGCTCGCGGCGCCGGTTTTCACGAACCGTGTTGGGAGGCAGGCGGTTTACGCGTTCGCGACCCGGGTCATCGTCAATCCACGTCTCGGAGGAGATTCGCGAAGATCTGGTTTCCGAGAGTATGCGCCTGGGACAGGTCAAGGACCAGGCCCGGGACCTCGGGGTGGTCAGCGGCCCACGCCTCGGCGGCGGGTCGGTCGGTGAAGAAGTTCAGGTAGTTGCAGCAGGATTCCGCTGTGGGTCCCTGCGTCGCCCGGCCTCCGACGAACACCACGGCGGTCGCGGGCTCGGCGGTCAGGTGTTGGCCGTGGACGGTGACGGTGATCGGGGTGTGGGTGACCGGGTCGGTGGAGCTGACCTCGACGTCGGTGTCGAGCATGGCCGCCAGACCGAGGGCATCGACAGCGCACATGGCGTAAACGGCCGGCCCGCCCAGGATTTGGACACGGTGCGAGGTCGGTGTTCCCGAAAACGGATAGGCCGACGCGACCTCGCCCCCGCCGTCGAGACGAACGACATCGGACTCGTGCAGCCGCTCCATCGCCTCAGCGAGAGAAATGTTCTGTCCTGCAACCACTTCGGACAGTTCGGCGCGGCTGGGTGGGAATCCGCGCTCCGCGAATCCCCTCAGGATCGCCTGGTGTAGCGCACGCTCGGCAGGATCAGCGGGTCGGGCATCCGCACGCTGGGAACTCAGCTCGTCCGCCGCGGTCTCTGCCCCGGATCCAGGAGCGCAACATGACGCGGTGTCCGCACCGTCGTTCGACTCGCTGTACTCAGCCGCCTCCAGTGCCGCCCTCAGCGCCGAGACCGTAGGGGCGCCGTCGAGACCGGTCGGCGAGGGGTAGAGCCGACACGACAGGCTCGGCACCGATGCGGCTGTCGCGAAGGGGTCGCGGCCGTCGACGAGCAGGGTGGGGGAGCCGGTCATCCCAGCGGATACGGCCTGTTCGGCGTCGTCGACGATGCGATGCACGATCTCGATGTCAACCGGTCGACCAGCGACGGCTCGACGGATTCGATCTTCGAGCACTGCCACATTCGGGCAGTCGGGGACCTGGAGGATCTCCAGCCTCATGGATGTTCTCCCTCGTGGAGTGATGTCAGGATCCGGCAGCGGCGTTGCGCGGGCGGCAGCTCACAGGTCGTGATCAGCTCCGCCAGCGACCGTTGCATGCGTTGCAGGTCGGCGATCCGTTGCCCGAGCTGGGTGACCCGGTCCTGCGCCAGTGCGCGCGCCGCGTCGCAGTCCGCCGGGCCGCCGTCGGCCAATTGGAGCAATTCCTCGATCTCGCCCAGCGCGAAGCCCAGGTCTTGGGCGCGCTTGACGAACCGCACCGTCACGACCGCCTCGTCGGGATAGCTGCGATAGCCCGAAGCGGACCGAGGCGGGCGGGCCAGCAGACCGCGTCGCTCGTAGTAGCGCAGGGTCTGCGCGTTGACTCCCGCCTGCGCGGCCAGCTCACCGGTTCGCATACCGCCATTCTCGACCCTGTACCCAGGTACAAGGTCAAGAGCGCAGCCTGGTTCCAGTCGCGTTCGCGGGCGCGGACCCACCAGGCCGCCCAGCGCGACGGCGATACGCCCGTCGGCTCAATCAGTACATAAGATTCTGTATTCAGGGGAATTTGGATTGTTGGGACCGGCGGGCGCTAACATGGCGACCATGGTCGAGATCATCCTGTTTGTCTCATTTGTCCGTAGTCGGGCGCGGTGAACGCCCGCCCGGTGCCGCGCCGCACCCGCATACTGACCACGCTGGCCGCGGTACTCGTCCTCGTCGTCGGCGCGATTGTGCTGGCAGCGGCACGCAGCGACGACCGTGCCCAGGGCGCTCCGGCACGCGAGGCCGGATCGACCGGTGAACCGGCCGCGGTGGTGCGTCCGGACAGCCACCGGCTGTCGGACCCTCCAGGTGCCAGGGTGACCCTGGTGGAGTTCCTGGACTTCGAATGCGAGGCATGCGGAGCGATGTTCCCGGCCATGGAGCGCCTGCGCGCCGAGTACGGAGATCGCGTCAGCTTCGTGGTGCGCTACTTCCCGATCCCGTCGCACCTCAACTCCGGCCGGGCCGCCCGTGCCGCCGAGGCGGCCGCGCAGCAAGGGCACTTCGAAAAGATGTATCAGCGACTGTTCGAAACCCAAGCGGAGTGGGGTGAGAAGCGCGTCGCCCAGGACACGGTGTTCCGGAACCTGGCCGCTGAAATCGGCTTGGACATGGCCGCTTTCGACATCGCCTATAACGACCCGCGCACCGCGGCGCGCGTGAATTCGGACTTCGACGAAGGCCTCGCACTGGGAGTCGCGGGCACACCCAGCTTCTTCCTCAACGGCGAGAAGATCACGGTGAGCGGGTCCCGCGACCTGGCTGCTGCTCTCGATGCCGCTGTGGAGTGACCTCGATGTTCAGGCATCGATGTGGGAGCCCATGATGACGGTGCGGTCACGTCGCGGGTTCGCGCCCTCGGCAGGACACACAAAACATGGGCAACTGGAAACGCCTGGTCATCGCGGATTCATATCCGATCTGACGGTGCGGGTCCGCTGGTACGGACTGGTTTCGATTCGGTCGTCCTGAGCGGTCATGGCAAGTTCGCTCAGTCCTGTTTCCGAACGGGTTTCCGAACTCGGCTTCAGTGGTGTTCGAAGGCTGCTCGAAAGGTGTTCAGATCCGGACTGGCAGCTGTGCCTGGGTGGCCGGGCGCCCGTCGCGGATACGGGTGATCTCCGAGCGTGCGAATTCCACCCGTGGTGTTTCCCCGCCGCGGTCGGTGGCCAGCGCGTCAGCCAGGTCGTAGATCGCGTCGAGCAGTTGTTCGTTGCGGGCGCGTCCGGCCCTGTCCGCTCCCGCCTTGCGGAATGTCCTGCGGCCCTTGGCATCCGCGCACGCTGCGGCCGCCTCGGTTTCGGTGAGTGTCCCGTTGTCGACCTCGGGCGCCAGGATCCGGGCGAGAAACTCTCGTTCGCGGGGCACCGTGGTCGCGAAGACGCCTGCGGCGATCGACAGGGCGATGATCATGGTGCCGGCGATGATCGCGATGCTGCCCAGGGCGCTGTCGCCGGCGAGGTTGCCCATCGAGTCCCAGAATCCGTGCAGCAGCATCGCGATCGCGATCAGGCCGATGCCGCGCGCGATCTTGCGGGGTTCGGCGGGGCGGCCCAGCAGATACACCAGTCCGGCGCAGAAGATCGCGGTGTAGAGCAGGTGGCCGGTGGCGCCGGTGATCACGCGCAGTACGACGGTGCTCATCGATGCGCCGACCTGGTTGGCGCCGAACTGCGAGGCGCCGGCGTTCATGCCGTAGGCGATGTCCTCGATGATCTCGAAGCCCAGGCCGAGGAACGCGCCGACGATGAAGCCGTCGAACGCCGTACGGATCAGCCGTGGCGCGAGGGCGATGATCAGCAGCAGACCGAAGCCCTTGGCGGTTTCCTCGGTGAACGGTGCGCTCAGGCCCGGACCCCAGTCCTGGGCGAAGGCGTGGCCGAAGACCTTGCCGTAGATGGCGATCAGGGCGGTGTTGGCGTAGGAGGCCATCGACCAGGTGGCGGCGAACCCGCCCCAGCAGAAGGCGGCGACGAGCAGTTTCGTGGGTTGGCGGGCGTAGCGGTCGATGTGGGCGACGAACCACCAGAACAACGCGCCGTAGACGGTGAACACCACGGCAGTGACGGCGATCGCGCGCCCGTAGGCGGGATAGCTGGTGGCGATGCGTGAGACGAACAGCATCGCTCCGGAACCGGTGATCAGCAGATACACCCAGAACGCGAGATTGCGTGGCTGGTAGAAGGTGAAATCGCGGCCCCAGCCGGAGTTCTCGATGGCCAGGAACCTGGTCTGGGTCAGGTCGCTGCTGCCGGTCACCGCACTGCTCCGATCGGTTCGATACTGGCGATCATCTCGGCGACCTCGCCGAGGATGTCCTGGCCCGGTTGCGTCGGGCCGACGGCCACGACCTCGATTCCGGTTCCGTTGAAAACGAACGCGGCGAGCACACCATCTACGCCTGCGGCCGCGTAGCGGGTGATGATTCCGGTCAGACCGGCGCGGGTGGTGATGGCGACCGGGTCACCGGTCGCGTTCAGCGCCCCGCCGAGAAGTTCGTCGGTGCGCTGGATCTGATCGAGCAGGGCGGTGGCGTCGCCGTCGAAATTGCCGGTGCGGACCACGAATTGGGTCCCGCCACGGGTGAGCACCGCTTGCGGCGGGTAGCCCTGCCCGCTGGGCTCGTCGCTTCGACGTTCCCCGGCGACCAGCGACCAGCCACCGGCGGCGGTGAAGCCCACCTGACCCTGCACCGCGATCACATCGCCGACGGCGGTCACGTCCCTCTCCGGGATCGCGGCGTCGATCTGCGGCAGCAGCACCCCCTGCAGAAGGGCTAGCACGAGCACGACCAGGGCGGGCAGGATGGTCCGCTTGTCCATGCCGAGCCAGCGGCGATCCACCGGCACCCAGCGGTCACCCGGGTCGAAATACTGTTCCGAGAAGACCCTTTCGGTCTCTCGCTGATGTGTTCCCACGTGCGTCTCCGTGATCGGTCGGTGGCTCAGGCGGCGTGCGCCGGAGCGGGCTCGATACTGTGGCGCTTCACCAGCAGCACGATCGCGAGCGCCGGGTAGAGCAGGATCGGCAGCAGAGCACCGAGATAGAAGGTCTGATCGATCAGAATCGACGTGCCGGTCAGCAGGGTGAAGTCGAACAGGCCGTGCAGCACCGAGTTGACGGTGTTGCCGCGGGTGACCCGCCGCGTCAGGTAGAAGAAGTAGCCGGCCAGGCTGACCATGATCGCCTGCCCGATCGCGTTCGCGCCGTGGGTGATGCCGTTGGTCAGATGCACCGCCCCGAACACGATGCTCGACCACAGCGCGACCTTGCCCTCGCTCAGCCCGTGATCACGCAGGACCACCACGCCGATTCCGCGGAACATGCCCTCCTCGCCCCAGCCGACGAACTGGGTGGCGATCAGCAGCACCAGTGTGTACAGCAGGCCTTTGTCGGACAGGGCGCTGTAGTTGATGCCGAAGACGATCGCGACGAGGAACACGATCGGCACGACCCGCACCCACGGCCGGGTCGGCCGATCGTCGTGCAGAACCGGTCGCGTCCAGCCGAGATAGGCGATGAGCCCGTAGGTGAACGCCAGGGCGACGCCGAGCGGGATGATCATGCCGTAGAACACCGCACGCGTGGACAAGAAGTCGTCCTCGCCGGTCAGCTCGGTCATCAGCAGGCCACCGAGCTGGATGATCGCCAGATAGACGATCACGGCCAGCGCGAACATCGGATAGGACAGGCGGCGGCGACCGGCCTGTGTGGCCGATAGCGCAGTTTCGGGCGTGCTCATGCGGGTAAAGAATATCCGCCCGGAAAGCTGGACGCTCGATATGGACTCGTGTCGCTCGACGCCTGCCGCTCTGGTAGCGACCTTATGGCAACCACGCAAGGTGGCTCCGCCCGTGCGCGGTATCTTCGCGGGGGAAGGGGGTAATCATGCTGGCGGGGTTGATCTCGATCATGATCGACATCGCGGACGCTGACCGGTAGATGTACCGGTTCGTCCGGCCGGAGCATCGGTTGGCCAATTTCGGGCGAACAATCTGGCGCCGAACTGTGACGTCTCCGGGTCAGGGTCGGAACTGCTGTGATTGCAGCAGTTCGTCGTAGCGGTGCAGCGACGGCGCGGCCGGGCACGAGTCGGGCGTCAGCTCGTCCAGGACTGCGGCGAATTCGCCCTCGTCGCGGTCGGTCTCGGCGGGGCGGGGTCACACACACACATCGCGCCACAGCCTGACAGCACCTTCGAGGTCACGCTCTCGACCGGCGAGAGCGTGCCGTACGACGCGGCACTGGTCGCCAACGGCCACCACTGGGATCCGCGGCTGCCCGACCCGATGTGGCCGGGCGCAGCCGAATTCACCGGCGAGATCATGCATTCCCACGCCTACGCCGAGGATGCGCAGCTGGTGGGCAAGCGGTGCCTGGACACGAAATCTCGGCCGAGCACTGAAAGCTGTAGGTAGCGCCGCACGGAAACCTCACAGATTTGACCGGAATCGATGCGAATTCATGCGAAACGGTGAGAACAGTCGTTTCGCGAAAGAGCCTGGCGCTGAGCGCTATTGGGTACTGATGGGTTTGGACAATTGGAACGCGCGCCGAGTGGTCGTAGGTCAGATTCCTGTCAGACCGACAGTGAAACCCCTCTGACCTCGGTCGAAGAGGCTTCTGTGCCCGGAAACTTGACGTGTTCTGGCCCGATATCGTCGGCGATCCCGGCAGTCACGAAGTGGTCCGGTTCCAACGCGGCGACGACGGCCTTTTGCACACCTTTGCGCAGGTGTGGGATGGTGGTGGGTGAAAGGACGGACGTGACTGCGACGACGCACTCGACCACCGTCGGCCTCGGGCCGCGCGCACTGGCCAACCGGCGACGCATCGTCGCTGTGGCCGGGGACGAGTTGCTGCGAAATCCCCTGGCGAGTATGGAAGACATCGCTGTGGCCGCGGGGATGGTCCGCCGCACCCTCTACGGTCATTTCCCCACAAGGGAAGCGCTGATCGACGGCATGCTCGACGAGGCCTTCGAGCAGGTCGGTCGCGCACTCGACGGTATCGACACCGCGCAACCGCCCGCCCGGGCGACCGCGGATATGGCGGTCGCGCTGTGGGCTGTCGGCGACGAGTTCCAGCTGCTGCTGTGCCTGGACGAAGCCGGGTCGCGAGCCCGGATGGCCGACCGGCTCGCGCCCGTCCGCGCCCGGCTGATCACGTTGATAGCGGCTGGTCAAGCCGACGGAACCTTCGCTGGTCACCTGCCGCCCGCAGCGTTGGCCGGGGTGCTCACGGCGCTGGTGCTCGAGCTGCTGAAAGCGCACAGCGATGGTGAATGGGTCGGTGCCGAAGCCGCGCGCGACGCCGCCCTGGCTTGCCTGATCGCGGTCGGCGTCGACCGTTCCGGTGCCGCGGAGATCGCCCGGTCCGCCGCGGAGGCCGCGCAGCACTGATCGCAGGTGCGCTCGTCGGGCGATTGCTCGTCGAAACGCGCTGTCCCCGAATGAATCCAAGGGTGTGCTCGCCGGCACGAACCCGGGCGGCTGTGAGTCCCTTCACGAGTTCTTGCACATTGGTGTGCAATGGACGTAGTTTCACAGCTACGTGCAATTGCACGAAGGTGTGAAAATGTCGAAGGAGCGGGATATGACCAGCCAGGTGGCAACTGTGCGCATGGCGTACGCGACCAAGACCTCTACCGGGGGCGCCCCCGTCGATGTGTCCTCGTGGACGCTGCGCGGTGTGGGCGCGATCCGCGTCCTGTACGGCCTCGTCCCGTTCGCCACGCTGATCCTGGGGACCGAGGTCGGCACCGGAATGGCCGTCCCTGTCTTCGTCGTGGTCGGCCTGGTGTCCGTCCTGATCGGCTCGGCCACCGTTGCGCTGACTTCTCGGCTGCTGAGCCGCGACGACGCTGTCCTGGCCGCCGTCGGCGTCGACGCGATCCTCGTGGTCCTCGGCGTCGCCGCGCTCATGGTGGGCTGGGATCAGTTCACGGTCGCCGCCGCCGTGGTCGTCCTCGGCGGGGTGGTGATCGGGGCGTTGTCCGCGGCGGTCGTCGCGATCGTCACGGCGGTGCGCGAAGCCTGATCCGGACGCGGTGCGAAGTGCCCGAACGGCGCCCCGGAATTCCGGAGGCGCCGTTCGTGATTTGGATGCGGTGCGGGTTTCTACGCGCCCCCGGCGGGGCACATCGGAGATGGGAACGTGGGTGACCTGGGAATCTTGTCCGGTCGACTGTTAGTTGAGGCGGATTTCGCCTTGGGCTGAGAGCAGTGAGGAGACATCATGGCGGTCACACCCGGTCTCGGTCTCGCCCTGCTCTGCTTGGCGCTGGTAGCCGCCGCGACCCTGGTCTACTGGCTGGCCCACTTGGGCTCACTGTCGGTGGTGCCCGCAGCGGCGGGTCGAGCAGTGCTGCAATTGAGCCTGATCGCGCTGATCCTCGCCGCGGCGCTGCGGCATGTGTGGTCAGCGGTGCTCGTGTTGCTCGTCATGTCCGGTGCGGCGGCCGTCACCTCGGCGCGACGCGCCGAGGCAGGCCGGTCAGGAGCGTGGCTCGGGCTGGCCATCGCCGCGGGCATCACCGCGGTGCTGCCCGCGACCCTGCTCAGCGGAGTCGTCCCGATCCATGGGATCACCCTCGTATCGATCGGCGGCATCCTCCTCGGCGGCACCATGACAGCGACCTCGCTGGCAGCGCGGCGCGGCTTGGACGCCATCGCCCTGCGCCGGGGCGAGGTCGAGGCTGCGTTGAGCCTGGGGTTCGGAGAACGGGCGGCCCACCTGCTGGTCCTCGACAACACCGCGATCGACGCGCTGATACCGGGTGTGGACCAGGCCCGCACAGTCGGATTGGTCAGTCTCCCCGGCGCTTTCATCGGCGTGCTGCTCACGAGCGGGTCGGTCGTTCAAGCCGGTGCCGTGCAGATCCTGGTCCTGATCGGCCTGATGCTTTCGCAGGCGGTCGCGGTCGCGGTGACGGTCGAACTGGTCGCGCGAAGAGGTGTCCACCGTGCTCGACCGCGCTGAGTTACTCGGTCGAATGTAACGCCTGATACATTTGCGGCCGTGACGGAGATGGATTCGCTGATGCGGTGGGTCGTTGTGCTGGTGAAGTTGCCCTCGGAGCCGTCGCGCCATCGGGTGGCGGTGTGGCGGGAGTTGCGCCGGGTGGGTGCGCTGTCGCTGGGGCAGGGAGTGTGGGCTGCGCCGGAGGTCGCGGTTTTCGCCGCGGGCATCGCGCGGGCGGTGGAGTTGACCGAAAAGGCTGGTGGAGAAGCGATTTCATTGCATGCCTCGGGCGCGAGCACCGCTGACGCGACCCGGTTCGAGGCGATGTTCACCGCTGCGCGGGAAGAAGAATGGTCGGAATTCGTCGCCGACTGCGGCAAGTACGAGGTGGAACTCGACAAGGAGATCCGCAATGCCAAGTTCACCCTCGCCGAGCTCGAGGAGGAGGAGCAGAGCCTCGAACGGCTGCGGCGCTGGCATCGCGATATCAAGGCGCGCGACGTCTTCGGCGCACCGAAAGCGGCCGCGGCAACACAGCGTTTGCAGTACTGCGCGGAACGCTTCGCCGACTACACCGAGCGGGTCTTCGCCGCGCTGCACGCGCCGGACCCGTCGGCGGGCGGTGCGCTGTGATGACCGGTTCCACGCCTCCTTTCCCGCCCAGGTGGCGGATGTGGCCGCTGTACGCGGCGGGCTTCACCACCGCGTTCGGTGCCCACGGCATCGCGGCGAATCTGGGGCCGGAGACCGGGGATCTGCGTAGTTCGCTGCTGTATCTGGGGTTGTTGCTGGCCCTCTACGACGGCGCCGAGGTGGTGCTCAAGCCGGTGTTCGGGTCGATCGCGGACCGCGTCGGGGCGCGTCCGGTCCTGATCGGGGGGCTGATCGCCTTCGCGGCCGCGTCCGCGGTGTTCGTGATGGTCGACGACTCCGGCTGGCTGTGGCTGGCGCGCCTCGGCCAAGGCGCGGGCGCCTCGGCGTTCTCACCCGCTGCGAGCGCGCTTGTTGCCCGGTTGCACCCGAAAGCCAAGCAGGGCAGAGCATTCGGCAGCTACGGATTCTATAAGAGCATCGGCTACACCCTGGGTCCGCTGCTCGGCGGTGCCGTGGTCTGGGTCGGCGGACTGTCGCTGTTGTTCACGGTCATGGCGGTGCTGGCAGCCGGGGTAGCGGTCTGGGCGGCATGCGCGGTCCCGTCGGTCCCGCCGCTGCCCCGCGCCAGACAAACCGTCGTCGACCTGGCAAGGCGACTCTCGGAAGGGTCGTTCCTGCGCCCGACCGCTGCCCTCGCGGCGGCGACCGCCGCGCTGTCGGTGGGCGTCGGATTCCTGCCCGTGTCCGGTGCCGCCGCCGGTCTCGGACCGGTGGTCACCGGCGCCGCGGTTTCGCTGCTGGCGGCGAGCGCCGCGGTCGTGCAGCCGCGCGCGGGCCGGGCGATGGACGACGGTCGTCTGCCGGCGCGGCAGGGTATCGCGGCCGGACTGGTGATCACCGCGGCTGGACTGGGATTCGCCATGTTCCCGGGCCTGGCCGGGGTACTGCTGGCCGCGGTCGGCATCGGAATCGGCACCGGTCTCATCACGCCGCTGGCTTTTGCCACCTTGGCCGCCACCACCCCCGACGAGCGGATGGGGCAGACGATGGGCGCCGCCGAACTCGGCCGCGAACTCGGCGACGCGGGCGGACCGCTGCTGGTCGCCGGTGTAGCTGCCGCGGCGACGCTCACGGTCGGCTACGCAGCACTGGCTCTACTCCTCGCCGCCGCACCAGCACTGGTAGCCCAACGAACGGGCCCCCGAGTCGCAACGAGAGAGGGCTGAGAACGAACGTGTCGGCCGACGACTGAGATCCTGGCTCGGCGAGCTGAGCCTCTTCTCGGTGGCCTACTCGTCCGGTCGACTACCTGAGAAGCTCGGCCATCACACGCTGCAAATCGGCAACCGCCGACGTCGCTGGCTATTGGTGGCGCCAGACCTTGACCGAGGAGATGAGCAGCAGCACGGTCAGAATCGGGATCAGCACCGCGCTGGGCACGGCTCCGAGCAGCAGCCCGCCGATGATGGTTCCGGCGATCGATCCGGCGGCCATGGCGAACACGAAACGCGTGTTGGTGCGCAGGATCTGGAAGCTCTGGTCGCGGCTGTAGCGGGCGAAGGCGACCAGCATCGTCGGTAGCGACACCATCAGCGACAGGCTTCCGGCCACTTTGATGTCCACGCCGAACAGCAGCACGATGGTCGGGATCAGCAGCTCTCCGCCCGCCACGCCCATCAATGCGGCGACGATCCCGATCCCGACACCGGCGGCCACCGTGACTCCGAAACGAGCGAGTGCCGGGAGCTCGACGGTGCCGAGGTGGCCCAGGTGACTCACGGCCAGGGCAGCGGCGATCAGCACGAGCAGCAGCGCGAGAACCCGGTAGAGGGCCCGTGAGTGCATTCGGGTGGCCCAGCCCGCACCCAACCAGGCACCGGCGAGACTGCCGATGAGGAGATTGGCCGCGATCGTCCAGTGCTGGGCGACCTCGGCATACGGCAGTGTGATCAGCCGAGCAGGCAGGGCGGTGAGTACCACGATCAGACTCATCGCCTTGTTCACGATCACCGCGTGCAGGGCCGCGAACCCGAACAGCCCGATCAGCAGGGGTAGCCGGAACTCCGCGCCACCGAGGCCGATCAGGCCACCCAGCACACCGATCACCGCGCCGGTGGCGAAGACCAGTAGCAGCGCATCGCGTCGCGCCGCGGCAGCCGTTGTCGCCGGGTCCTCAGCTGTCTTGCTCACATGCCGAGACGGTACGGCCCCGGCTCGGCCGCATCGCTCCTGGTGGGTGTTGTGAGGCCTATGCGGGTTGCGTGATCTGAAGGCGGGGTGTTAACTGCCTGACGCAAGGTGCCGTCGTTCGCTGAGGCTCCTTCACGGATACAGGCCAGCGACCCCGAACGTCGAGAGACGCCCCGGGTCAGGACAGGTCTCCCCGGCTTAAGGGGTGGCCCCGATTGGCTCCCGACACCAGCAGGTGTGTGGGTTCACGCCGTGGAGTGCCAAAGGTCTTACGAGGAGTGGTACCGGATCGGTCTTCCCAGTGCTGAATCCGCTGCCTTGGCATGTTCGTGTGTGGAAGGGAGGTGGTCGTCGTGTCCGACGGCAGTCATAGACATTGCTTTGTTCACATTTCACGCGGTGACCATCGTGGCGTCGGCTCGGGCGGGGTCGTTCTCGCCTAGTTTGTTGTGCGCGGGGTCACCATTCGAACTTTCGAAGGTTGTTGCCCATGTCCACTTGGGAAATGTTGTTGCGTTTGGGGGCCGGTGTCGGCCTGGGCGCGCTGATCGGTATCGAACGCCAGTACCGGGCGCGCATGGCCGGTCTGCGGACCAACGCGCTCGTCGCGGCCGGTGCCGCATTGTTCGTTCTGTTGTCCGCCAATGGATTCGAGGGAGGAACCGCTGATCCGACGCGGGTCGCCGCGCAGATCGTGTCCGGGATCGGCTTCCTCGGTGCGGGTGTGATCATCCGTGACGGGGTCAGTGTTCGCGGCCTGAACACCGCGGCCACGTTGTGGTGCGCGGCTGCGGTCGGGGCGTTGGCCGGTGCGGGGATGTACTCCACCGCCGCCGCGGGCACCGTCGCGATCATCGCTGTGAACGTCGCCTTGCGTGCGGCTGGTCGCGCGGTCGACCGGGCGCCGGATTCCGGTGCCGAGCAGTCGGTGCGGTACATATTCCGCGCGTTGACCGACGACGACAACGAGGCGCATGTGCGGGCGTTGCTGGTGCAGGCGCTCACGCGGACCGATTTCCGGCTGACCTCGATCGCCAGCGCCAACACCGGCGTACCGAGCCGGGTCGAAGTGCTTGCCGAGTTGATCGGCGACGATCGCGACGACCGGCAGATGGAGTCCGCGGTCAGCCGGTTGAGCCTCGAGCCCTCCGTGACCAGCGTCAGCTGGCATACCGCCGAGATCACCGAATCGCAGGCGCAGTGACGACCGAGTCTGTGACGAGAAGGCACGTCGAACCGGAACTGCGGAGCTGAGTTGTGCTGATAGGGGTTCGGCGGGCGCGGTCGTACCGACGCCGGACACCCTGACCGGCACGCGCCGTGGACGACCGCTGCGTCGGTGTTGCCGTCGGCCGTGGGAACCGCGTTCGCGACAGGGCGCTAGGGAATCGTCAATCCGATCGGCTGGATCTTGATCGACCACGACGGGGACAGGTTGGATGGCTGACATGACCGCGAATCCGGGCGCCTCGCGCATGCGCTGCGCTGTGCCGGTCGGTCACCATCTGCCTTCCGCGCTGGAGCTTGTCGGCTTCGGCAGCGAGGACGAACCGCCGAGTCCGAAGGCGTGAGGGCCGCCGCGCGCTCAGCGCGGCACTTCGTCGAATTCCGCCGATTCCCCTCCACTCGGTAAGCAACGTCTCCCCGCCGTTCTCATGGCGGTGACCGAATCCACTGTGCGTGTGCGTATTCCGCTGCCGGCGGTCGCGCACGTCTATTTCCCGATGGGAGAACAATGTCCGAAATCGTGTCCGGTGACCGTCTCGTATTGGTCACCGGCGTCGACGAACGTCTCGGCTACGCCACCGCGCTGCGGTTCGCCGCCGAAGGCGCGTCCCTGATCGCGCACGCCCAGGATCAGCAGCGGGCAGAGCGCACGCTCGACCGCTTGGTCGCCGACGGTATCGACCCGCGCACGGTGCGACTGGTCACCGCCGATTTCCATCGGCTGGATGAGGTCGACGCACTCGCCGCCCGACTCCGCACCGAACTCTGCGCACTCGATGCTCTGGTCAACGCCGCCGCCATGGCGGGCGCGCCGGGCAGGACGCGCACCGAAGACGGATTCGAGCTGACCTTCCAAGTCAACTACCTTGCGCCACAGCGTCTCACGATGGCGTTGGCCGACGCGCTCGCCGCTGCCCGCGGCCGTGTGGTCAACGTGACCTCGAAGATGCACGCCGGCGGCAATATCGACTACTCGGATCTGGACCGCAAGCGGGGCCACTACACGCCGACCGCGGTCTACGCGCAGTCCAAGCTCGCGCTGACCATGTTCACCCGCTCGCTCGCCGAAACCGGCCCCGGTGGCCTCACCGCGGTCAGCGTGCACCCGGGCGAGTTCGAGATCGACATGCCGCAGCTGCGCTCATGCGCCGACGAGCCACTCGACGAACCGGCCGCAGTGATCGCCACGCTGTGCGCACCCCAGACCGCGGTCGTCGACGGTGGCTACTACATCGGCACCGACCTCACCGATCCCGCAGGGCTGGTACGGAATTCGCGAGCACGTGCGCGGCTGGCTTCCTGGTCCAACGAGCTTCTGGTGTCGGCCTGATGTCCAAACGCGCCTCGAAGAAACGTGCACGCCGAAAGAACAAGGCCAACCACGGCAAACGCCCGGGAGCGTAGTTCGGAAGGTCGCGGTTCCCCACGCGATGCCGTTACAACCAGCGGATGCGACGGAACACCACGACCAGTGTGGTGCAGATGACGACCATGGTAGCCAGGACCGCAGGGTAGCCCCAGACCTGTTTCAGCTCGGGCATGTGGTCGAAGTTCATGCCGTAGATCCCGGCGATCATGGTCGGCACGGCGAGGATCGCGACGATCGCCGAGATCTTGCGCATGTCGGTGTTCTGCTGAACAGCGATCTTGGCTACCGCAGCACTGACCAGGGTGGTCAGTGTTTCGTCGAAGTCGTTGATGCGTTCGGCGACGCCGATGTGGTGATCGGCGACGTCACGCAGGTATCGGCGGACTTCCTTGGGCAGCGGTGTCTGTGGGGCGGTGAGGGTTTGCAGCGGGCCTGCCAACGGGCACACCGCGCGTCGGAGTTCCACGACTTCGCGTTTGAGCTGGTAGATCGCTTCGATCGGGATGGTG
This sequence comes from Nocardia sp. NPDC058519, assembly GCF_042719755.1. NCBI lineage: Bacteria > Bacillati > Actinomycetota > Actinomycetes > Mycobacteriales > Nocardiaceae > Nocardia > Nocardia sp. NPDC058519. The sequence goes on along the minus strand of NZ_JBHXNK010000006.1, from coordinate 55,183 downwards.
GTGCGCGGGGTGAACAGTTCTTCTTCCATGGACTCGACATCGTTTTCGACGGCCTCGGTGACTTCGATGTAGGAGTCGACGACGTGGTCGGTGATCGCGTGCAGGACCGCGCCGGGGCCGAGGGCGAGCCGGTCGGGGTCGGCTTCGAGTCGGTGCCGCACGTGGGCGAGGCCGGTGTGTCTGCCGTGGCGGACCGCGACGACGAAGTCGGGGCCGGTGAAGATCATGATCTCGCCGGTTTGCACGATCTCGCTGACGATGTGCATGTCGTGCTCGACGTAGGCGACCGTGCGCATCACGGTGACGAGGGTGTCGTCGTAGCGTTCGAACTTCGGGCGCTGTCGGCCGTTGACCGCGTCCTCGGCCGCGAGCTGGTGCAGGCCGAAGGTCGCGGCGATCTCGCCGATCTGGTGCTCGTCGGGTTCGAACAGCCCGACCCACACGAAACCCACACCACGCGAACGGATCTCGGCCAGCGCCGAGGTGGGTGTGAAACGGCCGGATAACCGTTTTCCGTCGACGTAGGCGGCGCAGTCGACGATCGCGCGGGCCGTCGGTACGACCGGTTTCGGCACCGCGACGGCACTGCGTTTGCTGCGGTACAGGAACGGCGAATTCGAGACCACCGCCCCGAGACTGCGACGCTGGACAGCGTCGGTCGGCGCGGTCGGAGTGGGAGTTGTCTTGTCAGCCATCAAGTTTGACCGTTTCGAAGATCAGCTGCCACGCAGTGGGGCAGGGGTCGGGATGGGGTCCGGGTCCGCGGTGGTGTACCCACCAGGTGACGGTGCCGGAATCTGCGGCCGACACCCCGCACGAGCCCGGTGACTGCGGGTGACGCCAGTAGAAGCCGCCGAAACTCTCGGTGACCAGTGCGTCGGTTCGGTAGCCGAGAGCGACAGCGGTTTCGCGGTCGAACATCAGTGAGTTCTTCGCCAGCCAGCCGTAGGTGACATCGGCGGTGCCGCTGTCGTCGGTGGTGGTCGTCCAGGTGCAGATCGTCGGTGCGCCGACCGGGCGCAGACCGGTGAGACCGGTCGCCTCCTCGATCCTTTCGAGGGTCAGTGGACCGCATCCGGCCAAGGTGCTGTCCTCGGCCCGTTGCGGCGGCCCACTCGGTTCCGCCGCCGAGCAACCGGCGACGGCGAGGGCGAGCAGCAGGGCGGCCGTGGTGCGGGAGACGGGAGTTCGCATCGACATCACCCTCCTAGCGTGGCGGCGGCCAGCTGTACGGCAGCCGTGCACGGGTCAGTAGGGGAGTGCTCGACCTTCCAGGCGATGAAGTCCGAAGCGCCGGTGCCGACGGCGATCTCGCACCCGGTGGGGTCGAACCAGCGGAAGCCCGGCCTGTCGGCGACCTCGGTATCGGCGCGAGTCCCGGCGACTTCGTGGCGGTAGTCGGCCAGGCCGCTGCCACGAAGCCATCGGAAAGTGACCGTTGTCTCGGTGTTCTCCCAGCGGCAGGTCAGGGGGTCGGACATAGTGCGCGTCAGGTCGGGTGCCCCTGTGGCGGCGGTGATCTCGGAGTCGGTGCGTTGGCCGCACAGTCCGACGAACTGTGCCTGCGAATCTGCCGAGCTGGTCGAGGACGCGGTGGGCGATGCCGGCGCCGACACGGTTTGCGCGCAGCCGGCCAGGACCGATACCGCGGCGATGGCTGCGAGCGCGAACGCGGCGCCGCGCACGGCTATCTGACTATGCGGTGCGATCATCGGTCCTGCGCTGCGTCTGTTCGGGGACGTCGAGCATCGTCGCAGCCGCGAACCCGACGATGGCGGCGACACCGGGGTCGGCGAGCAGATACACCTGGCGGCGGCCCTCCTTGCGTGCGTTCACCAGCCCGGCGAGTTTGAGTTTGGCCAGGTGCTGGCTGACCACGGCGACGGATTGGCCGATCTCGGTGGCCAGCGTGCCGACGTCGCGTTCGCCGTGGGTGAGCAACCAGACGATCTGCAGGCGCGAGGTCGCCGCGAGCATGCCGAAGGTCGCCGCGAGGTCATGGAGTTGCTGCTCGGAGAGCGCGGCGTCGCCGGTATCTCGCTGGGGGATCACGTCGTTCTCCACATCGCAGGCAGGATCGCATGCCCTTCAACACTTGCGCAAGTGATTGACTTTCCGGTGGATCGCGGCTTCTATTGCATCGGTCGCCCTCGGCGTCCCGGTGCCCCGCATGATTTCGGTGGCGAAGAAGCTCGACAACAAGCGGCAGCCGCCGAACCTCGAGCGACAGGCCATATAAGACATGACACGTGACGACTGCAGAATCAGATCATGAAGGTGCTCACGATCGGTCCGACCCGATCGGTGTTCGAGGAACTCGTCGCGCTCGGCACCTCCACGCGCGGTCTGACCGAAGACGAGGCCGCGAACCGACTGCACACCCACGGCGAGAACCGCGTCGAGGCGGTGCCCGCCGTGAGTTGGTGGCAGCGAGCGCGATCGGCCGCGGGAAGTCCCTTCGTCGTGCTGCTCGCCGTCTTGTCGGTGATCCTGGTAGCGGTCGGTGATCTGCGCGGTGCGATCACCTGCCTGACCATGGTCGCGGTGTGCGCGGGTGTGCGCTGGTGGCAGCTCATCCGCGCCGACCGGGCCATGGCGGCACTGCACGAACTCGACCTGCACACCGCGACGGTGCGGCGACGTGTGAGCGCGGATGCGGTGCCCCGGCGACGGGAGGTGCCGGTCGAAGATCTCGTGCCCGGCGATGTCGTCGAACTCGACGCCGGTGACGTGGTCGGGGCCGACGTGCGGCTGCTGAGGACCAAGAGGCTGCGCGTCGACCAGTCGGTGCTCTCGGGTGAGTCGCTGCCGGTCGGTAAGAACGCCGACACCGCAGGCGGCACGGTTGCCTCCGCATTGGACCGCCCTGACCTGTGTTTCGCGGGAACCGGCGTGGTCAGCGGATCCGCGGTCGGTGTCGTCGTCGCCACCGGTTCGTCGACGGCCTTCGCCGAGGCAGGGAGCTCGATCACCATGACCCGCCCGGTCAGCAGCATCGATGCCGGAGTGCGCTCGGTCAGTTGGACTCTGGTGCGGTTCATGGCCGCGCTCGTGCCGATCGTCCTGGTGATCAGCGGCGGCATCAGCGGCGACTGGACCCGGGCGATGCTGTTCGCGATCTCGGTCGCGGTCGGCCTGACACCCGAACTGCTCCCGGTCGTGGTCGCCGCGACCTTCCTGCGTGGTGCTGTCGCGCTGAGCCACCGCAATGTCGTGGTCAAACGACCGGAATCCCTCGGCGATCTCGGCGCGGTCGACGTGCTGTGTATCGACAAGACCGGCACGCTCACCGAGGACCGCGTCGCCTACGCTTTCGCCGTCGACCTCGACGGGCGACCCGACGACCTCGTCGACACCTACGCCTACCTGGCCGCCGCCTACCAGAGCTCACCACACAACCAGCTCGACACCGCCCTGACCGAGCGCCTCGACGACACCGACGAGATGCTGACCCTGGCACGGTTCACCGCGATCGACGACACCCCGTTCGATCCCGAGCAGCGCCGCTCCACCGTCATGGTGCGCGAACGCGGCGACGAGTATCTGCTGATCACCAAGGGCGACCCGCAGGCGGTGATCGAGTTGTGCGACCACACCCAGACCGGCGGTTGCGTGCGGCCGATGACCGGCACTGCGCGCCGCGCTGCGGAACTGCTCGTCGCGAACTACCACGACGACGGCGTGCGGATCCTCGCGGTAGCCGCGAAAACCGTTCCTGACCAACGATTCCCAGCGCCATCGCTCGATCACGACAGCGGCTTCACGCTTGTCGGGTTCGTCGGGTTCGTCGATCCGGTTCGCCCCTCCGCGGAACCTGCGATACACCGTTGGCGTGAGGCCGGACTCGCCATCACCGTCGTCACCGGCGACTCGCCCGCCGTGGCCCGCCACGTCTGCCGACGCGCCGGAATGCCGGTCGACCGAGTCGTCCTCGGCGCTGAGGTAGACGAACTCACCGACCGGCAACTCGCCGACCTCGCCCGCGCGTCCACCCTCTTCGCCCGGGTCGATCCGCACACCAAGACCCGCATCGTGACCGCGCTGCGCGGCGACGGGCACACTGTCGGGCTGGTCGGTGACGGCGTCAACGACACCGCCGCGCTGCGCGTCGCCGACGTCGGTATCTGCATGGGCACCGCCGCCGCGACCGCTCGCGGCGCGGCGGATCTGATCTTGCTCGACAACGATCTCACCGCTGTCGCCGACGCGGTCGTCCAAGGCAGGCGCACACTGGCCAACAGCGCCAAGTTCGTCACCATCACCACCGCGTCGAACCTGGGCAACGCGATCAGCGTCGTCGCCGCGTCGGTGCTGCTGCCGTTCCTGCCGATGCTGCCCGTGCAATTGATGGTGCAGAACCTGCTCTACGAAACAACCCAGCTCACACTGCCGTTCGACACTGTCGACCGTGCGTCGCTCGCGCGGCCGGGGCGGTGGCGGCCCCGTAGTCTGACCGCATTCGCCATCACCTTCGGACTGATCAGCTCGGCGTTCGACCTGGCGACCTTCGCGATGCTGTGGTGGATCCTCGGGGCCGATACCCCCGCCGAGAGTGCGCTGTTCCAGACAGGATGGTTCGTCGAGGCGACGCTGTCGCAGGTCCTCGTCGTCCTCGTACTGCGCTCCCGACCCGGTCGAACCACCCCGGCACCGACCCGGCTCCTGCTGGCCGCGGTCGGACTCGCCTCGTGCGCGGCGCTGATACTGCCGTTCCTTCCGGCCATCCATTGGATCGGCCTGACCGCCTTGCCGACGGCCTACTTCCCTTGGCTGGCAGGCATCCTCGTCAGCTATCTCGCCATCACCTACGCGGTGCTGCGATTCTGGCCGCAAGCGGCCCGTCGGTGACGGGGCTGTCCGCGCTCGCATCCCGCATGTGCTCCGAATATGCTGTGCTTCGTGTCGAATCTGCGGATCAGTGAAGTAGCCGCCTTGATGGGTGTCAGTGATGACACGGTGCGCCGGTATATCGATCAGGGTCGACTCACGGCGATCCAGCTCGACAGCGGTCGCAAGGGAATAGAAGGCCGCGAGCTGGCCGAGTTCCTGCTGAACAACGCGGAGGCCCCAGAGGCGGGAACCACCGTCGCGTCCTCCGCGCGCAACCGCATGCGCGGGATCGTCACGCGGATCGTGAAGGACACCGTGATGGCCCAGGTCGAGATGCAGGCCGGGCCGTTTCTGCTGGTGTCGCTGATGAGTCGCGATTCTGTCGACGAGCTCGGTCTCGAGGTCGGCAGTATCGCGGTGGCCTCGGTCAAGTCGACCCATGTTGTCGTCGAAGTCCCGGAAAGCTGACGAGGTCGAACGTGACTCGTACAGCGCGCGCGGTCTTCGCCGAGGCCGGATTCGGCAACCGGTGACCCAGGTCGCACGGCGGCGGTCGGCCCGAGGTCGGCGGCCGCTGATCCTCATGGTGCCCGCCGTGTGCGGTCTGGTCTTTCTGACTCTGCCGCTGATCGGCATGCTGCTGCGCACGCCGTGGCGGACCTTGCCGGAACGGTTGGTCAGTGCCGAGGTCGGGCAGGCACTGCGGCTGTCGCTGATCTGTGCCACGTCGGCGACGCTGGTGTGCCTGGTCCTCGGCATCCCACTGGCGTGGCTGCTCGCTCGGGGTGATGTGCCCGGGCTCAGGTTCGTCCGTGCTCTCGTCACGGTGCCGCTCGTGCTGCCGCCGGTGGTCGGCGGCGTGGCGCTGCTGCTGGTACTGGGCCGACGCGGCTTGGTCGGCCAGTACCTCTATGAATGGACCGGTTTCTCGTTGCCGTTCACCACCGCCGGGGTGATCGTGGCCGAGGCATTCGTCGCGATGCCGTTCCTGGTGATCTCGGTCGAAGGCGCGCTGCGCGGCGCTGATCCACGCTACGAGGAAGCCGCGGCCACGCTCGGCGCGTCGCGATGGCTGACCTTTCGCAGAGTTACTCTGCCCTCGGTGATGCCCGGCGTCGTCGCGGGCGCCGTACTGTGCTGGGCCCGCGCGCTCGGCGAGTTCGGCGCGACGATCACCTTCGCCGGTAGCTTCCCCGGCACGACCACGACGATGCCGCTGGCGGTGTATCTCGCCCTGGAAACCGACCCCGAGGATGCGATCGTGCTCAGTGTCGTGCTGCTGGCGGTATCGGTGGCTGTGCTCGTCGCACTGCGCGACCGGTGGACGCGGGGCACACTGTGACCCTGAAAGCCGAAATCCGCGTCATCCGTGAGTCTTTCGCGCTCGACATCGCTTTCGAGGTCGCACCGGGTGAGGTCGTCGCCCTCCTGGGACCCAACGGCGCGGGCAAGACCACCGCCCTGCGGGCGCTGGCAGGACTCACACCGTTGAACGCAGGGCGGATCGTTCTCGACGACCACGTCTGGGACGCACCGCCGGACCGGTTCGTCCCGGCGGAACGACGTGAAGTCGGAGTCGTGTTCCAGGACTATCTCCTGTTCGCGCACATGAGCGCCCAGGATAACGTCGCCTTCGGACTACGTGCTCGCGGACAGCACCGCAGCACGGCCAGGACCAAGGCCACCGCGTGGCTCGAACGAGTCGGGCTCGACAGGCACGTGCACGCGAAACCCCGTGCGCTGTCGGGCGGTCAAGCGCAGCGAGTCGCGCTGGCGCGTGCGCTGGTGACCGATCCGGCCCTGCTGTTGCTCGACGAGCCACTGGCCGCACTCGACGCGGGTACCCGGCTGCAGGTCCGCTCCGAACTGGCGCATCATCTCGGTGACTACCCCGGGCACACTGTGCTGGTCACCCACGATCCCTTCGACGCGATGATCCTGGCCGATCGGCTGATCATCATCGAGAACGGCGCCATCGTCCAAGAGGGCGCACCGAGCGAGGTCGCCCGGCGCCCACGCACCGATTACGTCGCGAACCTGGTCGGACTCAACCTCTATCAGGGCACGGCCGCGGGCACCACGGTCGATCTCGGCGACGGCGCGGCCTTCACCGTCGCCGAACCCGCCCAAGGTCCGGTCCATGTGTCGTTCGCTCCCACCGCGGTGAGCCTCTATCCGGACCGTCCCAGCGGCAGTCCGCGAAACACCTGGCAGGTCACCGTCACCGGCCTCGAACAGCACGCGCACACGACCCGTGTCCGGCTCGACGGCGCACCACCGGTCTTGGCCGAGGTCACCCCCGCCACCGTCGCGGACCTACGACTGCACAGCGGAGCACAGCTGTGGGCCTCGGTGAAAGCGACCGAAATCCACACCTACCCAGCGTGATCGACACCGGCGGGAGCCTCGGCGGCCAGGACGTACACCCACGCCGGCGCCCCTGAGCGCAGCGGCAGCAGAACCCGCGTGTAGTCGGCGACTTCGTAGAAGTCGGCGGCATCGAGATCGGCTGCGGTGACGGTGAATACGGTTCCGGGAACACCGGATTCCCCGGTAGCGGGCAGCAACACCGGGTGAATGGCGCTGCCGCTGGTCGCGATGACGGCCGGATCGGTGATGGTCACTGTGCCCAGCCGGTATCCGGCGATGGCGTCGGACCGGCCGTCGAGCTCACGGCCGAACACGGTGCGCTGGACCTCGGGCTGACGCAAGGTTCCGTAGGAGAACAACAGGATGTCGGGCATGCCGTCGACTCAATCAGATCCGCATATGCGGAAGAACGTGATCTGAGTCTCCTCCTCTGCGGTATTCGCTCACCACGCTCCGTGGCTCTTCGCGATTACCGGCCGTGACCTGCGATTGAGGTTCATGACCCGAGCGAACGCACAAGGATAGGCAAGTGCGGGTGAGAAGTCGGTGATGCATGGGCAACTACGGTGATATTGGTCGGAAATATCCGATAATGAGGATTACGACATGGTCGGAGTCGATGGGTTGCAGCAGGTCGCGGCCGGTGCCGTAGGGAAGACGATCACCGCGGACCCGGTACCGGAATGCGTCCTGCAGATCTCGGTTGCCGACCTCCCGTCGGCGGTCCGTCGCGGACTGCAGCCGATCGCACCCACGACTCGACTGCTCAACGACGCCGTCGGTGCGACATTGGCGCGGCCGCTGCAGGCACAGACCGCCGAACCCGCCGTCGACGCGGCAGCCCGCGATGGTTACGCCGTCAGCGGTCCCGGCCCGTATTGGGTGGTCCGGGCAGGGAAAGTGAGCTCGACGACACCGGCTCTGGCGGCGGGGGAGGCCGCCCGGATCACGGCCGGGACGCCGACTCCGCTGTGCACCTCCGCGGTGATCCGTGACGCCCACGTGGAGTTCGCGCGCGTCCTGGGCCGGGCGGTGCTGATGCGCACAGCGGGGGCTCCCAAATCCGACGACACCCGGGTCCGCGGTGCGCAGTGGCACGCGGGGATGGTGCTGGCCTCGGCGGGCGTCCGGCTCGGCCCTGCGGTGGTCTCGGTCGGGTCGAGCGCGCAGGTCGGTCAAGCCTCGGTGCGCGGTCCGCTGTCGGCCGATGTGCTCGTTGCCGGTGGCCGATTGGGTCGGGGCAACAACCGCGTCACGCGATGGGCGCCCGATGCGGTCGCCCCCGTGATCTCGGACTTCCTGCGGGCGTGCGACATTCGGTCCGGGAAGGTGTGGCAGATGAGCGACGGCGAACTGCTGCGCTCGTGGTTCACACTGCCGACCGACGCCGAGGTCGTCGTTGTCGTCGGCGCGCTCGAGGAAGTCCGTTTCCTGCTGGCCGAGATCGCCGCCGACATCATCGTCGACGGGGTCCGGATGCGTCCCGGTGGCGAACAGCTCCTGGCCCGACTACCCGATGGGCGCACTCTCCTGGCGGTGCCTGCCGATCCGTTCGAAGCGATCGCCGCGCTCATGGTGACCGGGCGGTGCGTGCTGGAGGCGCTGACCGCGCGTGATCCGGTAGCGCCGATGCTCGGGCGCCTGGTCGACCGCTCCGCCGCGACCGAGGACCTGACCGAAATCGTTCCGGTCGGGCAGGTCGGAGGCGGGGTATGGCGGGCCACCGGCCCTGTCGGTGTCCCGCACCTGGCGCATCTGGTCGAGGCACAAGCCCTCGCGCTGCTCCCGCCGGGCGGTACCCGTGGCGCGCTCGCCGAACTGATCCCGCTACCGCGATGACCGGCCCGATCCGCACGGTGTGCTCCTACTGCGGCGTCGGCTGTGGCATCGCACTCGAGGTCGAGACCGGCCCCGACGGAGCCACGCGAGTACGCAAAGCCCCTGGCGACAAACAACATCCGGCCAACGGCGGACGCCTGTGCACCAAGGGCGGCAGCCACCTCGACCTGCTCGGGGTCGACGGTCGCCTCGACACCGCACTGGTGCGCGCCGAGCGTGGCGCCGAGCCGGTCGCGCAACCCGTGGACGCCGTCATCGCCGACACCGCACGGCAGCTCCGGCAGCTGATCGACACCCACGGTCCCGACGCGGTGGCGCTCTACGTCTCGGGCCAGATGACGCTCGAAGCCCAATATCTGGCGAACAAGCTGGCGAAGGGTTTCATCGGGACCAATCAGATCGAGTCGAACTCGCGGCTGTGTATGGCTAGTGCGGGCAGCGGATACAAGCTGTCGCTGGGCTCGGACGGCCCGCCCGGTTCCTACGAGGACTTCGATCACGCCGACGTGTTCTTCGTGATCGGCGCCAACATGGCCGACTGCCACCCGATCCTGTTCCTGCGCATGATGGATCGTGTCAAAGCCGGTGCCGAGCTGATCGTGGTCGACCCACGCCGAACCGCGACCGCCGACAAAGCCGACCTTTTCCTGCAAGTCACACCGGGTAGTGACCTGGCACTGCTCAACGGCCTGCTTCACCTGCTCGTCGAAGGTGGACATGTCGACGAAGAGTTCATCACCGAGTTCACCGAGGGCTGGGCGGGAATGCCCGAGTTCCTCGCCGACTACACCCCGGCGACCGTCGCCGCGCTGACCGGCATCGCGGTCGAGGACCTGCGCCGCGCCGCCGAGCTGATCGGCACCGCGGGGGAGTGGATGAGCTGCTGGACAATGGGATTGAACCAGTCCACCCACGGCACCTGGAACTCCAACGCCCTGATCAACCTGCACCTGGCCACCGGCGCGATCTGCCGCCCAGGCTCCGGCCCGTTCTCCCTGACCGGTCAGCCCAACGCGATGGGCGGGCGCGAAATGGGCTACATGGGACCAGGCCTGCCGGGACAGCGTTCGGTCCTGGTCGACGGCGACCGTGAGTTCATCGAGAAACTGTGGCAGGTACCCGCTGGCACGCTGCGCACCGAGGTCGGCAGCGGCACCATCGACATGTTCGCTCGCATGGCGGCGGGTGAGATCAAGGCGTGCTGGATCATCTGCACCAATCCTGTTGCGACAGTGGCGAACCGAAAAACGGTCCTGGCCGGTCTGGAAGCCGCCGAGCTGGTGATCACCCAGGACGTCTTCACCGAAACCGAGACCAACGCCTACGCGGACGTGATCCTGCCCGCGACGCTGTGGATCGAAGGCGAAGGGGTGATGATCAACTCCGAACGCAACCTCACCCTGGTCCCGAAGACCATCCCGGCACCGGGCGAGGCCATCCCGGATTGGCAGATCATCGCCCGAATCGCCTGCGCGATGGGCTATTCCGATGCCTTCTCCTACAGCAGTGCCGAGGAGGTCTTCGAGGAGATCAAACAGGCCTGGAATCCGCGCACCGGCTACGACCTGCGAGGCGCCACCTACGACCGGCTGCGGGAGGGGTCGTTGCAGTGGCCGGTCGCGCCGGACGGCCCGCGCCGCAACCCTATTCGCTACCGCAACGACGGCATCAGCCAGCAACTGCGCACCCGTGAGGACGGAACCACACCACAGCTGTGGTTTCCGACCGCGTCCGGGCGTGCGGTGTTCTTCGCCCGGCCGAATCTGAATCCGGCCGAACTACCCGACGACGACTACCCGTTCGTGCTCAATACCGGTCGCGTGCAGCATCAGTGGCACACCCTGACCAAGACCGGCAAGATCGCCAAACTCAACAAGCTCAACCCCGGCCCGTTCGTCGAAGTCCACCCCGACGACGCCGCCCGCCTCGACGTGTCGGCCGGAGACTGGGTCGAGGTCGCCTCGCGGCGAGGCCGCGCGGTGCTGCCCGCTGTCGTCACCGACCGCGTCCGGGTGGGCGATGTATTCGCGCCGTTCCACTGGAACGACCTGTTCGGCGAATACCGGGCGGTCAACGCCGTCACCAACGACGCCATCGACCCCATTTCCCAGCAGCCGGAGTTCAAGATCTGCGCGGTGCGGCTGATGAAGGTCCCCGCACCGATCGCGGTCGAGCCCACCGGCGACGAGCCGGTCGTCGACGCCGCGCCGGCTGCCGCTGCGACGCCGGCGACCGCGACCGGTGTCCGGGCACCTGCCGGTGCGGTGGCGACAACTGCCGCTGCACTCGGCCTCGGTGACCTGAGTGTTCCTCCGCTGTCGGAGTCCGACCGGGCCTATCTAGCTGGGTTCCTTTCCGGGATAGAACGTCTCGATGCAGCGGTGCTGCCGGTGTTGCCACCGAGCGCACCGTTGCCGCCGCAGGCCACGTCCTGGGTCAACGGGATGCTGGCGGGGGTCTTCGGACCGCATCCGAGCGTGCCGAACCAGATCGAGACCAACACCGAACAACCCGGCCCGGTCGAGGTCGTCGACCCCGCGCACGCGGCGATCGAGGTGCGTCCCTTGGTGGTGTTGTGGGCGTCGCAGACCGGCAATGCCGAGGACTTCGTCGCCTCGACTGCCGTGCCCGCGCTCGCGAGTACCGGTCGTGCGCCGACTGTGTACGGCATGGACGAGATGACAGTGGACCGGCTTCCGCCCAACAGTGATGTGCTGGTTGTGTCGAGCACCTTCGGCGACGGGGATGCTCCCGACAACGGCGCGGCGTTCTGGGCTTCGCTGGCCGAGTCGGGAACAGGCGCCCTGTCCGGTTCGCGATTCGCGGTGCTGGCCTTCGGTGACTCGAACTACGACGCGTTCTGCGGGCACGGCAAACGTCTCGATGAACGTCTCGCCGAGTTGGGCGCCGAGCGGATGCTGGACCGGGTCGACTGCGAACCGGATTTCGAGGAGACCGCACACGCCTGGCTCGCCCAACTGCTGCCCGCGCTGCAGAACCCACAACCCGACGCTGCGGCTCCGACAGCCACCACGGCACCCGCAACGCCCCCCGCGCCGATCCCCGGCTCGACCAGGACCGAGGTCCGTGTCGATACCCCGACCGGACGTCTTGTCGGCAACCGCCTGCTCAGCCTGCCCGGAGCACAGAAAGAGGTACGCCAGTTCACCTACGACCTCACGGGTTCTGACCTGATCTACGACGTGGGCGACGCGCTCGGGGTACGCCCGGCCAACGACCTCGGCCTGGTATGGGAATTTCTCGCCGTCACCGGATTGGACCCGGCCGCTGTCGTCGAGGTACCCAAAGCTGGTCCGATGCCGCTGTCGATCGCACTCGAGGCCTACCTCGACCTCACCCGCACAACCACCGAACTGCTGCGCTTCGTCGCCGAACAAGCCGGGGACCGCACCATCAAATGGTTGCTGCGCCCGGATAACAAAGGAGAGCTGGCCAAGTGGTTGTGGGGACGCCAACCGGTGGACATCGCGTCAGAATTCGTCTTGTCGGCAGATCCGCAGCAGTGGGTCGCGCTGTTCAAACGTCTGCAGCCGCGCCTTTATTCGATTTCGTCGAGTCCGCTGGTCGACCCCACCCTCGTCTCGACCACGGTGTCGGTGATCCGCTACGAGGGTCCGACCGGCCGCCCGCGTGGTGGTCTGTGCTCGGCCTATCTCGCCGACGCCGAGCTCGAACAGCCCTTGGTCCTGCACATCCAGCCCGCTCCGCACTTCCGGCCGCCCGATGATCCCGCGACTCCCGCGATCATGGTCGGTCCCGGCACCGGGGTCGCCCCGTTCGTCGGGTTCCTCGAACACCGCCGCGCCCGCGGCGACCAGGCCCCGAACTGGCTGTTCTTCGGCGAACAACACGAAGCGACCGACTTCTACTACCGCGAGGAACTGCTCGAACTACAGCAACACGGTGTGCTGAGCCGGCTGGACGTAGCGTTCTCCCGAGACCAGCGAGCCAAGATCTACGTCCAGGACCGCATGCGCGAACACGGCGCGCACCTGTGGAACTGGCTGCGCGACGGCGCCCACTTCTACGTCTGCGGTGACGCGGCGCGAATGGCCAAGGACGTCGACGCCGCACTGCGTGAGATCGTTTCCCACCACGGCGCGATGACCGAAGAAGACGCCGACGCCTACGTCAAGAAACTCGCCACCGATAAACGGTATGTCCGCGACGTGTACTGAGCCGATCCGCGGCGCACGAGATCTACGCTGTTCGCCATGCGACTGAGCACACGAAACCAACTCGACGGCACGGTCATCTCGGTCACCCGCGGAGAGGCCATGGCCGTGGTCCGTATCCGGCTCAACGGCGGCGACGAGGTCACCTCATCGATCACCCGCGACGCCGTCGACGACCTCGCCCTGGCCGAGGGATCGGCAGTGAAAGTCCTCATCAAATCGACCGAAGTCACCCTCGGCGTCGAATAGTCAGGGCCACAACAGCACTCGCCGCCACCTACCGTCGGCAGCCTCGTACCGGAGGCGTTTGTGCCGACGGTCGGATTCGCCATTCGACCGCACGACCGCGACGCCACACCCGTGAGTTCGATCCTTGCCTCGGTCGCCGAGAGCGCCCAGAAGGAACGGCTGCTCGTGCGTGGTCCCGTCACCGCTGATGTGCTGCTGGCAACCCGCGCGGCGCGACACAACTTCGCCGGCCCTCACATCTTGGAACCGTGCATCGCGGACTATCTGTGCGCCTGCGGCATTCGTTGTCACAGCATCGGCCAGGTGAACAGTGCCGAAGACGCGTGGGCCACACTGACGGCGACGGCCGATGCGCCGACTGCCCTGGCTCTCGTGTCCCCCGCGAGCGAGCCTCACGCGCTGGCCGAGTTGATCCTGCTACCCCGATAGCCCGTCCAGGCAGCGGCTGGAACCGAGGTGACAATGTTCGCAGTTGAAGTACGATCAGCGTTGTTGTGCCGCATCCCAGATGTGATCTCACAAGGATCACCGCATCTGCGGAGAGGGGACTGTAACCGGCGGGCGGATCCGATGTGACCGCCCAGAAACAGCGACTGCCTACCGTGCTGAATCTGCGACCGTCGCCCGGCCGGATCGGGTGCAGCCCCGACCGAGACGGGCCAGACCTCACCCTGTTGTAACCGGAACCGCTGAAAGTTGATGAAGTTGAAGATGACTCGCATGGTCTGTGGCGTTGCGATGGCCGCCACCGTGGCGCTGGCCACGGTCGGCTGCGGAAACGACACGACGACCGAACCCGCATCGGCGGACAAGGTCACCGGGACCGTGACCGTTTTCGCCGCTGCCTCGCTGACCGAGACGTTCACCGAACTGGGTAAGCAGTTCGAAGCAGCGCACCCCGGGGTCAAAGTGGTCTACAACTTCGGCGCCAGCTCGGCGCTGGCCGAGCAGATCAAGCAGGGCGCGCCCGCGGATGTGTTCGCTTCGGCGGCACCGAAGAACATGCAACAGGTCGTCGACGCCGGTGAGATCACGGCGAAACCGGTGACGTTCGTGCGCAACCGTCTCGAGATCGCGGTGCCCGCCGGGAACCCCGGTCACATCACCGGTCTGGCGGACTTCGGCAAGACCGAGCCGAAGATCGCACTGTGTGCCGAGCAGGTGCCTTGTGGTGCTGCCGCGAAAACCGTGTTCGAGGTCGCCGGGGTGACCCCGCAGCCCGACACGCGTGAATCCGATGTGAAGGCCGTGTTGACGAAGGTGACCTTGGGCGAGGTAGATGCTGCCTTGGTCTACCGGACCGATGTGCATGCCGCCGGTGCGAAAGTCGAAGGCATCGACTTCCCGGAGTCGGCCAAGGCTGTCAACGACTACCCGCTGGCACCGCTGGCCAAGGCCCCGAACGCCGCGGCCGCCGCGGCGTTCGTCGAGTTCATCGGCTCGGACAAGGCACGCGCGGTCTTCGCCGAGGCCGGATTCGACAAGCCGTAGCAACATAGCCCCGCGACGACCGGAGCATCCGAGATGGACCACCATCCCCGGATCGGTCCGGATACCGGTCGAAGGTCGTCGTGCACAGGGACAGCGGGTCCCGGTCGGCGGTCGTGTTGTGTCACGAGGTCTTCGGACTGACCGACGCACTCGGCCACCGCGGATCATCGGGAACAAGGCCGTTGATCGAGTCGTCGGAAGTGATCACCGCTGGAGGCCGGCGGCTGGTCGCCGGGCCGCTGTCTCCAACCGGTGGCAGTGTGCACTGCGCTATTTGGATTCCAGCCGTCCCAGCGGGTGGGGTGCGGCGAGCAGGGTCTGAGCTGTGGTCCAGTCGTTGTGGTCGATGCCGGTGACGTGGCGCAGGTAGGCGAGGGTGACCTGTTGGACGAGCGCGACTCGGTCGGGGCTCTCGTCGGTGGTTTCGGTGACATGCTCGCCGGAGATGCCGCCGAGGAAGTGCTGGCCGCCGAAGACGGTGAGCAGGCTCTTGTTCCCTCGGCTCAGTGTGTAGGGGTCGGTTGTCCACGCGGGTCCGCGGGTCGACAGGGGGAGGTCGTCGTCATCGCCGGCGACCACTAGACCGGGGGCGGTGATGCGGGAGAAGTCCTGTGCGCGGAGCCAGGGCAGGTGCTCGTGCGCGAAGGGTGTGAGTTCGGCACCGCCGTGTCCTGCGGTGGCCAGCTGGATACTTGCCATGATTCGAGGGTCGGACAGGTCCTCGGCACTGCCGGTCTGTGGATCGGTGACGCGCAACCCCACCAGGATTCCCGCGGTCTGCCCGCCGAAGGAATGCCCCGCGGCGACGATCCGGTCGTGGTCGACCCGGCCTCGCAACCCGGGCACTGCTGCTTCCAGCGCACCGAGGTCGTCGAGAATTCGTTTCATGTCCTGCACGCGGTAGCGCCACAGTTGTCGCTTGCGTGGGTCGTCGCTGGCGAGAGTGATCCGCGTCGAGTCCAGGTGCGTGGCTTGGACCACGACGAAGCCATGGGAGCTCCAGTGATCGACCAGCGGCGCGTAGCCGTCGAGGCTCGAGCCGAATCCGTGAGCGAACAGGACGATGGGCAGATCCGCGCCGGTGACTGGTGCGGAGACTCGTACCCGCAGGTCCTCGCCGCGGCCGGGTGAGGGCAACGTCAGTGGTTTGACTGTGACGACCGGTGTCGGGGTGGGGTCGATGGGACCCATCCTGGGGTGAGTGATCATGCGGGAGTGCACCTTTCGGGCGTGATTCTGTGCGCCTCGTGACGGGTTGAGGCTCGAGGGGCTGGGTGCGCGGTGGGCCTACTGTGAGGACTTGCCTGGATGAGGGGCGCATCGACTACGCTAAAACCTGACGTAGGTGTCAAGGGCAAGTAGTTGCGGCACGGATCACTCGAAGGTTCGAATGCGTATCGGAGAACTCGCTCGCCGGACCGGAGTGTCTGCCCGCGCCCTGCGGTATTACGAACAGCAGAACCTGCTCCAGGCCGAACGGAGCCCCAGCGGCCAGCGTCACTTCCCCGAAACCGCTGTTGACCAGGTACTTCTGATCCAGCGACTGTATGCGGCGGGGCTGTCCAGCCGAACCATCGGCGAGCTCACACCACACCTCGTGGACGGCCGAGCCACCCCAGCGCTCCTCGACCGTCTGGGTGTGGAGCGCGATCACCTGCGGCAGAACATAGCCGAATTGGCCCGCACTCAACTACGCCTGGATTCGGTGATTGCCGCTGTCTCGGCCAACGTGAACACCGGTGAGTTGTGCAGCCGGGATACCCACGCATAGCCGTGGATCCGGCCTGATGGTGTCCATGGGCTCGACTGGCTGATCCGCTATCAGTCGGTGCGGAGTCGGGCGTGCAGGTGCATGTCGTGGCGGCCGTCGCTGTGGCGGCCGGCTCCGCGCAGTGTGCCCTCGAACGGGAATCCGCATTTGGCCGCGACCCGGCACGATGACGGATTGTGGACCGAGTGGGTGAGCTCGATCCGGTCGAATCCGATGTCGTGGAAAGCCCAGCGGGTCAACATATTTGCGGCGCGAGGCGCGATAGAGCGGCCCCGCCGGGCAGGCAGGGTCCAGTAGGCGAGCTCGGTGACACCCTCGGTGAGGTCCGACCGCCTCAGTCCGATGCGTCCGGCGACTTCTCCGTTGCTGTCGACCGCCCACTGGCCGTTGCCGGTGGACCAGGCCGCGCGCCACCGGAGGATCCATTCGTGAACCTGCTCGACGGATTCGGCGGTCCGAACGTGCCAATGGCGGATCGCGGGGTCTTGGAATGCTTCATAGACGGTGGGTGCGTCGGCTGCGGTCCAAGGGCGCAGCGTCAGGCCGTCGGTGGCGGTGAGTGTGGGCTGGTCGGTGGTGAACGTGTCGGGATCGACCACTGTCGACATCAACTCGGGCATTCCCGCATTGTCCGCCCCGCAAGAAGGGTACGACTCCAAATCGCCATGCTGATGGTTGGAGGGAGATGCTAACGTCAGCATTGTGGAGATTCCCGAGTTTCCGATCCTGGGTACAGAGCCGCTGTCGGTGGAGTTCGCGAACACGATGTACGGCTCCGGTGCTGCACAGACCGACTACCTCCAGACGCCAGAGCTGATCGCCCTGTGGTTCGCGGAGATGGTCGGATCGGATGCCGGGGCGCCGCTGCCGCCGCCTGTCGACCAACAGGTCCGAGCGCTGCGCGATGCTGTGCGGGAGATTCTCTACGCGGTGGCCGGCGGGCGGATGCCACAGCCCGGTGCGGTCGAGATCGTCAACGAATTCTCCGGTAGAGCACCCAGTTTCCCCGTTCTGACATGGTCTGCCGGGGAACCCCCGACGACGCACCGGCTGTTCGCGACGACAGGAGTCGATGGGATCCTCGCCCGGATCGCGACGGAGTGTGTCGAGTTGATCGCCGGATCGGACACCGTCACCGTGCGACCGTGCCCCGCCCCGGATTGCACGATGCTCTTCGTCAAGAACCACTCGCGGCGGCGCTGGTGCCATCCCTCGTGCGGGCATCGGGACCGCCAGGCTCGGTACTACCGCCGCCATCACCCCACGGAGGCCACTCGATGATCAGCTGGCGTCGCATCACAGAGGCCGATTTTCCGCTCTTGTCGAAGTGGTTGGCCGAACCGCACGTGGCCGAGTGGTGGCATCACGACAGTTCCCCCGAGGGCGTCGCCCGCGATTTCGGTCCGAGTGCCGCCGGCGAGGAACCCGGCGAGGCCCTGCTCATGTATCTCGACGGACGCGCCGTCGGCCTGATGCAGCGCTCATGCCTCGACGACTACCCCGAATACGCTGCCGAGCTGGCAGCGCATACCGGGCTCCCCGGAGCAGCCGTCACCATCGACTATCTCATCGGCGATCCGCACGACGTCGGCGTGGGAATCGGCTCGCGGATGATTCGACACACGATCGAAGCGACCTGGACCGACTACCCGGACACACCGGCGATCATCGTGGCCGTCTCGGCGGCCAACCTCGCCTCGTGGCGAGTGTTGGAGAAGGCGGGCATGCATCGCATCGCCGAAGGTGAGATGGAGCCGGACAACCCCGCCCACGACCGGGCGCACTACATCTACCGGCTCGACCGCCCACCGATATCAGTGCCGTGACTCTCGGCCTACGATGCGCGATCGGGTCGGTCAGCGGGTTGCGCGGAAGGCAGGAAGGGCTGGGATGAGGGTGTCGGCGTAGTCGCGGATGCGCTGTGGAGGGAAGGCTTCGGGGTCGGCGAGGACGAGGCGGCCCGCTTCCCAGAACAGTGTGTACAGGGTGCGGGCGGTAAGTTCGACATCGAGGGTGGGCAGGCGTTCGGGTGGGCAGGATTCCCGGACGAACGTGGTGAGTGCGGCGATGAAGGACTGCCGTCCTCGGTCGATTCGATTGCGGAAGGCCGGGGTGCTGGCATCGGCAATGAGGAAGATGGCCCGCCAGCGGTCGGGCGCGGCCAGCACAGCGGTGAGGAAGTTTTCGAGGCTTTCCGCTATCGCCGCGGGCGGATCGCCCATGGCGGCTACCGGCACCGTATCGGCCATCTGCGTCAGCGCGGCGGTTTCCTCCCGGTCGAGTGAGGCGCGCAGCAGCTGGTCGGAATCGGTGAACAGGCCGTAGATGACGGGGCGGCTGACGTCGGCTGCCCGCGCCACGGTGTCGATGGACACCTTGTGGACGCCCTGCTCGACGATGACGCGCAAGACGGCGTCGAGCAGCTGTTCGCGCCGCTGCTCGGGTGCCATTCGCGGTGCGTACGCGCGGTTTCGTCGTTCGGCCATGATCGCCGACCACCTCTCAGTATCGAGGGACTGCTTGACATCCAGCAGTGTCTGCGCAAATACTACACACACTGTAGCTACACTGACTGTAGCTTTTTCAGGAGGTAGCAATGGCGCGTCGGTACTGCATCATCGGGGCCGGATACACCGGGTTGGCGGTGGCGAAGGCCTATACGGATCTGGGTTTGGACTACGACCACATCGAGGCCACGGCGGCGATCGGGGGCAACTGGTCGCACGGGGTGTACGACTCCACGTACCTGATCAGCTCCAAAGGGGTCACCGAATACCCGGACCACCCGATGCCGGACGACTACCCGGACTTCCCCAGCGCGGCGCAGATGCGCGACTACTTGCGCGGCTTCGCGGCGGAGTTCGGATTGGACCACCGCATCGAGTTCGACACCCTGGTGACCGATGTCGCGCCACTCGACGACGCGGGCCTGGCCGGCTGGCGGGTCGAATTCGCCGATGGCGCGGTGCGTGAGTACGACGGAGTCGTCGTCGCCAACGGCCACTACTGGGATGTCAACATCCCGGCCTATCCGGGCGAATTCACCGGCAAGCAGATCCACTCCAAGGACTACAAGCGTCCTGCCGACCTCGACGGCTCGCGGGTGCTCGTGGTCGGCGCGGGCAACTCCGGCTGTGATCTGGCTGTCGAGGCCGCGGTGACCTTCGGCAACGCCGACATCTCGCTGCGCCGCAGCTACTGGTTCATCCCGAAATACGTGCTGGGAATCCCGAGCGGAAACTTCGACGTCGGTTCGGTGCCGGTGCCTCGGCTGGTCCAGGAAGCCATCTTCCGCTCGCTCGTCACCATCGGGATGGGCAGGTACGAAAGCTTCGGGCTGACCAAGCCCGAGCACCGGATCTTCGATCAGGATCTCGTGGTCAACCAGCAGCTCCCGTATTTTCTCAAGCACGGCCGGATCACCGTCCGGCCGGAAATCGCGCGTTTCGACGGTCGCACAGTGCATTTCACCGACGGCACGAGCGGTACCTACGACACCATCGTCTGGGCGACCGGGTTCAAGACCACTTTCCCGTTCCTGCGCGACGGCCTGCTCGAATGGCAGAACGGGCAGCCACGACTGGTGTCGCACACCTTCGCGCCCGGCGTAGCCAACCTGTACTTCGCCGGACTGGTCGCGCCGCGCTCCGGCGCGGGCATGCTGCTGATGAACAGCTCCCGGCTACTCGCCGAAGCCGCACTTCTCCAACAGCGGCTGCGCACCCCGGTCGGCGATCTCTACGCGCGCATTTCCGAGCCGTCCGCCGAAATCCTCGCGGGCGGACCGGAATTGCGTTGGGAGGTAGTGCGTGGCCGATGGCTGGTGCGCGCGCTCGCCCAGCTGCTGACGGCGCGAGCGCTGCTCCCGGGTTCCGCCTGGCGCGACCGGGAGTCGCCGTTCGGCGCGAGCGCGCCAGGCCGTCGCCTGCTGCGACCGATCCGCACCGCCGCCCGTCTCATCGCCTGACCCGAAACCCTTCCGCCACAACAGGAGTTCCCATGCCACCCAAGAGTCGTTCGCCCCGCATCGTCGCTGTCGGCAGCTCGTTGACGCTGCCCTGCGGGGCGACCCTGCCCAACCGGATCGCCAAGGCCGCCATGAGCGAACAGCTCGGTGAGATCACCGGCGCGCCCAGCGCGACGCTGACGCGCCTCTACAGCGCCTGGGGACGCGGTGGCGCGGGTCTGCTGATCACCGGCAATGTCATGATCGACCGCCGCGCCTACGTCGAGCCGCGCAACGTGACGCTCGAAGACGATCGCCACCTCGAGGCCGTCGGCAACTGGGCGCGAGCGGGATCCCGCGAAGGTTCGGTCATGGTGATGCAGATCAACCACCCCGGACGCGTCGCGGTCGGACCACTGCACCGCCGCCCGGTCGGCCCCTCGGCACTGCGGCCACAGGCGCTCGGCTTCAACCTGCGCAAGCCACGGGCGCTGAGCCTCGACGACATCGCCGATCTGCGCCGCCGCTACACCCGCACCGCCGAACTCGCGGCGGCAGCGGGCTTTTCCGGAGTGCAGGTGCACGCCGCCCACGGCTATCTGCTGTCGCAGTTCCTCTCACCGGTCGCCAACCAGCGATCCGACCGATACGGCGGTAGTCCCGAGAACCGTCGACGGCTGCTGCTCGAAGTCGTGGCCGACGTGCGGCAGGCGATCGGGCCCCGGGCCATCGTCTCGGTGAAGCTCAACTCGGCGGACTTCCAGCACGGGGGACTGGCCGAAGACGAATCCCTCGATGTCGCCCTCACGCTCGAACAGGCGGGCATCGACCTGCTGGAGATCTCCGGCGGAAACTACGAAGCTCCCGCCATGACCGGCGTCGTGCAGGACAGTGCCAGGGAGCGCGAAGCGTACTTCCTGCGCTACGCGCGAGAACTGCGCGCCCGCTCGGCGATGCCGCTCATGCTCACCGGTGGTGTCCGTACCCGCGCCTTCATCGACGAGGTGCTCGCCGACGGCGCGGTCGACGTGATCGGGCTGGGCCGCCCGTTCGCAGTGCGGCCCGACATCGCGGGGGACCTGCTGGCAGGGGCCGGGGAACCACAGTTCCTGCCCACCGCACCGCGCATTCCCCTCGCATTCGCCACCCCGGTCAATTCCTACCTCCAGCTTGCCTGGCACGCGGCGAATTTCCGGCGCATCGCGGCGGGGGACAAGGAGGTCACCGGCCCCGGGGCGGTGCGCACCCTGGCCGCCGCCGGTACCACCGTGACCGCGCGCGCACTCACCCAGTTCTGACTTCCGAGGAGAACCCATGTCGCTACCGACCCCCATTCCGACCAGCAGGGCCGTCATCACCGGAGCGTCGTCCGGTATCGGTGCCGCGCTCGCCGAAGGTCTCGCCCAGCGCGGATATTCACTGATCCTGGTGGCGCGGCGCGAGGACCGGCTGCGCGAGCTGGCCGCCCGGCTCGCCGCGCGCCACGGCGTCGAATCCGAGGTCCGCGCCGTCGACCTGGCCGACCGCGGCGAACGCGCGAAGCTGTGCGACGAGCTCGCCGGGCGCGACATCGCCGTGCTCTGCAACAACGCGGGCTTCGCCACCTACGGTGACCTCGCCGCCGCCGATCCGGCTCGCGAACGCAGGCAGGTCGAAGTGAACACCGTTGCGGTGCACGACCTCACGATCGCCGTGCTGCCAGGCATGGTGGCGCGTGGCGCGGGCGCGATCCTGATCACCGGCTCGACAGCGGGCAATCAGCCAGGCCCGGGCAACGCCACCTATGCCGCGTCCAAGGCGTTCGCCAACACGTTGGCCGAGTCCCTGCACGGCGAGCTGGCCGGTTCCGGGGTGCAGTGCACCTTGCTCGCGCCCGGACCGGTGCGCACCGAATACGCCGAGGTCGCCGAAGTTCCCGAGCTCGACCGCTTGGTTCCCGGCCCGCTGTGGGTGAGCGCGGAACAGGCTGCGGCGCAGGCGATCGCGGGCATGTCGGCCGGTCGGCGCCGGGTCGTGCCCGGTCTGTTCGCCAAAGCGCAGACCATCGGCGGCCAGTACACCCCGCGCGCGCTCGTCGGACCGCTGCTGCGCGCCGTCTACCGAAAGGTGAAGTAGTCATGGGCTGGGAACCCGCCATCCGCACCGTCGGACGCTCCCTGAGCACGGATCTGCGTCGCGCGCTCACCATGGGCGACCCGCGCCGGAGCCTCTACCGGGACGCCCACTACTTCAGCGCGACCGTCGAGATCGACCCGGATCGGATGCGACAGTGGCTGCCCGCCGGGGTCCGGTTGACCGAACCCGCGCGCGCGGACCTGTTCACCGCATGCTTTCCCGACAACAACTTCGGCTCGCCGGGCTACCACGAGGCCGGGCTGTTCGTGCACGTCAAAACCCTGCAGGGCACCGGAATCCATTGCCCCTGGATGATTCTCGACGACGATGTGGCCTTGATCATCGGCCGGGAACTGCTCGGGTACCCGAAGAAGCTGGGTCAGATCGACTGGACCGTCACCGACACCGAGATCCGCGCGGAGGCCACCCGCCGTGGGCACAAGCTGCTCAGCATGAGTGGCTCGCTGGGCGCGATCCTGACCGATCCACCGCCGATCCTGGCCCGCCCGCACCGCAATGTGGTCGGCCTCGCCGGTGTCTTCCCGTCCTGGCTGGTGGGTTTCACCCCGCGTGAGCGTGTTGTCGAGGTCCGCCGGATCGACGACTTCCAGCTGACAGTGCTGGGTTCCGAGCGTGATCCCCTCGACCAGCTGGGCATCGGCCGCGTGCTCGAAGCCAGGCTCCATCGGGTCGACCTGCTTGGTGTGTGGGCGCCGCCGATCCCGCTCCGGCCACTCACCCCGCTCTTCGCCGCCAGCCGACTGCGGCCCCGGACCCTGTGATCGCCACGCCACCGACCGTCCCCGCCAGGAGCCACACATGAGCATCGCCGACCGGCTCGCCACCGAGCCTCTCGCCATCCCACGGCCGGCCACCACCGCGCCGTTCACCCGCATCGACACCGGGATCTGGGCGATCAGCGAAAACGCCATCGCCACCGAATGTCTCACCCCGGAGCACTCCCGCATCCCCGGTTTGGCGCGCACGGCGAAGTCATGCGGACACGAGGTCGTCCTCAACGCGAACGAGACCACCTACGAGCAGTACAACTCGATGGTCGTCGAGAAGACCATCGTGGATGTCTCCCAGCAGGATTCACGGTTCCTGCAATTCTTCCCGTCCAGTGAACTGACCGGTGCGCTGCTCAACCCCGGCACCGCACCGACGTTCAGCCATCGCGCGATCCGACACGATTGACCGGTAGATCCCATGCCCACCCCAGCAGACCCCGGCTTCTTCGCCCGGCTCCTCGACCCGGCGCAGCGCCACGACCCCTATCCGCTCTACGCCGCCATGCGTGCCCAC
Source organism: Nocardia sp. NPDC058519 (assembly GCF_042719755.1). NCBI lineage: Bacteria > Bacillati > Actinomycetota > Actinomycetes > Mycobacteriales > Nocardiaceae > Nocardia > Nocardia sp. NPDC058519. The sequence continues at coordinate 31,071 of NZ_JBHXNK010000006.1, read as the reverse complement.
GGGCCGACCCGGCTGGGCGAAACACCGGTCGTGGTGCTGTCGTCCTACCGCGACTGCGCGACCGTGCTCCGGCACCGGGCATCGAGCGTGGAACGTCATCACGCGTCGATTCCGCTCGGGCCGACGCCTGTCCACGATCTCGCCGGTGAGCACGCGGACGCTGTCTCCGGAACAGCCTCGATGTTGTTCCGGGACCCACCCGATCACACCCGGCTGCGGCGTCTGGTCGCCAAGGCGTTCACCCCCGCCGTGGTGCGCACCCTGGAGCCGCGCATCATCGAGATCGCTGATGCCGCCCTCGATCGCGCGGCCGAACGTGGACGCCTCGATGTCGTGGCCGACCTCGCCTACCCACTGCCGATCACGGTGATCTGCGAACTGCTCGGCGTTCCGCTCGACGACGAACTCCGGTTGCGGGAGTGGTCGATGCTGTTGTCGCGCAGCCTCGACCCGATCTCGACGACTGTCACCGCGGGCCGCCCCGATCCGGCACAACTCGTCGACGCGAGCAACGAACTCCACGACTACTTCGAACAATTGATCCGCCGCCGAAGCCGGTCAGGCGAGGACCTGATGTCCGCACTGATCGCCGCGGAGGATTCCGGTGACGCGCTCACCCGCGACGAACTCATCTCCACCTGCGTACTGCTGCTCATCGCCGGGCACGAAACGACAGTCAACCTGATCGCCAACACCATCCTGGCCCTGCTCCGCCATCGCCACTACCTCGCGATCCTCGGCGTCGCCGCGCCCTTCGCCACCGCGGTGATCGAAGAGAGCCTGCGCTACGACCCGCCGGTCCAGCTGGTGCCGCGCATCGCCCGCGAACCCATCGAACTCCCCGGAATCGAGCTGGCAGCAGGAGATCTCGCGATCATGCTCATCGCCGCGGCCAACCACGACCCCGCGGTCTTCCCCGACCCCACCCGGTTCGACCCGGCCCGCGCCGATCGCCACCTCGCCTTCGGCCTCGGCCAGCACTTCTGCCTCGGCGCCCTCTTGGCCCGCCTGGAAACCTCCGTCGCCATCACCCGATTCGCCCGCCGCGTCCGCAACCCACGCCTCGTCGTCGACCCGCCGGTCTACCGAGACCACATCACCCTCCGCGGACCGGCCGCCATCCCTGTCACTTTCACCGAGATCGCCTGACCCACGCCCGGGGAGGACCAGGCGGGCATCGTGGCCCCGAGCCGACGGAATGGTGCCTCGGGACCACGATGTCGTGTGGTACGCCGGACCAGGTCGGCGGTGAGCTTTTCGGTGCGCGTGCGGATTTCATCGCGGAGAGGACGGATGGCCTCCGAACGCCGGCTCACCCACGAGGCCATCGCCACCGCGAACCGGCCCACCGTGCTGTTCGTGGGCGTGCGCAACGGCAACGTGGTGGAGGGCGGGCGGCCAATGGACCGTGCCACGTTTGCCGCGGAGCTCGAGTAGTGACCGTCTGAACGATCTCGCCGAGCCGATCGGCCCCGATGGGGCCGCGTGGGCTCGGAAGCCGCCGAGGTTTGGTCAATTCTGTGGCAGCGTTGACCGAACGGACATCGCCATCGCCGCCCTAGGCGGTCTGCCCGTCGGCACCCGCCTGGGCACAGTGACGAGCACCCGCAGCGATTGAGTGCGCACTGCGGGAGATAACACGGTCTGCAAGAATCCGTGAGCATGGGTGAGACACCGGCGGGACTCGTTGTCTGGGATGTCGACGGAACACTGATCCCCGCGGAGTTGCGCTGGCTCCGGCGGGCCGTGGCCGGCACATACCACCTCGAGGAGTCCGACGTCGTCTTCCCCGCTTCGCGCGTGCACGGCTACACCGATGAATCGATCGTCGTCGACACCGCGATCGCCTCCGGGGTCACGGAAGAGGCGGCAGAAGAAGGATTCAGCCGCTACCCCGCCGTCCTGATGGATGTCATGTCGCGCGGTAAGGCCGAACTTGCCCGCGACCAGCCCGCGTATTCCGGTGCTGCTCGCACCATCACAGCCTTGGCGGAACACGGGTACATCCAGACCGCGCTCACCGGAAACCTGCGTGTCTCAGCCGAATTCAAACTTGCGGTTGCGGGCCTTGACTCACACCTCGACCTGGACATCGGCGCTTTCGGCTCGGATGCGCGCGACAGGTTCGACTTGCCCGCCTTCGTTGCCGACCGATTCCGAGCAAGGTTCGGGTACCCGCTCGACCCGACACGAACAGTCATCATCGGCGACGCACCGAACGACATCGCGACCGCTCGCCACGCGGGATTCGGTGTTGTCGCCGTAGCGCACAGACTGACGTCCGAAGAGCTGTCAGAGCATTCACCCGATGCGATCGTCGACCGGCTGGAGCCGGACCCGGTCTTGCAGGCGATCCGCGCGGCCATGGGCTCGATCAGTAGCCGTTGATGCTGTCGACCGTTCCCTCATCGCGAGGACGGGTCGTTGGTCATGTCATGGAGCCATCCTTTCGATAACTCTTTGTGCGCGTTGGAGGCGGTCCTGTCAGCTAGCGCCACCCGATTACGTCACTGATGACAGAACCGGCGTGTACGGCCGCGACACCCACCGCGAGCGCGACCCGGTCACAGAATCGACTGGTCACCGACTCGGCGAGGCCGCCCACCAGCACATCCGCCACTCGCTGTGCACGCTGTGGGGCGGAACCTAGCACCCCATCCGCTCGGTCTGGTTGAGTAGGGCCGTGGTTTCGACGAGCACCGTTACCCGCGTTCGTACCTTCGACGGACTGCACCTTGCCGCCACACTCGTCACTGCCGACCGGCCGACTGGAAAAGCGGTCGTGATGGTGCACGGTGGTGGCGTCACCCGCGAGGAAGGAGGGTTCTTCACCCGGCTTGCAGAGGGCCTCGCCAGCGCGGGCATAGCCTCGCTACGGTTCGATCTTCGCGGTCACGGCGACAGTGAAGGCCGACAGGAAGAACTGACCCTGTCCACCATCCTCAATGACATCCGCGTCGGCCTTGCCGCCGTCAAAGCCGCTGCCGGTGCCGATGACCTCGCACTACTCGGTGCCAGCTTCGGCGGCGGCATCTGCGGGTACTACGCCGCGAAACGTCCAGCGGACCTCAGTCGACTGGTGCTGCTGAATCCACAGCTCGACTACAAGAAGCGCACCATCGACACCCGTGACTATTGGGACAACGACATCATCAACGACGAAAAGGCCGAGGAGCTCAACGCGACCGGAGCTATCCAGTTCACCCCAACGCTGAAGCACGGTCGGCCACTGCTCAACGAAGTCTTCTGGCTGAAGCCGAACGAAGTGCTCGGTGACATCAAAGCGGCCACACTCATCGTGCACGGCAATGCCGACACATTGGTCCCGATCGAAGGGTCCCGCGCCGCCGTCGCCCAGTTCACCGCGCCCGTTGAGCTGGTCGAAATCGACGGATCTCAACATGGATTCGCCGTCCACGACGATCCGCGATACCTCAACCCGAAAAGTCAGGAGTACCAGGCTGAAGTGATCCGGATCGTCGCGGACTGGCTGACAAACTAGCCGGACACTTCCACAGCTTCGCGGAGCTGCCGCACGCCCGGCCGGTGATCCCACGGGAAAGCGTCCGCAAAACGTCCACCAACACCGGCAGTTCCCCCTTCATCTACCTGTGCCTGGCAACCGCTTCGCCGTGAAGATGAAGACAGCAGATCGAATAGGACCTGCGAGGATGTCGCCGTTATCGAGCGGTGGTCAGATGGAATTTCCAAGCGTCCCGGACGATGTCGATGATGTCGGGTTTCGTTGGTGCCCATCCGAGTTCGTGCTGTGCCAGTTCGGAGGAGGCGTAGAGAACGGCAGGATCTCCGGGTCGGCGTGGTGCTGTCGCGACATCGAATTCTGTGGCTGTGACGTGTCGGACGGCGTCGAGGACTTGTTTGTTGGAGAAGCCGATTCCGTTGCCCAGGTTATATATTCGGTGCTCACCTGGCCGGATGTCGGCAAGCGCTAGTAGATGTGCCTGTGCGAGGTCGGTGACGTGGATGTAGTCGCGGATGCAGGTGCCGTCGGGGGTCGGGTAGTCGGCGCCGAAGAGGCTGAACTTGTCCCGGAGACCAGCGGCGGCGTCGAGCGCCAAGGGAATGAGATGCGTTTCGGGGGTGTGGCGTTCGCCGATCATCGACCCGTCAGCGCAGGTGTGTGCGCCCGCGACGTTGAAGTAGCGCAAGCTGACGGCACCGAGTTCGCTCGCGCGGGTGATCGACGCTATCGCTCGGTCGACTGCGAGTTTGGTGTCGCCGTAGGTGTTCACCGGGTTCGTCGGCGCGTTCTCGATGATCGGGACTTGGTCTGGTTCGCCGTAGACCGCTGCGGTGGAGGAGAACACCAGGCGCGGTACCCCGGCGTCGCGGATGGCGTCGAGGAGTGCGAGCGAGGCGCGGGTGTTGTTGTCCCAGTGCCATTCTGGGTGGTTCATCGATTCGCCTGCGGCGATGAGTCCGGCGAAGTGCAGCACCGCGTCGAACCCTGAGTCGGGGGTGAGGACGGTGGCGATGTCGTGGACGCGTAGTTGGTGGAAACGTGCCTCGGCGGGGATCTGGCGGTTGTCATTGCGGGAGAGGTCGTCGACGACGTCGACTTGATGCCCGGCGTCGAGGAGGAGCCGGGTCACGGTGGCGCCGACGTAGCCTGCGCCGCCGGTGACGAGGATCTTCATGCGGCGACCTGCACTTTCATTGCGAGGAGGTGGTCGTGGATTTCGCGTCGGTACTTGGCGAAGTAGGAGGCGGGGCCGGGCTGTTGCTGTGTACCCGCCCAGCCGGTGACTCGTGACCACGTTGCGCGCTCCACGGTACCGATCCTGTCCAGGCGCGGGTTCGAGACCCACGTGGCGGCGACCTCACGGGCCAGCTCGCTGGCTCGCTTCTGATGGCTGGCCATGATCTGCCCGCTGCTGGTCGTGGCGAATTTGCTCAGTCGCACGGCATCCGGACGTGGGCCACCGAAGGCGAAGTCGAAGCGTCGGAAAGCGTCGTGCACATAGACCCAGAATCGGGACGGGTCCAACGGAGGCTGCCGCGGATCGGTGCGCCAAGCCAGCTCGGTGCGCATCTGTTCGGCGAGGTGCGGGGCCATACGGGCGAAGTCGTGGTGGGCGTAGGCGCCGCGTTCCAGCATCGCCGTCGCGCGAAGCACTTTCATGCACAGTCGGTTCACCTGCAGGTGGAACTGGGCGGAGTCCAGGCCGCTCTGCCACCTGTAGTTGAGTCGATGCCAGTAGTAAGCCTGGATGTAGTACAGCAGGATCTCGTAGGCGTCGCGGTCGTCGAGTCGCACGGAGTTGTGCTCTGGCAAGCCGTGCGGAGTCAGTGGGACGCCGAGGTTCTTGAAGTCGTAACCCAGTGACGTTGTGATGGTGCGGTAGTCGCGCAGCGGCAGCGTCATCAAATCCACGCTGGGAAAGCGCTTTTCAGCGACGGTACGCATTTGGGATATGAGCGTTGTCGGTGTCTCACCAGAGGAGACATAGAGCAAGTCGAGATCGCTGATGAGCTGGCGCTGGTCGCGGTGATAGCGAATCCAGCTCGGTTCGCCGCGCGCCATAGATCCACCCAGGATGAGCCAGTCGGTGTCGGGCACCTGATCGCCGAGGGCGAGCAGGTCGTCGGCCAGGTGGGCTGCGACCGTCGTCAGCTCTGCTGTGTCGGGGAGACGCCGGGTGATCGTGGCGGCCAGGGATGCAGTGGTGCCGGTGGGCTGAGGAGCGGTCGTGGTCATTGGTCAGCTCTCCACGGGAGTGATCGACAACGGAGCCGTACTGGTGGGGACAGGGGTTTCCTCGTTGTCCTTCTTGGCGGTCAGGTGTGGACACAGCGATCCGCAAATCGTGCAAGGTGCACCGGTTTTCAAGCCGGCGTTGATGAAGGCGTTGCCTGCCAGCCGTGGGTAGAGCGCGTGCGTGGCTTGTACGTCCCAGTTGTTCGCGCGCCGAGCGACGGAGATGGCACGCTGGCGGGCTGCTTCGTCGGTGTTGCCGCGGCCCAGTTCGAGCGCGGTGATGGCGACTTTGACATTGCGGACGGCTTCGGCGGTATCGGGACCGGTGGGCATCAGGTAGTGCTCGACCTGGGTGATGGAGGCGAACATGTCCCCGCCGTGCTGGCCGGCGGTAGCCACGCCGATGGTGTTGACGATCGAGTCGAGGGTGACAGCGTTGTCGATGACCATCGGTCCTGCCAGCCACAATGGCGCGCCACCGAGGGCTTTCTTGTAGGCGGGGATTATCTCGTGGATACGGTGCAGCGGGATGTGGCCGCCGGTTTCACACAGGACTTGAACGCCGGCATCGAGGGCTCGGCGTCGCAGCGTTGCCAGCAACTCGATCTCGCGCCATTTCAGGTCGTCGCCGGCGTCGGCTGTCGCGCCGGGGCGAAAGATATCTCCGAGGTCGAGTACCACGCCGCGGCGTCGGCAGATGTCGAGGATGCCGTCGAAGTGTTCGTGCAGCGGCGATTCGGTGTTGTGCATGCGCATGTAGCGGGCGATCAGTCCGCCACCGCGGGAGGTGGTGGGCATGATCCGTGTCGATTGCTCGCTGATTCGCGCCAGTTCCGGGTTGATCCCGGCGTGGATCAGTGCGAAGTCGACGCCGGAGTTCAGGCCGAGTTCGAAACGTTCCAAGAACTCGGCCCGACCGAGCTTTTTGCGAGGTTGGGCGAACAGGTCGTAGGTGAGGCAGCAGCCCAACGGAATCCCCACCACTTCCTTCAGCTCCCGGCGCAGCGCGATGCCCTCGGGGTTGGTGGTCAGGTCGATCACCGCGTCGGGTTCGGCGGCCAGGATCACCGACATGCTGTCGACGATCGCATCGCGGTTGGTGTCCTTGGGGCCCAACCCGATCAGCGCCGTGACTTTTCGCCGAGTCCCCGCGCCGACGAGGATCGGGACGAAGTCCTTGTGATGGCGAGAATCGTTGGAGCGCAAGAACACCAGGGTGCCTCCCGTGATGGCGTTCGCGGCTTCGGTGACTTCGATTCCTTCGCGTGCGCAGGTTTCGATGAACTGTGGATCAGTCGAGTAGTCGAGATCGAGCATGGTGGACCTTTCAATCGGTGGATATGGGGCAGGAGTGCTGCAGTGGCCACGGCACGGCTGCCTGGCCGGTACAGAGGTCGCCCCAGTCGATGACGTGGTCGGCGACGGTGGTCCACGCTTGGTGCAGCGCATCGAAGTCGACGGGCGCTTTCGCGTGGAACTTCGCTTCGAATCCGATGTACGCGGCGGCGAGTTCATCTAGCGCGGCGCCGTAGTCCCGGTCGGGCAGCCGGGAGTGGTTCGCCAACCAGGCATCGACCAGTTCGGCGAGTTCATTTCTGCGCGTGTCGATTCGGGCGGTGTTTGTGGGGTTGATGTGGCGGCAGCGGTGCAGGTGGGCGAAGGCTCGAGCCCAGCGTGCGATCAGGTGGTCACCAGGAAGGTGTCCAAATGCGCCACGGAAGGCGGAGATCAGCTGGTAGCCGGTTGGCAGTTCGTGCGCGGTGGGATAATCGGTGAGCGAGTGGCTCGACATGTGCGGCCTCCTGGCGACGCATCCGGCAGCGAAGGGTATCGATCTGGCGGCCTCGCCATGGATTCCCGGGAACAGGTACTGATGAAAAGGGTCGCCCACCAGCGGTATCGGAAGTAACCGCGTAGCGATCGCGGACCGTAGGCGTATCGTGTGCACTTCCGAGATCACGTGCTGAAAAGTAGGAAGCGGCGATGATGCGAGGGCGGGCTTGGACGGGCTTTGAGGCGGCTGCGCTTCAAGAGGCGATGCGAAAGTCGATTCGAGAGTTCGCCGCTCTTCTCGGTGTCGAGACGACCACGGTCAACAACTGGCGCTCGGGCCTGAGCGCCGTGAAACCCAGATCCACGGCGCAAGCGATCCTGGATACGGCCTACTTGCAGCGCGCATCTCCAGCGGAGAGAGAGCGGTTCGGGCAGATTGTGGCGGACGGGGAGGCCGTTTGGCGGGACCGGCATTCAACCTTGCTGCGTCACACCCAGACCGCGGTTGCACACACCGACCGCGTTGATGGTGGCGGTTCGGCGGAGAGTGGTGACCAGCGGATCACTACGGATCTACTCGCGGTCTTGGGCCGCGTCCACAAGCTGAGCCGATCTGTCAATCCCGAGGTCATTGACCAGCTGCGAATCAGTACGCACCACGCAATCGCGAACTATGAAACGGTTGATCCCGCCGGACTCGTTCCTGCGTTGAAGCAGCAGCGGGCATGGCTCGATGAGCTCATCGATGAATGTAGCCACCCGAAACAACGGAGCGAACTGTTCGACATAGCCAGCGAAACTTCGGGACTGCTCGGCTATATCGCCGTCGGGACTGGTCATTACTCGATGGCGCGGGCCTACTGCCTGGAGTCTTTCCATCTTGGGGACAATGCACAGAACGCTAACCTCACAGCATGGGCGCGTGGGCTGCAAAGCTTCTGTGAGTATTACGCAGAGAGGTATGAGCGAGCGTTGGACTATGCTCGAGACGGCCTCGCTCGAGCAGAGGATGGGCCGCAAAGCGTAAGGCTAGCGATCAATGGAGTCGCGCGAGCAATGGGAAAGCTCGGCGATGCTGACGGTGTGCGGCGCACGGTGGACCGGGCATACGAGCTGGTCACGTGTGATAACGCCCCGGATGGAGTGCCATCCAGCATCTCGCTGGGAAGCTATAGTGCGGCACAGGTGGCAGGAAATGCTGCGACGTCGTATCTGTCGTTGGCGATGCCGGACAAGGTCGAACAGTATGCGGAGCTCGCGTTGGCGGATATGAACAACACGAACTCGCCATGGGGTAGGTCGCTGGTGATGATCGATGTGGCCCGCTCGCATGTCTTGGCCGAAGATGCCGACCTGGATGCTGCAGTAGCGATAATGCATGATGCCCTCGACACTTCGCGAGGCAAGCCTATGGCCCAGGTTCAGCGCCGGGCTTCGGAGTTTCTCCGTGACGTGGCCGAAAGGTGGGGGGATACCTCGCAGTTGAAAGGCGTACGGGATGCGCTGGCCAGTAAGGATGGCGAGAAGTGACTGGAAACCGGGACGGCTTGCGTCCCCGTCCGATCGAAAACGGCCCGCTCGGCTACTACTGGTTCTTGACCTTCGATCACGCCTCGGAACTTCATTCGCGGACCAAAGAATGCCAGCAGGCTATCGATCCGGCGTACTTCGATACCACGCCTACTGACGGCCTACACCTGACGCTGGATCGAATTTCACGCCCGTACACGTGCACGTTCGAACAACGTGCTTCTATTGCGGAAGCTGCGCAGCCTGCCTGCCGAGACCTGCGGCCGTTCAGCTTGTCCGTTGATCGGCTGACCAACATTCGTGGCGCGATCGGCTTTGTGATCTCACCCGCGGCGCCGGTGATGGAACTTCGTGACACGCTGCGTGCGGCAACGATCTCCGTTTTGCCGCAGGCGTCGCTGAAGGAATCTACGTCGGATCCCCATGTGACGATCGCGTATCCGGTCTTCGAAGGTCTGGAAGAGATGGCTGCCGCGACTGCAGCGACGGCTGGCAGTGCTGTCCACGGCTTCGACGTCGGTACCAGCGAGGCTTCGCTGGTTTCGCTCGAACTCCGGGACAACTCGTATGTATGGGATGTCATCGCACGGATCGAACTGGGTCGGGGGCAGTCGAAGCGGTTCGGCTGAAGCTGGGTTCCGGCTACTGACCCCGGCGATCGACCCAAAGGCCGCCGGACCAGGGAGGCACAGGACTCGAGCGAGACCGCACTCGACCCGATCGCGGCCGCGCTATCAGGTGATCTGGAACCAGTGCCCTCGGGATGCCTACGGCGACGCAAGTGGAGCCGGGGCTGAGGGCGCACCGCGGGCGCGAGCGAAAGGGCCGCCTCAACTAGCGGACCTCGGACCGGTCGGCTACCGGTGTCGGTAGCAGACCCGCGGTGATGAAACCGTCGATATAGCGTTGTAGGACAGCGGCATCGATCGCCGGACAACGCACACCGGATTGATCCAGTACCGCTCGGGTGCCGGTGTCGTCGACGATCAGGGCGTCGCCGCCGCCGTTGAGGTAATTGTCGGCGACGAGTGCTGCGCGCATGAGGTCGGCGTGCTGGGCGATCTGCCCGGCGAGTCGCTCGGCGGCGTCGGCCACCGATACCGTTTCGACGGGAAAACCGCTGCGGCGCAGGGTGTTCAGGATGTCGCCGACATTGGTGGGCGCGCTGTTGACCAGATGGTAGATCTCGGTGTTCGGTTGCCGCCCGGTGGCGAGTTCGACCAGTGCGCGGGCCACGTAGTCCACCGGGGCCAAGGTGACGTCGGCGGATTCGATGTCGGGCGCGACTCCGAGATGGGCGGCCGAACGGATGAGCGTCCAGAACGCGTCGTCGGCGCTGTTCGCGCCGCTGCTGATCGATCCGGCGACCAGGCCGGGACGGTGCACGGCGACCGGCAACCCGCGTTCGGCTGCCGCGAGAACCAGCTGCTCGGCCACCCATTTGGTGGCCAGATACCCGTTGCGCGGCACCTGATCGGCGGTGATCGCCGTGCGCTCGGTGACGATTCCGGTGTGCCCGACACCGACCGCCGCCGACACAGTGGACACGAAATGCAGCGCCTTCACCTTGGTGTCGACCGCCAGCCGCAGGATCTCGACGGTTCCGGCGATATTGGCCGGACGCAGGGAGGCATAGGATTCCAGATGATTCACGCGGGCGCCGTTGTGGTAGATCACCTCGATCCGCGTGGCCAGTTCGGCCCAGGTATCGGGGGAGAGCCCGAAGCGCGGCGCGGCGAGGTCTCCCGGTACCGGCACGACCCGTTCGGCGAGCCCCTCGGTGCCGAGTCCGTATCGCTGGAGCGTCGTTTCGAGGCGGCGGCGCACATCGTCGGCGTCCTCGGCGCGGACCAGGCACCAGACGCGCGATGCGGTGCGGTCGAGCAGCTCGCGCAGCAAGTGGATGCCGACGAATCCGGTGGCGCCGGTGAGGAGTACCTCGTCCGCCGAGGTCGGGGGTGCCGGGAACGCCTGCGGCACGGTGATCGTGGGATCCAGGCTCGCGTCGGCGATCAGCATGTCGGTCCAGTGGCCGGCCGCCGCCGCGCCCGCCTCGGCCGTCACCGCCGCGGTCACCGCGCGCGGCGTCGGCGCTTCGAACAGCATGCGTGGGTCGGCATCGATACCGAGCCGGGTCCGCAGCTCCGACCGGAGTGTGAAGACCAGCAGCGAGGTGCCGCCGAGATCGAAGAAACTCTCGTCGACCGCGACCGAATCCCGTTCCAGCACATCGGCGAACACCTGGGCCACCGCGAGCTCGCGCACAGTCGCCGGCTCGCCGTCACAGGCAGGCGCGCCGGTGGCGCTTTCCCGCGCCGGACGCTCGGGCAGACCGGGTCCGGCCGTGTCGGACAGCTGTGCGACAGTCGCCTCGGGATGCGCGGCGATCGTCGTCAGGATGTCGAGGAACCGCGCCGCGAACCCGGCCACCGTTGCCGCGTCGTAGAGGTCGGTGGCGTAGCGCAGGCTGCCTGTCGATCCACCGGTGCCCGACTGCTCGCGCAGCGTCAGGGCGAGGTCGAAATGCGTTGTTTCCCAGGGGATATCGACAGGGGTAGCAGTCAGGCCGCCGAGGTCGAGCGAGGGTGACGCGGGCAGGTTCTCGTAGGAGAACACGGCCTCGAACAGCGGGTGCCTGGTGGTGTCGCGGGGCGGATTCACCGCTTCGACGATGTGATCGAAGGGGACGTCGGCGTTGTCGAGCGCGGCGAGCGACACCTCCCTGGCGCGCGTCAGCAGGGTGGTGAAGTGTTCCTGCGGATCGAGGGTCAGGCGCAGGGGCAGGGTGTTCACGAACATGCCGACCAAGCGGTCGAGGGCGGGGTGTCCGCGGCCCGCGACGGGGGTCCCGACCGTCACGTCCGCGATCCCGGCCAGGTCGCCGAGCAGCACGGTGAACGCCGCGTAACCGGCCATGAAGGGAGTCGCGTTGTGTCGGCGGGCCAGCTCGGCCAGCGCCGCCCCGACGTCGGCGCCGATCTCGAACTCGACCACCGCGCCGGTGCCGCCCGGCCTGCCGGAGCCAGGAGTGCGGACTCGATCGGTCGGTAGCGGCAGCTGGTCGGGCGCGCCGTTCAGCGCATGCACCCAGTGGGCGAGCTGATGAGCGGCGCGGGAGCTCGGATCGTGGCGATCACCGAGCCGTCGGTGCTGCCACAGCGTGTAATCGGCATACTGCAGCGGCAGCGGCTCCCACGTCGGTTGCCGACGGTCCGCCCGCGCGGTGTACGCCGCGGACAGGTCGGCCACGAGCGGACCGTGCGACCAGCCGTCGGCGGCGATGTGATGGGCGACCAGCGCGAGCACATGGTCGTCGGGACCGAGATTCCACAGCGCCAGCCGGATCGGCGCGTCGGTGGTGACGTCGAAAGGTGCAGCGACTGCCACCGCGAGTTCGGCGTCCAGCTCGGCCCGGTCGAGTGCGCGCGCGGTTAGCGGTGCACCGCCAAGGGCCGCGTCGACGGTCAGGATGCGGACCTGTGGCCCGGTGCTGCTGGCGGGATACACCGTGCGCAGCACCTCGTGCCGTTCCACCACGTCGCGCACCGCGGCATCGAGTGCCGCCACATCGAGAGATCCGGTCAGGCGCAACGCGATCGGCAGGTGGTATGCCGACGAATCCCGGTACAGCTGATTGAGCAGCCACATCCGCAGCTGTGCCGGGGCAGGCGCCAGGTGTTCGGGCCGGGCTTCCGGCACCGGTGCGTCCGCGGCCGGGTTCTCGGGATCATCGAGTCGCAGTGCCAGTGCCGCGACGGTCGGTGCGTCGAAGACGGTGCGGACACCGATACCGAGGCGCGCCGCGAGCGCGGTCGCGGTGAGTGAGGTCCCGCCGAGTTCGAAGAAGTCGCTCTCGGCACCGGGCACCTCGATCGCCAGAACCTCGGTGAAGGCCGCCGCCACCTTTCGCTCCGAGTCCGTGGAGACGGGCCGGGAACCGTGGTGACCGAACACCGGCGCGGGCAGGCGACGGGTGTCGAGCTTGCCGTTGGGGGTCAGCGGCAAGGTGTCGAGTACGAGGTAGGCGCTGGGCCGCAGATACGGGGGCAGCTGTTCGGCGACCTGGAGTCGCACCAGCTCCACATCGAGTGGACCGTCCGGGACCAGGTAGGCCACCAGATGGGTGCCCCTGGCGTCCTGATGGGCGGTGACGGCGGCCCGGACGACGCCGGGGAGGCCGGTGAGCGTGGTCTCGATCTCGCCCGGCTCGATGCGGTGACCGCGCACCTTGATCTGGAAGTCGCTGCGGCCGTGGTAGATCAGTTCGGGCTCGGCGTCGGCGGTGAGGGTCACCAGGTCACCGGTGCGGTACACCCGCCCGCCGGGCGGGCCGAACGGGTCGGCGACGAATCTTTCCGCGGTCAACGCGTGTCGTCCGTGGTAGCCGCGGGCCAGGGCCGGGCCGCCGAGGTAGAGCTCGCCGATGACGCCGGGCGGGACCGGGCGTAATCGGGCGTCCAGTACCAGTGCGTGGAATCCACGCAGGGGCGCGCCGATCGTCACCGACCGGTCCGGGGTCAGCTCCGCGATGGTCGCGATATCGGTGGCTTCGGTGGGGCCGTATCCGTTGCGCATCAACCGGGTTCGCGACCAGGCCGATACCAGATCGGGGCGGATCGCCTCCCCGCCGACGCCGAGCACTCGTAGTTCGGGGAGTGTCTCGGGGTCGAGGGTGGCCAGCACCGCCGGGGTGATGATGGCGTTGGTCACCCGCTCGCGCCGCATGAGCTCGGCCAGATCGGGCCCGGCCATCACATAGCGCGGGGCCACCACCAGCGTCGCCGCTCCGGCCAGTCCGCACAGGATCTCGCCGACCGCCATGTCGAAACCGGGGGAGGCGTGGTGCAGGGTGCGGGCGCCGGGGCGCAACGCGTACCGGTCGCGGCGCTCGGCCGCCAGGTTCGCGAGTCCACCGTGGGTCACCAGCACGCCCTTGGGGACGCCGGTGGAACCGGAGGTGTAGATGAGATAGGCCGGGTGCTCGGGCCGGGCGGGGACGGGCTGTCGCGGCTCGGCCTCCGGTGTCGCATCGGGGTCGACGATCGTCCAGTGGACCGAGCCGGGCAGATCCGCCGGGTGCTCGACGCCGGTGACGCCGAGGGTGGCACCGCAGTCGCCGAGGATGTGCGCGATGCGCTCGGCCGGGTAGCCCACGTCGATCGGCACGAAACCCGCCCCGGTCTTGGTGATCGCCCAGATCGCCCCGACCGAGGCGGCGGAACGTTCCATGACCATCGCGACCAAGGTCTCGGGGCCGGCGCCCGCAGCCTGCAGCGCACCGGCGAGGCGGTCGGTCCACGCATCGAATTCGCGGTAGGTCCAGCGCTTCTCGCCGTAAACGACGGCGATGCCGTCCGGGTCGGCCGCGACGGCAGCGGCGATCAGCTCACTCAGCGTGGCCGGTGTCCCCGCCGTCGGTCCGCGCCAGGGGACGAGCAGGTTCGCCTCGGCGGCGGTGAGGATCGGCAACCGGTCGATCGGCACATCGTCGTCAGCGTCGGCGAGCGCCGTCAGGAAGCCGACGAACCGATCCAGATGCGCGGTGACCTCGGCCTCGGAGTAGCGATGGCGGTTGGCCTCGAACTCGACCCGCAACCCGGAATCGGTCACCGGATACACGTTGAGCGCAAGATCCTCGACCGGCCCGGTGGACAGCAGTTCGATGGTGCCGCGTGCCGGGCCGAGTATCAGTTCGGTGTGAAAGTTCATGATGTTGACTGCGGGCCCGAATCCCAGCGACTCGGCTCGGCGCCCACTGTCGCGGACCATCTCGGCACCGCGATAGCGCTGGTGGCGCAGTGCCCCGCTCAGCTCGGCACGCGCGCGGGCGATGGCGGCGCCGACGGTGGCGCCCGAGCAGTGCAGCGGCACGATATTCGATGTCATGCCGCCGCATTCGCGCAGCGCGGCGACGGTGCGCGCGGTGACCGGCAGACTCAGGCTGACCGCGTCGGTGTCGGTCAGCCTGCTGAGGTACGCGGCGAACGCCGCGATCAGCACGGGCGCGTTGCCGGGGAAATCGGCACGCGTGCGCAGGCGCTCGACCAGCGATTCCGGCAGCTCGGCGCGGGCGTGGATCGGGAGCGGATCGGGAGCACCGGGCCGCGTCGCGAGGGTCGCCGGGGCAGGCAGCACGGCAAGCTGCTCGCGCCAGTACTCGCGGTCGGTTCCATACCGCCGCGAGCCCAGGTAGCTCTCCTCCGCGGCGGTGAGCACAGCCGTCGAATCGACTGCGGCCGAAGGTGTTTCGCCCCCTGTCAGCAGAGCCGTGTAGTGGTCGCTCAGCAGGTGCTGCATGCGGACGCCACCGAGGCCGTCGAGCGCCAGGTGATGGGCACGGGTGTAGAGCAGGTGATGGTCCGCGCTCAGCCGCACGACCGTGGTCACGATGGGTGGATCGGTGACCAGGTCGAACGGTGCGCACTGATCGGCCTGCATCCAGGCTCGGGCGGCGGCTTCCGGGTCTGATTCCCCGCTGTAGTCGACGACGGCGATGTGGTCGTCGATGCCGTCGTCGTGCACCTGTCCCGGCTGCCCGTCGACGATGGCGAAGCGCACGTAGGCACCCAGATCACGCGCGGCCAGGTGAGCCGCGCGGCGATACGCCGCGAGGTCGAGCGGTCCGCGCAGGTCGACGTACTGGGCGATGGTGAGCGGCACCGGTCCGAGCAATTGCTGAGCGAACCACACCTCGCGTTGTGCCGCGGTGAGCGGGCGGACAGCAGGGATCGAACCGTGGGAAATCATGGTGCCTCAGAAGCTGGGAGAGAAGAGATGGAAAACAGCGCCCGTGCCGTCGGCTGGGCGCTGCGGAACCGGGAACTCAGGCGGGATCGTCGGTGAGATATCCACCGCGAGCGAAGAACTCGGCACCGTCGTGTTCGGTGCCCGCCGCGCTACGGACACGGGTGATCACCAACGCGTGGTTGCCACCCCGGTGCGGCTGGGAGCCACACACGACCGCGCCGCCACCTTCCTGAACGATGACCCGGCCGGCGGTGCCGCCGTAGCGCGCCTCCGAGATCACCGCGTCGAGAATCTCGATGCGCTCACCGCGGTAGTAGGAGTAGGCGCGCGGATACGGCGCCGACAGTGCCCGCACGAACCGCTCCGAATCGGCCGCGTCCAGGGACCAGTCGACCCGGCTGTCGCGATCGGACCGCTTGTGGAAGTAGGTGCGCTCGGCCTTGTTCTGCGGCGTCCACACCGCGGTGCCGTTCTCTAGGGCCGCGAGAGCCTCGTGCACCGCACCGGGGATCAACTCCATGCCGGCGAGGACGAGTTCGGTGCCGGTGGCGCCGGGCGGGATCGGCAGGCGCTGCTGGACCAGGATGTCGCCGGTGTCGAGCTGCTCGTCCATGCGGTGCACCGTGAGGCCGAATTCCTCGGCACCGCTGATCAGCGCCCACAGCACCGGCGAGAAACCGGTGAACTTCGGCAGCAGCGAATCGTGCAGATTCAGGGTGCCGTGGGGCGGCATGTCGTACAGCTCCGCGGGCATCCAGGTGTACCAGCTGTTGACCACGATCACATCGGGTTCGGCACGCTTGACGAGGTCGATGGTCTCGGTGTCGGCACGTTCGGTGAGGTGCACCGGAATCCCGTGCTCCCTGGCCAGTTCCTCGACCGAATCGTTCCAGATCGCCTTGTAGGAGGATTCCGCGGCCGGATGGGTGACCGAGAGGACCACCTCATGCTCCGAGTCGATCAGAGCCTGCAGGGTCTTGCGACCCCAAGTTTGGAAACCGAACGACACGATGCGCATGGATCTACCTACCTTCGTCTATGTGTAGGCTTACCTTACATAGTCGTGGGTACGTTCTGTATGCCCGGCCGAGACGTGATCACGTGGCCGGTCGAGTCAGGCTGCCGCGACCTCGGCGGCGCCGTTGAGCCGGGCGTAGCGTCCGCCGTCGTCGATCAGCTCTGTGTGGTCGCCGAGTTCGACGACCCGGCCATGATGGAGTACGGCGATCTGGTCGGCTTCGCGGATGGTGCTGAGCCGGTGCGCGATCGTGATGACCGTGCGGCCCTGTGCCACCACGTCGATGGCGGCCTGCACCGCGCGCTCGGTCTCGTTGTCGAGGGCACTTGTCGCCTCGTCGAGCACCAGCACGCGCGGGTCGCGTAACAGGGTGCGGGCCAGGGCAATACGCTGCTTCTCGCCGCCGGAGAACCGGTGACCGCGCGACCCCACCACGGTGTCGTAGCCCTGGGGCAGCGAGGCGATCAGCTCGTGGATCTGGGCGGCGCGGGCCGCGCGCTCGATCTCCGCGTCGGTGGCGTCGGGCTTGGCGTAGCGCAGGTTCTCGCGAATGGTCGTGTGTAGCAGGTACGACTCTTGTGACACCACACCGACGATGCGAGCGAGGGTGCCGAGCTCCAGGTCTCGGACGTCGACGCCGTCGATGCTCACCCGCCCGGCGGTCGCGTCGTGCAGTCGCGCGACGAGCGAGGCGAGAGTGGTCTTGCCGGAACCGGTCTCGCCGACCAGGGCGAGCGTCGACCCGGGCGGCACGACGAGCGAGACGCCATCGAGCACGTCGGGGCCCGCCGCGTCGTAGCGGAAGCCGACATCCTCGAACCGGACTTCGCCCACGACATCGCGCGGGTCGAGGTCGACCGGCTGAATGGGCTCATCGATCTCGACCGGAAGGTCGAGATAGCCGAAGATCCGGCTGAACAACGCCATCGAGCTGGTCACTTCGACACCCACGTTGAGCAGGGCCATCAGCGGCCTGAACAGCCCGGCCTGCAGCGTGGTGAAGGCGACCAGCGTGCCGATCGTCATGCCGCTGCTGGTCGCCGGAAGACCGGCGGCGAGGTAGAGCAGGGCGGGGATGGCCGCGAACAGGATGCTCATGGTGGCCATCCGCCAGCGGCCCGCGAGCTGTGAGCGCACTTCGAGGCCGACCAGGTCGTGCGAGGTCTTCTCGAAGTGGGCGGACGCGAGAGGGCCGGTGCCGAGGGTCTTGCCCAGCTGCACCCCGCTCACCGAAAGTCCCTCCTCGACCTGGCCGTGCAGGTCGGCGAGGTGACGTTGGCGCTGGGCGGTGATGTCGCGGCGCAGCAGAGCTACGCGCCGGGTCAGCCAGATCGCCGGCGGCAGCAGCACCAGCGACAACAGCGACAACCGCGACGACAGCACAGCCATCGCGACGGCCGTGCCGACCACGGTGGTGACGTTGCTCGCGATGGACGTCGCGGTGCTGGTGACCACGGACTGCATGCCGCCGACATCGTTGATCAGGCGGGACTGGACCTCACCGCCGCGGGTGCGGGTGAAGAACGCCAGCGACTGCCGTTGCAGATGGCGGAACACGTCGGCACGCAGGACGTGCATGACCTGCTGCCCGACGGTGGTGGAGATGAGCGTCTGGCCGACGCCGAGCACCGCGGTGAGCACGGTGACGGCGAGCATGCCGCCTACGGCCCAGAGCAGAAGCGAGACGTTCTGGTGCGGCAGCGCGTCATCGATCACCAGTCGCAGCAGGAACGGCGAGGCGAGGCTGATCGTCGAACCCGCCACGATCAGGGCGGTCAGCAGGGTGAGCTGAAGCCGGTACGGCGCGAAGAGCGCGGCGATCCGGCGCAGGGACACAGGGGACTCGCGCAGTTGCGCGCGGTCGGCCGGGTCGGGTCGGCGGGTGCGGCCGCCGCCGGCGGAGACTTTCACTTCCATATGCAACCCCCTTGGGTTGTGATTATGCTGAGGTTACCTCACTATCTGGTAAGGGAAACACAGCGAGAGGCGGGTTTATGCCCGACAACGAGAGCGACCTGCTGATGCAGGTGGCCAGGACGCTGCGTCGGCGCTGGGCGGCGGCGTACGCGCCGATAGGGCTGACCCCGCACCAGGCCCGCGCGCTGCGCGTGACCGGCGAGCACGACGGTCTCCGGCTGTCGGCCATCGCCGACGCGTTGCGGATCAGCCCCCGGTCGGCCACCGAAGTGGTGGACGCACTCGAGGAGGCCGACCTGGTCACGCGGGAGCCGGACCCGACAGACCGCCGCGCGATCCTCGTGGCGGTGACCGCGCAGGGCAAACGGACGCTGGCCGCCCTGACCGCGGCTCGGACGAAGGACGCCGACGACTTCTTCGGACGACTCGCCGACCACGAGCGCGCCTTACTGCGGGACATCCTCGGCAAGCTCGTCCCCTGAGGCGAGTGGCGTCAGTCGGATCTGTTCACCACGGCGAGCGCGAGTGCGGTGCAGAGCGCGGCCACTTCGGTGGTCGATTGGCGGGGGTCGCGCAGCCAGGCTTCGACGAGCTGATTGACCCCGCCGACGACGAAGAGCGCTTCCTGACGCCGGATCTCCGGGTTCGCGGGGGCGTCGAGGAATTCCGCGCTGTACTGCACCACGAGATCGGTGACGATGCCGACGGCGCGGGTGCGTAGTTCTTCGAGTCCGGCGACGCTGTGTGCATCGCTGGTGAGGATGCGGTGAATGCTCGGGTCGGCTGCGATCGTGTCGAGGTAGGTCGTCAATGCCTGCAGCAGCTTGCGGTTGAGCCCACCCGGCTCGGCCTGGCTCACCTCGACCATGATGGTGAACAGCTCCTCGCGCACCTGCTCGGCGACCGCGAGGATCAGGGCGTCCCTGGTGGCGAAGTGCTCGTAGAAGTAGCGCGGCGTCAACCCCGACGCGGCGCACACGCGGCGCACGGTGACTTCGGTCAGTCCGGCTTCGCCCCAGATCTGCCGACTCGCGGCGAGGAGCTTGTCGCGGCGTTCGTCGCGTCGATTCGCCGCGCTGATTCCCCGGTACGACCGGACCACCTCTGCACGCGCCATTGACAGCACTGTAGCAGCCGACCTAATTTGGATATCAGTCGTTATCCATTTTGCGTCGCTCAACGAGGAGTGCCGATGGCCACCGTTCCCACCCGTCATCCCGACCGTCCACACCGCCCCCCGGCGATCGTCGGCGGCTTCGCGGCGATGCTCGGGGTCACCAGCCCCGACCCGGTTCAATGGCAGCAACTCGGCGAGGGTCTGCTCGTCGGCGACGAGGCGATGGATCGGCTGGTCGACTGGATGGTCACCACGGGCGCGAAGCAGATTCGTCCGCTGTTCGATCGAGCGGTCACCCACGGCATCTCCTCGGTCCCGGAGGCGCCCGAACCGCTGCGCGAGTTCTTCGCCGCGGTGGAGACCGTTCCGGTCTGGGTCGACCACGAACAGCTCGTGCGCGGGGCCAAGGTCATGCTCACCGGCGGATCCGACGGCATGTACATCGCCCGCGACGTCGCCATGCTCGGCGGCTACCAGTTCTCCGGCTTCAACAAGACCTTGCTGCGCACGGGAGCACTGGAAAAGGGCTCCAACCAGCGGTGGGCCGAGACGATGCAGTGGGCGATGGATGTCCTGTCCGAGGACGGATTGTCCCCGCAGGGTCTGGGATACCAGTCCACGATCCGGGTGCGGCTCATCCACGCGTTCGTCCGCCGTCACGTGGCCGCGCTGCCGGACTGGCAGGCCGATGACTGGGGCCTGCCCATCAACCAGACCGACATGGCGGCCACGCTGGTCGGCGCCTTCATCGCGCCCTCGATCGGGAGTATGGGGATGGGTCTGCTGCTCACCCCCGCCGAAACCGACGCTGTCGCGCACCTGGTCCGCTACGTCGGCTGGCTGCTCGGGGTCGAGGAGCAGTGGCTGCCGCATTCCTTCCGTGACGGTGTGCGCGTGCTCGTGCACACGCTGTCCGCGCTGGCCGACCCCGACGAGTCGACTCGTCTACTCGCGGTGCCGATGTCACGAGACCCGCTGTCGTGGAACTACGACCGGCTGCCCGCGGTCCGCCGCAGGCTCGCCTACGCCCAGCACCTGTCGGTGACGGGGACGTTCCTCGGCCGCCGCGCGATGCGCGCGCTCGGGCTGCCGACGGTGATCGTGCCGTGGTACCCGGCCCTGCGCATCCCGACCAATCTCGTGCGCTCGGCCACCCGCCTGCTTCCCGGCGGGCTCGACCGGGCGGCGACTCGTGGTGCGCGGGAACAGGATCGGTTCATGCGCGTGCTGGTCAGCGCCGGACCGACCGTGGGCGCTGCCGCCGCGCGACTGACGCACGCGGCCTAGGAGCCACAAAAGGCGGTGCGGGCTTCAACGCCTGCGGTATCCGCGAACGGCGAGCGTCGCGAAAACCGCCGTCAGCGCCACCGTCCACGCCAGCGCGCGCCAGGTGGGCGATGCGATCGGTCCGGACGACGCCAGCCCGCGCATCGCCTCCACCACCGACGACACCGGGTTGGCGGCGGCGACGGGCTGGATCCACGCGGGGAGATCCTGGCGTGGCACGAATCCGGTCGACAGGAACGAGGCCACCAGCAGGATCGCGTTGAGAGCCGAACCCACCGCCTCCCCGGACTTGGCGTAGACCGCGATCGCCACCATCATCCAGGCGACCCCGGTGCCGAAGATCAGCGGCAACACGACGAAGCCGATGACGCCGAGCACGCCGCCCGTGAAGCGGAATCCGAGCAGATAGCCGACCCCGATCACCGCCAGCAGGGTGATCAGGTTGCGCACCGTATCCCCGGCGATGCGCCCGATCAGCGGGGCCGCTCGCGCGATCGGCATCGCCCGTAGCCGACGGTCGAATCCCGATTGCAGATCGTCGAAGGTCGTCATGGCAGTGCCGAGCCCGGCGAACGCGATGCCCATCACGGCGAACAGCGGCAGGCTGAAGTTCACGTAGTCGGCCCGGCTGCCGCCGGGGGCGACCAGCGAGCCGAACGACACCGTCATCAGCACCAGCAGGATGAGGGGGAAGAACGTCGCCATCATCAGCAGGACGGGATTGCGCAGCGTCACCCGGATGGCGCGGATCGTGAGTGCCCATCCGTCGATGAGCAGGTGCGGGCGGGGTCCCGTCGCGGTGCGGGTTTCGTTCACAGTGACCTCCGGTAGGCACGGGCCGCGACCGCGACACACACGACGAACCCGCCGCTCAACCACAGCAGGGCGATCGTGACCGGCCTGGCCAGAGCCGCCTCGGCGTCGGCCAGCGCACGCAGCGCGTCGGTGGTGCGGCTGAGCGGCTGGTTGGCGACGAACGGCTGCAACCAGTCCGGGAACGCCTCGGTCGGTGTGAAGGCGTTCGACACGAGCAGGAACGGGAAGAAGATGACATTGGTGATCACCTGCACCGAGTCCACCTTGCCCACCGCGAAACCGATCGCGATGAACCCGGTGCACACCATCGCGGCGAAAAACAGTGCGATGAGTCCGAATCCGATCGATGCGAGCACACCGCCACCGAGGCGGAAGCCCATGACGGCGCCGGCGGGCAGCAGGACCGCGATCGTCAGCAGCGCACGGGTCAGCTCCGCACCGACCAGTCCCAGCACCGGGGCGACCGGCGAGACCGCCATGGAGCGGAGCCTGCGGATCATGCCACCGGTCACGTCCTCGACCGACAGGATGGCCGCCGACATGGCCGTGAACAGCATCGCCTGCAGAATCACCGCGGGCAGCAGGTACTGCCCGTAGCCGCTGCCGATCCGGCGCTCGACCACGGTGCCGAACACGACGTAGAACATCGTCGCGAAGATCAGCGGCAGCACGACGGCGCCGATGATGGAGGCGGGGCGTCTGCTCATCAACCGCAGGTGGCGACCGGCCAGGATCGCGGTGTCGGCCCAGATCGACGGATGTGGGCGGGGCGCCGCGGCAACGGCTTCCGATGCGGAGATGGTCGTCGTCATGGGGTGTCCTCTGTCTCGCCGGGGACGCTCGGGTGCCCGGTGAGGCGGAAGAACACGTCGTCGAGGGTCGGGCGGCGCAGGGCGATGTCGTCGACGGCGATCTCGGCGGCATCGAGCTTGCGCACGACATCGACCAGCGTCGCGGCACCCGACGCGGCGACGGCGACGCCGTCGGTCAGCTCGGCGAGCCCGGTCATATCCGCCAGCGCGGCGGCGATCCGGGGGCGGTCGCCTTCGGCCGCGGTGATGTGGCAGACCGAACCCCCGGCCTGATCCTTGAGCTCGTCGGCGGTGCCGTCGGCGATGACACGGCCGTGGTCGACCACCACGATCCGGTCGGCCAGTTCGTCTGCCTCGTCCAGGTATTGGGTGGTGAGCAGGATGGTCATGCCGTCGTCGCGCAGGTCCCGGACCACGTCCCACAGCACGGCGCGGCTGCGCGGGTCGAGACCGGTGGTCGGTTCGTCGAGGAAGAGCACTTCCGGTTGCCCGATCAAGGATGCCGCGAGGTCGAGCCGTCGCCGCATGCCGCCGGAGAAGGTGCCGCTGCGCCGATCGGCGGCATCGGTGAGATCGAAGCGGCTCAGGAGTTCCTCGGCGCGCTCCGCCGCCCGCCGACGTCCCAGCTTCAGCAGCCGCCCGAACAGGGCCAGGTTCTCGCGCGCGGTCAGGTTCTCGTCCAGGGCGACGAATTGCCCGGTCAGTCCGATCACCGACCGGACCGCTCCCGCGTCGGCCACCACATCGTGACCGGCGACTCGCGCGTGACCCGCGTCGGGAACCAGCAATGTGGTCAGTACATCGATCGTTGTCGTCTTTCCCGCCCCGTTCGGTCCGAGCACCCCCGCGATCGTGCCCCGTTCCACTGCGAAACCGAGCCCATCCAGCGCGGTCACCCCGCCGAACCGTTTGACGAGACCCTCGGCCTCCACGGCATATTCCACCATGGAGGTAAACCTAACCTAACTCAGCCTGGAATGGCTAGGTGGCGAGATCGGCGAGTGAACGCGCACGCTACCGGGCAGTTTCGTACCGATCAGTAACCGTGTTACTGTTCGGGAGTTGCGCTGCTGTGATGGGCATCATCAACGCCATCGAGTGCGACTCGGCTCACTGCGGCGGCGGCGCCGTATCAATTCACGGGGAGTATCTGAATGCATAGCAAGCTTGGGTTGCGCTCGAAGGGGAACGCGCTGCCC
Source organism: Nocardia sp. NPDC058519 (assembly GCF_042719755.1). NCBI lineage: Bacteria > Bacillati > Actinomycetota > Actinomycetes > Mycobacteriales > Nocardiaceae > Nocardia > Nocardia sp. NPDC058519. The sequence goes on along the minus strand of NZ_JBHXNK010000006.1, from coordinate 7,136 downwards.
GGTTCGATCGGCGTGCTGGCCGCGGCGGTGGCTGCGGTATGCGTCGTCGGCGTGGTGGCGGGTGTCGGCACTCCGGAGGCGACTGCCGCTCCGGTGAGCGGGTTCTATACCCCGCCCGCTCAGATTTCGAGCGTGCCCGGCGTGATCGTCAAGACCGAGCCGATGCGCATTCTCGCGACGCTGCCGACCGCTGCGGGCTGGCCCGTGAATGCCACGCGTGTCATGTACACCACGCAGTACCAAGACGGCTCGCCCGCCGCGGTCACCGGCACCTATATCGAGCCCCAGGGGCCATGGCAGGGCGCGGGGGAGCGCCCCACCGTGGTCATCGGGCCCGGGACCGCGGGCCAAGGCGACCAGTGCGCCATGTCGGTCGCCTTCTCCACCGGCCTCACCCTGACCGCCGACCCCTCACTGTCGTTGTCGGCCAACCAGGAACTGCCGTCCTCGGCTGTCTGGAGTGCGCTGGGAGCTCGCGTCCTGGTCACCGATTACATCGGTCTCGGCACTCCTGGTGTCCATACCTTCGCCAATCGCATCGAAGGCGGGCACGCGATCCTCGACGGCGCCCGCGCCGCCAACAATCTCGGCGGAGTCGGACCGGAAACCCCCGTCGTCTTCTGGGGCTACTCGCAGGGCGGCGGTGCCACCGCGGGTGCCGCGGAGCTGCACCACAGCTACGCGCCCGAACTCAACCTCAAAGGCACCTGGGCAGGCGGGCCCACCGCCGATCTGGCCAAGATCCTCGCCCGCATTGACGGCGCCCTCATCGGCGGCGCCATCGGATTCGCCATCAACGGACTGCTCGCCCGCTACCCGGAGTTGCACGCGGCTGTCGACCGGGTGACCAGCCCCGCCGGACGAGCCATGCTCGAAACCCTCAGCGGTGAGTGCGTGGGCGACATCATCACCAAACAGCCTTTCCTCGAGACCAGTTCGCTCACCATCGACGGCCGTCCACTGCTCGAACATCTGCGCGACATGCCAGAAGCGGCGCCCGTCCTCGCCGAACTTCGCGCAGGCAGCATCGCTCCGCCGACGCCGGTGCTGATCACCAGTGGCCTCAACGATGACACCGTTCCCTACAACCAGGCCCGCCAACTTGCCGAAGACTGGTGCGCCAGAGGTGCCACCGTCACCTTCCGCACCAACAACCTGCCGCCGATCCTCTCCGGCGCGACGATCCCCAACCACTTCGGACCCGAACTGATCGACGGATTCGGTCCGGACAACGCGATCACCTACCTGCTCGACCGCCTCGCCGACAAGCCGATCTCCGGTTGCACCCTCGACTGAAACAGCGTATTCGCGCGAAGAATTTTGACAGCGAATATCGCCGGATGTGCCTGGCGCCAGGCACAATTGACAGGGAAGTCACCACGGAGTGACTACGACAACACGCGGCTACTCTGCCCTACCGAAGGTTGGTGAATGCACCGATGTCGATGCCGTTGTACGACGAGGTCCTACCGCGCGGCGAACGCGACGGATTCGGGTTGCGCGTCGGTGCGATCGTCGATCGTGGCGGAGAAGTGTTGCTCCTGGAAGCGAACAGCACCGGCCCCGTCCGGCCTACCCACAAACTTCCCGGCGCCACCGTGGGACCCGGCGAGTCCGTTGCCGCGGCACTGACGCGGGGAGTCCGCGAGGAAACCGGCCTGACCGTCACCGGGATCCGGCACCATGTCGGTGACTTCGACTACCTGTCCCCGGCGGGAAAGCCGGTGCGGCGTCTACATTTTGCCGTCGACGTGAAAGCCACCGGCCCCATCCGCCTTTCTGCCCACGCCGGGTACCTGTGGGCATCGTTGGACCGGGAACTGTTCGTCACTCCCTCGATCCGGAGCATCCTCGAGACCTACAAGGACCTCCCTGCACCCTGACCGACCAACGCCGGTGCGGCTGGGCCACCGCAGGAACGATCAAAAATCGGTCTCGACCTCTATCTTTCGGTCGAGCCTGGGTGGATGATGGCCAAGAGGCCGGCTCGCGATCTCCGCCCAGCTCACGGGCGATCGAGCGATGGCAAAATTTCGTGACTGGACCACTGGGGGACAGGATCGTGGCATTCCTCGAGAAGTATCCGAAAGCCGACGACGAAGGGGCGTTGCCTCCGAGGGTCTGGGGATTCCGATGACTGTGATCCTCAGGCCCGGAGATCGTGGAGACCTTGTCGGGGTACTCCAGGCGACGCTGAACCGTGACTACCCGCTCTACTCCAGATTGGTCGTGGACGGGGAGTACGGCCCAGCCACGACCGCGGTCGTCGCGGAGTTTCAGCGCCGTGCCGGGCTCGATGTCGCCGAACCCGGCACGGCCGACACAGCGACGTTGCGCAGGCTCGGACTGAACTTCGACCCGATTCCACCAGCCGGGACCCGGCCGTTGTACTACAGCTTCGCAGGCACTTGGGGCCACTGGAGTCAGGGACCACCGTTCGACGTCGGCTCGGCGCTCGAAGGTGAGCGTCGGGTCCGCAATCAACCGGTCGCCTACCCCGCCAGCGGATTTCTCAACCCTGACCCACACACCAGTTACCGGGAGTCGGTGGCGCTCGGCGTCGGGGAGGGGATCAGGCTGATCCTGCTCAATCCCGGCCCATTCATCCTCGCGGGATACAGCCAGGGTGCGGAAGTCGTTGTGCGGCTGATGATGCTCATGACCGACGGCGGGCCGCTCGCGCACCGCGCGGACGATCTGCGGTGCGTGATCACCTTCGGGTCGCCGTGCCGTCCGCCGGGACGCACTCTGCTGGGCAACAACCCACCGGGTGCCGGAATCTCGGGCGACTACACGCCCCAGGAATTCCGCGACCGCACCTTCGATTTCGTGCTCGACGGTGACATGTACTCGACGACGACCGACGACACACTGCTGGAGCAGTTCTACGACCTGCTCGTCCACGCGGAGCTGTCGGTGCCGTTCGCGGTTGCGGTGTTGCAGTTCCTGCAATCGAACATCCTCGGTGGCGGTCTCGGTGGCCCGCTCGGCAATGTCGGCCGAATGACCGTGCCGACAGCGCTGACGGGACTCGGTGGCGTCGACTTCGTCAAGGCCGTCCGAACCATGCAGGTCGTCTCCGAGTTCCTGATCCGCAATCCGCATGTCCACTATCACGATTGGCCGGACTTCGACGGCCACACCGGAGTCGAGCGCGCCAAGCAAGTCCTTCGCGACATCACATCGCCCGATTAGCCGGGGCCGGACCTGCCGACCCCGCTAGCTATCGGACGGGAACCTTGAAATGCATTGCGCGGTAAGGCCATCCGTCGGTGGTCTTCCATTGCGACACCAGCAGATGTAGTCCGGCGTCGAGCGTGGATCCCGGGATGATGCACGGGCCGTAGAGTTGCGCGACCCGGTCATTGCCCTCGTCTCCCCATGCCGACCCGCGAATGGGTGTCGTCTTCGGCACCAGGTAGAGGTTGTCGGTGGGAGTGTCGAGCAGGCGCAGGTCGATGTCGTAGCCACCGGTGGTGGAGGCGTCGAAGTTGACCAGAACCCATTTGTTCTGGATCTTGCGCAGGCACATCTCGCCGAACTTCTCCGCGGAGGGCTGGGTTTCGAGTACCGGTGTCGGTGGGTTTCCCCAGTTCCAGCTGCCGTCGCGCCAACCCCAGCCGATGTAGGCCCCAGGGTCGGTGATCCGGTCCTCGCGGACGCGGCGCAGGATGATCCCCTTGTCGCGCTGGAATCCGGTGGAGAAGACATACACCCACCCGTCGTCGTCGCGTTCCCAGGTCCACAGTTGCGCGAACCCGTTGTGCAGGCCCGCGTCGAACTGGGCACCGGTGGGCCGCCAGGACTTTCCGTTGTCGCTCGACGTCCAGATCTCGGTGCGCACCACGTTGCCGAGGCCCTCGTTGATCATCACGTGCAGGTAGATGTCCTGGCCGATGGTGATGACATCGGAGGGCAGCGCCGTCGTCCCTCCCACATGGTCGTAGGGCCACAGTTGCCGGGCATAGTTCGGATCCGATCCCGCGGCTTCGTGCCACACGATCCCGCTGTCCAAATTCGTTGTGTCCGAGTACAACGCGACCGGAGAACGCCAGTCGTCGCCGCCGACCATCGGGTTGCGGAAGGTGTCGCCGAAGACGGCGAGGATCCGGCCCGAGGGCGTACGGGTCATCACCCCGAGATCGGTTGCGGCCATACCGAACTGGTCGGTGTGGCCCGGCCCGGTCGCATTGGTGATCTTGCGTGCGCCGGTGGGGACGGCAGCGGGGGCGGGCAACCGCCAGCCGTCCTTGATGACGCCATACCACTCGCCGGCGTAGACATGGCCGGTGACCGGCCAGCCCTTGGCCTTCTGCATGGCGGTGGCAGCGTCGCGGGTGGCGTCGTCGTACACACTGGTCTGTGCGACTCCGAGGGCAGCCTGCCAGCGTCGCAAACCGTCCTTCGACGCTTGCGGCTCGTTGCCGAACCTGTTCGACCACGACTCCTGCGGCCCCGACAAAGGACCCCAGTAGTGCCCGTTCGGAAGTGGGAAACGATCGGGGTCCTCGGGGATGGCCGCGTACTGCTTCGCCGCGGCGAGGACGACATCGTAGGGAAAGGTGTCGGGGACGTCCCAGTGAGTGCCGTCCTTGAAGCCCCGCAGTTTCACCGAACCGTAGGTGTAGTTGTTGTGGCTGGAGACGCCGTGCCTGTCGTTTCCGACACCGGCGATGTCGACCCGCTCGATCGGAATGTGGTGTTCCTTGGAAATTTTGGCGATCGTGAAGGCCACCATGTCGAGCATCTTGTCGTGCTCGAGCCACCCGGAGCGCTTCTTCGGGTTCGATTCGCTATTGGGATTCGGACTGGTCGTCCACCGTGGAATCGCGCCGGAAGTCCCGACGAGGGCGATATGCACCGAAACCTGGTTCTCGTCGTTGACGCCGCGTACCGGAACGCTCCAGGAGGCGTTCTTCGTGGAGACTGTCTGGATGATGCGGTTGTCGTCGACTATGTAGTGATAGGACCCGTCCCGTCTGGCCGCTTGACCGTCGGCGACGTTTTCGGCGCGGCTGATCCAGTCCTGATTCTCCGTGGTGTGCAGGTAGATCCGCTTGTACGCGCCATGCCCAGAGCGGGACCCCGGCCCGGCGTGCCAGGCGATGTCGTAGCCCTCGGGCTCGCGCACCGAAATCGGGTCGGGAACCACGATCGGTTCCGGGATAACCGGCTGGGCGGCGTACTGCCATTGCCCGAAGTCGTCGGTGAGGGTGTCGTTGACGTCGACGTTGATCCCAGCGACCTTGACGTTGTCGCGCGGGTGAATGAGCCGCTGGAACAGGCAGGCGTGCTCGGAGATCGTGCCGAGCGGCCTACCACCCAGCCAGGTGTTGGGTTGCCACAGGAACCGCTTTCCGCTGCCGTCGCGGCACGTGCCGACGACGTCGTCCTGGACTGCCCAATCACATGCCAGATACTTGCAATACGCGCCGACGCGCTCCTTGCCCAGCACCGACGCGGCGCCGCGCAGATAGTGGGTGGCCATGGTGTTCCACTCAGACAGCGACAGATCGTCGTCGATGGAGAAGAAGATCGGCGCCCCGGCCGGGCCGCCGCAGTGCCGGTGCCACGCATCGGCGGCGTTGGCGTCGGCGACACCGCCGTCGAACCCGCGGCGCCAATCGGCGGTGGCGTTCTTTCCCTTCTGCCAATTGCTGACAAGGGGCATCTTCAGGTCGAGATACCCCGCAGCTTCCTCAGGAGTCAGTTTCTTGTTGATCAGGCCGCGTTCGGGGGAGTCCACCAGGTAGCGAACAGCCCCGTGGTATCCGTCGGCCTTCACTGCCTGCGCGCCGGGGCGCGCCGCGGCGTGATCGACCAGCTGCATCCTCGATGGCAGCTCCCCGGTCGGGGCGCTGGTGAATCCCGCGCGCCATGTCGCCGGGCCGATCAGCCCATCGGGGGTGAAACCGTTCGCGAACTGAACCGTACGTGCCGCGTCGGCGGTTGCCTGGTCGTAAACACCGGTCTGTGGCAGGCCACGGGCCTGCTGCCAGCGCTTCAAGCCCGCGATCCACTCGGGCCGTTCGCTGCCGTGACGCCCGGAGATCGACGAAGCGGGGCCCTCCAGCGGTCCGTAGAAGAACCCGCGCGGCAGCGGGAAGGCCTCCGGGTCGGACCCGTTCGTACCGGTGTCGGGTTGCGTGCCGGGGTCGACCGCACCCTGCAGGAAATCCTGCGGATTCCTCGGGTCACCGCCGATGCGCCCGGGCGGGCCCCACACCTCGAAATGCAAATGAGGACCGGTGGATTGGCCCTCCGACCCCACACTCGCGATCTGTTCGCCCTCCCGGACCCGATCGCCCCCCTTCACCAGGATGCTCGCGTGACGCATGTGCCCGAAGATCAGATCCACCCCGCGGCCGTCCTGCGCGTCCAGCCACACCCAGTTCCCGAACCCCGACACCGCCCCCGGCGGACGTTCCGCCCCCTCGACGACCACACCGTCCACCGGTGCGAAGATCGGCGTGCCGGCCGGTGCGGCGATATCGATACCGTTATGATCCGGCCGCTGCGGCGTGCGAAAGCCCGACGAAACGCGGAATGTGCTGTGCACTGGCCTGGTGGTCATGGAAGCCTCCTCGCTTCACCGGTACAACGGGCTCGCCACTGGTCGAGACCCTGATTGTCGTAACCGGGGGCGATGATCACGCGCGTAGTCGACTACTCGAATTCCTCGACGGTCCGATCGTTCGCTGAACCACCGAACGCGTACCGCCGAGCAGACCCCGAACGGCCGTTTCCGCCACCTTCACCTCTCGACGAACTTGTAGATGATTCCGCCGCCGACGTCCTTGATCTTGATGTGAAACTTCAGCCAAGTGACCCCGGGCACCTGTAGCGATCGAGGCGTGGACAGAGATCGTGAGTGCCTTCTCGCCCTGCGCCAGCTTGTCCAATTCGCGCTCGTCGGGCCTTGGCGTCATCGAACTTCTTCATGTTCGCCTGATCCGCCAGAACTGAGGTCACGGGGGCAGAACCGGGCGATCTGACAGGTCCGATCACTTGCCTCAGATAGGCTTCCGAGACCCGCACGCGCTAGGTCATGTCTCCCAATCGAGTTTCCGGTTCTCGTCCGATAGGTCCTCGGGTGGGGCATCATGTTCGCCGTGGCGGCGACTGTCGGTGATCGG
>NZ_JBHXNK010000005.1:280076-303177 GCF_042719755.1 Nocardia sp. NPDC058519 | reverse complement strand
ATCAGGCTGCCCTCAGCTACAGCAATCGTGCTGCGACACAATCACTTCGGAGTCATTCCACCTCCAATATGGATAACAGCGCCTCGTGGCGCACGGCGCTCGTTAGGGAGGCGGGGCAATCCGGCACAGTGGCCGGGATAGACGGCGACAGTGCCAGGGCGGCGGGCGGCCACATCACAGACGAACACCAGCGCGGCCGTAAGGCATGCGGCGAAATACACGCGCACACCAGCCAATTCGACCGAAAGGCGAATATCTGGTTCGTCAGGGCGAGGTGACCGGCCGTCGTTGTTCATTGCCCGATCTGCCTCAAGATCGATAATGCGCACTCGATCACCACAGCCCCCGAGGGGCGAAAAGCGCTGGTGGCCGGGGACACCCACGTGCGGATCATCAGCGGGTCCACCACCGGGGACGGCAACGCGATGTCACCATCGCGGATCACCACCACCCGCGCCTTCCATAAGCGCGCCACCTCGGCGGGGTCGCCGATCGGCCTAATATCGGTCCGGACAAGGAATGTCCACATTTCCGCGCGCGGGTGGCCGACGATCGACAACGGCGCGACACCGCGAAGATCGAGACTGGTCTTGACCCGCTGACCGAGCTCGGTCGGCATCATCACCGCCCCGACAAACCCGGCCCGCATCGTGATCCGCCCCGTTGCCGGATCGATCACGGTGGGCAGCGAGCACATGCTCCGGTAGAACTGGCAGCGTGAGTGGGGGGATTCGGTCCAGGCTCTAGGTGTGCTGGTCTGGGTCATCGCAACTCCCCAGTCGGCGCGGTCACGGCCGTCGTGTCGGCGGCTTCGGTCGTGGTTACAGCGGGCGCAGCCGTGAGAAACCCGGCCAGCTCCATCGCCTCGAGCGCTCTGACAAGCTCGGCGCGCGATTGGTTGTGGGTGGCCTCGGCCGCAACGACAGCGTTGGCGGAAGCGATCGGGCTGGCGCCCGAGGACTGGGCACGCCTCACCGCGGGCTGCGTGTTCAACTCGTCCGAATGTGTCATGCGCGGGCCTTCCTGGTGACGCTTCCAAAACAACGAGGTGCACCCGTTCGGCAGCTTTGCCACGGATTCTCCGAAGCGGGTTCCGGTTTCAATCGTTGCCCGCCAACAGCATTGGCAGGAACCGCACAGTGGTGGCGTAGCGTGGGCGTACCGTAGGCATTTCCCAGTTCAGGAGCTGGAAAGTAGGGGGCCGCATGATCCGAGGGCGGGAATGGACCGGCTTCGAAGCTGCCGCGCTGCAAGAGGCGATGAGACAGCCGATCCGCAAGTTCGCCGCGATGCTCGGCGTCGAGACCACCACGATCAACAACTGGCGATCGGGTCTGAGCGCGGTCACACCCCGCTCCGAAAAGCAGGAGATCCTCGACACCACCTACGCGAAACGTACGACGCCAGAAGACCGCGAACGATTCGAGCAGATCGTCGCCGAAGGCGAAACCGCTTGGAGAGCGCGACACTCGAAACAGGCGCGACGACATGGTGCCGCCTCGACCACTGTTGCTGTACCGACCAACAGCGAACCGAGCCTCGAACGAACCGAGGCGGTGTTCGCGGGCTCGCCTGATCGAGGATCGACCGCAGCGGACGCACCGCTGGCCGAGGCCGACGACTTCTCGGCACTGGTGAGCGACATCGAGACCGCCTTCTGGGCCGCAGGCAACGTCACCGACACCGGACCGTTGCGCCCGATCTCCGCGCTCCTGGCCGCCACCCGATCGGTCACGCGACTCAACATGGCCGGCGAGTACACCACTTTCGCGCTGCTGGTAGGCCCGTTGATCACCGACCTCTACCGGCACACACACAAAAGCAGTGGTGGTGACCAGCGCATCGCCTGGGACGCATTGACCCAGGTCGCTTTCGACACATCGGTGGTAATGCGCGCCCGAGGACACCTCGCGCTGGCCTGGTCAGCCGCGCGGGCCGCCGAAGACGCTGCTCGCACTATCGAGAGTCGGCCAGGGATCGCGGCTGCGGCGTTTGTCAGCAGCCAGGTTCTACTGACGCGACCGATGTCGTTGAAGGCCGCGCTGGAGCGCGCGGAAAGCACTGCGGCCGTGGTCGGATCGCGAGCACAGACCGCCAACGATGTGCAGACAGTCGGGATGCTGCACCTGCAGGCATCGTTGGCGACAGCGGCCACCGGCGGCGATCCCCGCGATCACCTCGAACACGCGGCCGAGTACGCCGCACGGCTCGACCGCCCCATCCCGACCGACCACACGACCGTCATCGCCAACACCACCTTCGGCTCATCGAACGTGGCGCTGTGGAAGATGTCGGTCGCCATGGAAGCACATGAGCCAGATACCGTGCTCGACCTGGCAAGGAAGCTCAAACCGCAGACATTGCCGACCCCGGGCCGGGCAGCCCAGTACTGGGTCGAGGTCGGGCGTGCAGCGGCGTCACGTCGTGCCCACGCGATCGCCATCGATGCGTTCCTGCGAGCTGAAAGCATTGCGCCAGAACATGTCCGGAACATGAATGAGGTGCAGGAGGCAGTCGCGCAGATGATGGGAGAAGCCAAGCGCAGCCTCACCGCGGGCGACCTGGGCAACCTCGCTCACCGTGTAGGCGTAGCGGTGGTGTAGGCCGGACAGCGCCTGGTCAGGCTGCCATGATGGGCTCATGACTGAGCGAACTCGGGTGCTGTATGCGATCGTGACCGGTGCGTCACCAGCTGACACGGTCGGCGAACTGGTCGAACTCGCGCAAGCTGACGGCTGGGACGTGTGCGTCGTCGCCTCGCCTAACGGTGTCCGCTTCCTCGACGTCGAAGCACTGGCAGCGCAGACCGGTCACCCGGTGCGGTGGGAGTTCAAAGAACCGGGAACCGACGACCTCCTCCCGGCCGCCGACGCGATCGTCGCTGCACCGTTGACCACGAACTCGCTGGCCAAATGGGCCACCGGCATAGGCGACACATTGCCGCTCGCCCTGCTGGTCGAGGCTGTGGGTGCTGGGCTGCCCGTGGTGGCGATTCCGCACGCGAAGCAGGAGCAGATGAACTTCCCGGCCGTACGCCAGGCACGCGAACGTCTTGCGGAGTGGGGCGTTCGATTCGTGCGCATTACCGAGGACTCCGACACCGGCCCGCTTCCGTGGACGTCGGCGCTGAGCGCGCTACGAGAACCACTGATCGCTGCGGGACCCGCTACCGTCTGCGAGAATCGGTGAACATGGCTGAGACACAGGCAGGACTGATTGTCTGGGATGTTGACGGCACCCTGATCCCAGCGGACTTGCGGTGGCTACGGCGAGCCGTCGCTCGCACCTACGGCATCGAAGAGTCTGCGGTCGTCTTCCCCGCTGCGCGGGTGCACGGCTACACCGATGAGTCCATCGTCGTGGACACGGCTATCGCGTCGGGAGTCGCCAGCGAGGCGGCCGAGGAGGGCTTCAATCGGTATGCCGAGGTACTGATGGAGGTCATGTCGCAAGGTGAGGCCGAACTCGCCCGCGACCAGGCGGCTTACCCCGGTGCTGCTCACACGATCGCCACCTTGGCCGAGCACGGATACGTCCAGACGGCACTCACCGGAAACCTGCGGGTGTCGGCTGAATTCAAACTCGCCGTTGCGGGCCTCGACTCACACCTGGACCTCGACATCGGCGCTTTCGGCTCAGACGCGAGGGAACGATTCGATCTGCCCGCGTTCGTCGCCGACCGGTTTCAGGCCAAGTACGGGCATCCGATCGAGCCGACGCGAACCATCATCATCGGTGACGCGCCGAACGATATCGCTACTGCTCGACACGCCGGATTCGGGGTTGTTGCCGTCGCTCACAGGCTGACCCCCGAAGAGCTGGCAGGGCACTCACCAGATGCGATCGTGAACGAGCTGGACTCGGACAAGGTGTTGGAGGCCGTCCGTTCAGCGCAAGCGATCCAGTCGACTGTGAGGATCGATCGCTAGGCGTTGATGCTGCGTACTCGCTCCATCAACGCGAGGACCGGTCGTTCGTTCTGCCAAGGAGCAATCCTCTCGATGGCTCGTTGTGCACGTTCGAGTCCGCGATGGTTGCCCATGGTCGCCAGGGCTAGGTACGTCTCGCCGAGAACGTTGCAACCTTCTTCGAGTTCGCCCGATAAGGAATAAGCGCTGGCGAGATCAACGCGGGCGGCCAGAGCAACGTTGGGGCTGTCCATATCAGCCGAGCTCAACGCCTTGTTGAGCGCGGTAATTGCGCGTTTGGGCTGGCCGAGGAGAAGTTGGCATGTCCCGACGTAGACCTGGATGCGAGTGGTGTTCCAGTCACTGAACAGCCCTGAACGGTCGTTCTCGTCGATATCCTCGGCGGCGCGTTGTGCGCGAGTCAGTGCTTCTTCACATTCGTCCCGCAGGTCGAGCACTGCGTAGGCTTGTGCTTGTTCGGCACCGATTCTGGCTCGCGCGGCAGGCGGTAGGTACTCGGAGACGCCAGCGGCCTCCTTGAGTATCCGGAGTCCGATGACGACGTCGCCATCGGAACTGATCAACGTTGCCGCATCCGAGCGAAGGTTGCTTTCGAAGATGCGCGCGATCCCGCCCATCGTCTTGTCCTGGAGTTGGTCGGCGAGTTTACGGGCGAACGCGCAATGTGTGAGTGCCATCGGCCGGTCACCGATGGCACTCCACACCCGGCTTGCCACAACGGATGTCTCCCCCAGTAGTGCCCCGGCGCGGCGCTTGATGCGGTCGTCGGTCGCAGCCCGGAACAAGGAGGCGACAGCGTCTCGATGTGCTTCTATCGGGCCGATCAGCGCGTCAGGTGCGATGCTTTGGCGCTGGCCTGCCAGTAGATCGGTGACGGCGGCAAAGCTACCGAGAGAACCTTCCGACGCCGCCAGCGAGCGCATCAGCGACGAGGCCGCGCTGCCGTCGAAAACTTCGATCGTTTCCCGATCGCTTTCCACTGGCAGGTAGCTGCCTGATGGAGTGGCGACGAGTGCCGCACTCGATGGTTTGGCGGACCCGCGTGAGGGCGCGGGACGTCGGCCGCTCCATGCGGCCTCGCCCTCTGCAACGATGTTGTCGAACCGTGCCCTGTCCTCGGCAGTGGCACGCTGTCCGTAGGTAGTGTCCAAGATCGCTTGTGTTGCGGGGCGAGGTGTTACCGAGCTCAGCCGCGAACGCCAGTTGTTGACCGTTGTCGTCTCGACACCCAGTAGCGCGGCGAACTCTCGTATCGACCTGCGCATCGCTACCTGCAGCGCGACCGCTTCGAAGCCGGTCCATTCCCGCGCTCGTATCACCGCCGCCCCTACTTTCCAGCGTGTGGTCTGGGGAGTATTCACGTTACCCCACTACTGCCGATCTTTACCGTTGTCGTTTCCTGCTAGATGCGAGTCGAAATCCAGTACAGAGGTGTATTTTTCGGCGCTCGTCTCGCCGAACATGTTGTGACAGAAAGTGATCGCGAGGTGAGACCCGTCCGACATTCGTCGAACAGATCTCATCGCGTGGGCAGCGTTGCTCGGGCCGGTAGGTGTTCTCAACAGGCGATCGCGGCTGTGCTGTAGAGGCCGTGGACGATGAGGACGGTGGAGCATGCTCCGTATTCGTTGATTTCGAGGTTGAGTGCGAGTGGTTGTCTGATGCCGGGTACGCGCAGACGCATCGGTGTTGTGCGGGGCCAGTTGTAGGCGACTTGCATCGGGGTGCCGTCCCAGGCACTGCGGAAGGCGATGTCTTTGCGCAGTGTTCGGAACAGTTCTTGGGCCTGGGGATCGTCGCGGTAGCGGGCGAGCACAGTGCGCAGGTTACGGACGAGGTAGAGCAGTTCGCCGTGCCAGCCGTAGACGCGGTCGCGGGCGGCGGGGGTGAGCATCCAACGAATGACGTTGTGGTCGGCCTTGTCCAGGCCGGGCATCATCTGGTGGAGTATCTCGTTGCCGTGCAGGACGGTCTGGAGCGGGTCGAGGTAGCCGCCGAGGATCTCGTGCTGGTCGAGGTAGTCGAGGTGGGCTTGGACTCCCTGGTCGGTGAGGTGGCGGCGCAGTTCGTCGGAGGACAGCAGACGCCCGGAGGGCTGCATCAGCTCTTCCAGGTGCCACCGTTGTGCGGGTGTCAAGCCGAAAAACCAGACGAGTTTGTCGAACACGGTGGAGCCGGGAATCTTGCGTTGCCAGATGATCTCGTTGAGGTGAGTGCTGCTGATTCCAGCCTTTTGGGCGGTGGATTCGCGGGATAGCTTGCGGTTGTGGCGCAGGTATTCCACCGAGTCGTGGAAGTCGGGCATCCCGGGTAGCAGAGGCGGGTTGAACATGTCATTGGCCTCGCATGTGCGGCGGGATGAGCACGATGTCCACCTCGCGCTGGGCACGAGGTCCCGGTTTGGCGTCGTGATGGCTGATGCGGGTGGGGACAGCGGTCATTGTCTGCTCCTGTGTCGGTGTTCGGTTGTCTCGCCGTGTGTTCGGTGAGACGGGTCGTTGTTGAGCGGGGCGGGTCAGAGGTGGGTCGGTGGGTCGCAGGGGTCGCGGTAGCCCATGCAGAATCGGAGATCCGGGGTGTCTCTGGTGCCGAGGTGTGTACGACCCTTGGCACCGAGGTGGATCCGGACGCAGTACAACTCTCCGGTGCCGGGTTCGCGGAGTCGGAGGGGTTCCTCGGTCTGGTAGCCGTAGGCGACCCCGAGCCTGGTGTTCCACAACTCGGTGAAAATGACTGAACCACAAAGCTTCTCGAACAGGGCCTGTGCCTGTGGGCTCTGACGGTAGATACCGAACGCGGCGCGCAGGGACGCGACCAGGTAGGCGGCGGCGATATCCCAGTCCACGACAAGGGATTCGGCGGTGTGTGCGGTCGTGCCGGGATGGAAGAACCACAAGCTGACGTTGTCGTCGTAGTAGTCGATACCGGGCAACTCGGAGCGAAATCGTTTGTTGGCGTGAACCAACGACCACAAGGGGTCGATGTAGGCACCGACGAGGCCGCGCTCGTCGAGGCTGCTCAGTGTCGAGAGGTGGTCGGCGGCGCTGGGACGGGTTCGTAGTTCCTCGACCGGGTCCAGCGACACAGGGTCCCGGGTGAGGTCGCGGGTGTGGCGGGCTTGGGCCATATCCAGGCCGTAGGTGGTGATCATCTGCTCGAGCACCGGCAGGGTGCACGGGGCGGTGCCGTACTCGATCTTCTTGAGCAGCTCGTAGCTGATTTTGAGCAGGCCGGCGGCCTCGGGCCGGGAGAGTTCGCGGTGCTCGCGGACTCTGCGCACCCATCGGCCCAGGTCAGGTAGCTCGGGTTCGGTGCGTCCCTGGCCTCGTCGCGGATCGTTGGTCGGGTTGGTCCTCCGGTTCATGTCAAGCCCCTCCTACTACGGTCTTCCGTTGCCCTCCACCAGGAGTTAGATTGAAGGGTTAACTCCCCCGAGTTGATTAATTCGTACCAGAAACAGACCGGTCCGGCCACCGATCATTCGCTGTGACCTGGCTGACAATTAGCTACGGACTCCGCGTGGGGCGTGCGGGGTATTTGCAGTGCCCTTTTGGCGGGGGACAGGCCCCGGAGAATTTCTTTTCTGACACTTTTCTTACCAGTTTCGCCGATCGGCGCAGGCCACCCGCTGTCGGTGGGGTGGTAACCGGAGTGGCGGACACAATTTTTACCAGTCGAAGGGGTAGCGCTGCACTGGTTTTCGGGGCTGTGATGGTGAGGTACCCCAACCTCCTCCGAAAGGGAAATCATGGATCTCTACACAGTTTTGTCGGTGCTCAGTGCCGGTGCGTCACTGGTCTCGAATGCGCTGGCAATCGCGGTACAGGTGCTGCCGTTCTTCTGATCGGTCAGCTGGTTCTCGCTGACTAGAAGAATCGAGAGCCCGACTCTCCCGGCTGCGATCCGCAGCCGGGAGACACGGGAATTTGTCGCAAATTGGCGCAATTCCTAGTCTTCTCCCTGGTCTTTTCCCTGGTCTTTTTCCACCTTCGATCGAAGGGTTATTTGTCATGCCCAAAAATGGGAATACATCGCCGGTCGCTGTCGCGCTCCCGGTGCAAGGCTGCCACCCGGCCCGCAGCCCTCGCCTGACCTACGGAGGGCGGATGCTGTGGAGTGGCCGCATAGTGGCTGCTGGTGCCGTGCCGGTGCTGATGATGCTGGCCGCCCAGCCCGCGAGCGCGATGGCTCCGCTGGCCTCGATCGCTGACCAGCCCGGCGTCACGGCCCCAGCCCAGCCCGGGACGCAGGCTCCAGCCCCGCCACCAGCGCCGGAACCCGAACCGCCGGTGTATGTCGAGCAGCCACCCGAGATCCGTAATGGTCCGTCCCCGCGTCCGGCTCCCTCACCCGAGCCCGCGCCGCCGGTGTACGTGATCGAGCTACACACCCCGGTGCCGGTGGAACCGGTCGCGCCGATCGAGCCACCGCCGGACACGATCCGGATCGGGACGGCCCAGTTCCCCGACCCGGAGTGGCTGCCGCCGGAGGTCGGCGACACGATCAACAACGTCGCCGCCGACCTGGAAGCGCAGGCCGCGACGTTCCTGGACTCGGTCGGGCTCCCGGCCGGACGCTCTGACCGGGTCGCCGGGGCCACGGTCGCCGGTGCCGGGGCCGGTGGCGCGATCGGCGGCACGATAACCGGTGCCCCCGCAGCAGCCGCTGGTGCGGCCGTGGGCGCGCTGGCGGGTGGCACGATCGGCGGAATCGCCGGGGCCGCAATCGGAACCGTGGTGGCGATCCCGGTGATCGGCACCATCACCAGCGGCGTCGCTGGAACGGCTCTGGGCGCGGTGGCCGGGGCGGTCGCGGGCGCATTGGTGGCGGGGGTGCCTGCCGCCGCCGTGGGCGCGTTGGTCGGCGGCACGGTCGGTGCGGGGTTCGGTGCAGGCGCAGGGGTGGGACAGCCGTGACCGCGAGGCGTGTCCTCACCGCGGCTGTCCTGGCCACCTTCGCCGGTAGCCTCTGCGCGCCGGGCACCGGTGTCGCGCAACCGTCTCCGGCGGGGCCGAGCTGCCCGGCGCTGTGGGTGCTCGGGGTGCAGGGCACCAGCGAGTCCTCGCCGGGCGCCTCCGAGATCGTTGACAGCGGGATGCTGGGGCAGTTGCTCGGTCCGGTGATGGCCGCCGCACCGAATCTGGTGGCACGCACCTACATTCCCTACTCGGCTTCGTTCGGTGGCGCGGTCGGTACCGGCGGCGGGACCGACCCGTACGTGGTGTCGGCGGGTGCGGGATTGACCGGGCTCACCGACACGGCCGGGCGGATCGCCGTCGACTGCCCCGGCACCGCTCTCGCAGCTGTCGGGTACTCCCAAGGTGCGCAGGTCGTTTCGTCTTTCGCGCAGTCTGTCGGGGCCAGGGAAGGCCCCGTCGATCCTGGACGGGTCGCCGGGATCGCACTGTTCTCCGATCCGCAACGCGCTCCGGGCTCGCCGGTGATCCCCGGCCGTCCCGGACAACTGACACCGGACCCGGCCCCCGGCACGAGCGGGGCGGCGGTGTCACAGGTAGCGATCACCACCCCGCCCGCCTCCGGTGGAGGGATCGCCACCACCACCTCTGGCATCGACTACGGCACGGTGACAGGACGCGTGGTCGACATCTGCATCGAGGGTGACCTCAGTTGCTCGGCACCCGATCGCGCAGCGCTGCTGCGGATGTCGGCCCAGATCGCCGCCCAGGCCGACTTGCGCGACCCGGTCGCCGCTCTGGGCTCGATCCAGTCGCTGCTGTCGGCAACTCTCGGTGACGCCTGGACGACCGTGGTGAACAACGACTTCCAGGTCGGGCCCGGGTTCGTCGACTATGTACCCGCGGTGAGTCTGGCTCAGCGGCTCACCGACGCCGCTGACTCTCGCACACCGGCTCCGGGACCTGCGGACAACGCCTCCGCGTCGGCGCGGTGGGCGCAGATCACCGCTGTGGTGATCGCAAACCCGCTCACCCAGTTGCCCAAACTCGCCGCGCGATTGTCGGCGGCGTGGGGGCAATTGGTCGCCGACAACGCCGATCTGCTCGATCTGGCGGTGTTGCTTCGCTACGCCGATACCTCTTCCCGCCACACCAGCTATCACGCGACCGGGCAACTCGCCAGCGGAGTCGCGTGGATGACCGCCCTCGCCCACGACCTCGCCGGGAGCTACCAGTGAAATTCAGCGACTTCTACCAAACACCGATCCTGCGTGACGGTGTGCGCCCCGGGCACCTTGTCCGCACCAGGCCCGTCTTCGCCTCCCAACTCGCGGGGGCGGCGGGGGCATGGCAGGTCATCTACGTCACCACCGGTTCACGGGGGCAACTATTGCCCGCCTCGGCGATCGTGTTGATCCCTGAAGCGACCGCCGAGCCGGGGAAGACCGCGATCCTGATGTACTGCCCGCCTTTTCACGGCATGGGTGGGGTGTGCGCGCCCTCGCAACTGTTGGCGACCGGCACCGAACCCGACACCTACGCGATCGAAGCGGCCCTGGATCGAGGGTGGGTGGTGGCGATACCCGATGGGCAAGGACTCGGCGTCGGCACCGGACCCCACACCTTCCTCGCCGCCCGTGATGGTGCCAGAGCGGTGCTCGATCTCGCGCGGGCGGTGTATCGGGGTGCGAACCTCGATCTGCCCGTCGCTCCGGTCGTGGCCTGGGGATACGCCGACGGTGGGCGGGTCGTCGCGGCTGCTGGGGAGCTGCAGCCGTGGTACGCCCCCGAGGTGGATCTGCGCGGTATCGCCGCCGGAGCCGTCGTCTCCGACCTCGTGGCCGTAGCCTCGGAGATCAGTGAGGGTGCGGGCGCGGGACTGGGACTGGCCGGGTTCATCGGGCTCGCCCATGCCTATGACCAGCTCCCGCTGCGTCACGTGCTGAGCGAGGCCGGGGTGCAAGCTGTCGCCGAGGCACAGCACCTCACCAGTGTCGAACTGCGAGAACGGTTCCCGCAACCACTGGCGCATTGGACCAAAGGTGCGGACCCTTGGAACGATCACTGGTGGCGGCGGGTGCTGGCGCTCGAAACCCTTGGCCACACCAAGCCGCCGATGCCGATGCACCTGTATCACGGTGAGCTCGACCTCGTCGTGCCCGTGCGCGCTGGTCGGCGCACTCTCATCGCGTACCGGCAACGCGGCACGCTCGTGTCCTGGCGTGAATACCAGGCCGATCACCGCTCCACCGCGCACCTCGCGATGAGCGATGTCCTCGCCCGGCTCGGCGAAGACCTCACGAGTCGGCCGGCGACCTCGCCCACCTCGACACAGCCTGAGAGCGAGCACAGCGAGCAGACGAGCCGCCCATGACCCCTCCGGGGGAACCTGCCCGCATCCCGCAACCCCCTTCCCCGGATGCGGGCAGGCCCCCGGAGCTTCGACCGCGAGGCGATATGAATGAGGTTCCGCGACACACCACCCGATGACAACGACCCATCGGAGTTGTTCCAACCGCCGCGACCGGCACCGGCGATGCACATCGTGGCGGGCCCCGAACCCGACATCGAAGCGCTCGCCGAATCACCACCACGCAAAGTCCGCTGGCTGGTGGCGGCACCCGACACTCCTGACACCGCCGACACCGATGGATCCCTGTCGCGGTGGGACAGGGCGTGGCACCGGTTGCCGGGCAGGGCCTGGGCCGCGCTGGCGGCCACCGTTGCCATCCTGGGTGGTGCAGTGGCGTTGTCAGCCACCAACTCCGAACAGACAGGTGACGCGGCGGCACCGCCGAGCGCGAGTTCCACCGCCGAAGGGGCGTGCACCGGACTGTCGGGCACCGTGGTCACCGACCGCGACGGCGACCCCACCACCGTGCCCGGACTGATCGCCTCCTTCGAGGCCGCCTACTACATCCACCGCAACCCCGAGGCCGCCTTGCGACTGATCGCACCGGAGGCCGGGATCGCCGCCGAAGGACTCGCGGTGGGCATCGCTTCCATCCCGGCGGGCACCACCCATTGCGTGGCGATCACGCCGATCTCGGCGACCACCGCGAATGTGCACATCGCCGAGCTGCACCCCGACCGCAAACGCCTTGACTACCTCCAGCTGATCAACACTCGCCCCGCCGATACCGGAGCAGCTTTGCTGATCTCCAACTTTCAGAAGCAGGGCTAGGGATGAGGTCAGGCTCGCAGGCGCCGCTGTTGATCGCGGTCGTTGGCCTGAGCCCACGTGCCGGGACCACCGCGACCGCTCTCGCTCTCGCTCACACCTGGCCCGGCCCGGAAGCCGGTCTGATCGTGGAAGCCGACCCCGCAGGCGGCCAGCTGGCCGAGATGGTCGACGCTGACCCGTATCTGGGTTTGGCGAGCCTGGCCCGCGCGGTCACGCCCGGCGAGCCGATCGACCCGGGCCTGCTGGTGCAGCACGTGCAGTTCCTGCCCGGCGGGGAGGCGTTGCTGGCCGCGCCACCGCACCGCGCCACCGGCCGAGCTGTCCCTGCCGCGCAGCTGTTGACCGGTCCGCACGCGAGCTGGCGCGCACTCGGGGCGACCGTGTTCGCTGATTGCGGTGCACCCGAGCCGGATTCGAGACCTCACCCGGTCCTGGCCGCCGCTGACGCCTGCCTGATCGTCGTGCGTGCCGAGCACAGCGATCCCGAGCACGCCGCCCGCCGCATCCGTGCACTCACCCGGCACAGCCCGTGCCGGGGAATCGTGCTGATCGGTGCGAGTGCGAGCAGCGACTACACCACAGTCCTCGGGCTGCCGCTGCTGGGCACTTTGCCCGAGAGCCGGGCCAGCGCACGGGCGCTGCTGCACGGCACCCGCGCGCCGCGCCGCCGCCCGCACCTGCTTCCGGCGGCGCGGATCATCGCCACGGCCCTGCATCACCAGCTCCGCACACCGACCGGCAACGACCGGCCCGCAGACCCACCCACACGCCGCAGCGCAGGCCAAAGCCGTCGAACCCACCACCAGGCCAGCGTGCCGACCGTCTATCGCCTCGACCAGGCGCCTGCGCCCTCAGCACGTCCGCGCACACCCGAGCCTGCGCTCGTGCTGGGCCCCGACCCCCTCGCGATGGCACCCGTCGATGAGCCCGACCTCGCCGACGCAGCCGAGGATGCCGGCCAACTCGTCGAGGGCGACCTCGCTGCGGCACCTGAGCCCGTCTTCGACGCCGAGCGCGAGGCCGAACCCGAGCCCGCGGATTCCGGGGTGGTCCAGACGCCGCAGGCCAGCGTGCCTGCCCTGACGTTGCGGGTCTTCGGGCCGACCAGGATCTTGTGGCGCACTCCCGAAACCGGTGCGAGCGTGGAGATCACAAGTCAGTTGCAGCCCCGTAGCCGCGAGCTGTTGGCCGTGCTCGCCCTGCACCCGGAAGGACTGTCGCGAGGCGAGTTGATCACTGTGCTGTGGGGCGAACGCCCACCCGATCGTGCCACCGGCACGCTTACCAACGCTGTGAGCCGACTACGCACCGCCCTCACCACCGCTACCGGCAGCCAGCTCACCGGACTGCTCACCGACGACCGACTGCACTACCGCCTCTCCTCCGTGCTCGTCAGCGTCGACTACTGGGACTTCAACACCGCCGTCATCGAACGCCGTCGCGCCAGCAGCGATACCGACCAGGCCGCCGCCGCCCACCGGATTGCCGAGTTGGCGACCAGCGAACTGGCCAGCGATCTCACCGACATATGGGTCGAAGCGCTGCGCGAGTCCGCGCGCCGCGATGCTCTCAACGCGCTGAGCTGGCTGGCCACCCGAAACGCCGAAAACGCCCCTCGCGCCACGCTGGGATTACTCGAGACGATCGTTGAGAGCGACCCCTCCAACGAAACCGTCTGGCAAGACATTCTCCGCTTACACGCCCGTCTCGGCGAATACGCCGCACTCGCCCGCACGTACTCTCTCCTGACCCGCAAACTCGCCGACATCGGCCAGACCCCGAGCCCCGAAACCCGGCACCTCCTCGAGCAGCTTCGCCGCACCACGAAATAGGCGCGGAACTGATGCGACATCCCCGTTCAGCGATTGTCGATCGACCCGTAAATCCAATTGCTATGATCGTGGAAATGGCGCGAAATGATGTGCGGTGAAATTCTCCAAATACCGCACGTGTCGACATGGGGAATGGGTCAATTGCCTGCGATGGATTGGCTACATTGTCGAGTCGGTGACCCGATCGTGTCGGGTGGCTCGATGAAAAATTATCCGTGCGGGGTTCGATGGTGAGGTTCCGTGTCGTATTCGTTGAGGTGATCAAAACGACCCACCCCAAGCACTGCAAACATGCAGGTGGGAAGGTATATATCCGGGCGGGTGTCACCCAGGATTGTCTATACACAAAGCTGTATAGACATGCTCCGCCGGTGCGCTCCCGACATCCGACGGCTGTCCTCTTGTTATGAATCCATCTCTCACTGCTCAGTATTCTGTCTTTCCTCTCCTCCTTTTATTTGCATTGTTTTGTTCGAATCAATTGTCTTTGGCGTGGGTTGTGAATCTGCCGCCGGGTGGCCTGCGCGCATTTCTTTCTCGTTTTGTCCGGTCGAATTGATGGGCTCGCGTGGAAATTGCGTAAATGTTTCTGCTTTTTCGGGTTGTTTTTTCGTCGCGAGTCGAGTTAGCGTCGAATCGTTCCCGAAATTCATCGGGGAAACTCGGAAATCCGATTGGCGAACTCGCCACACCTATGCCACGATCCGCGCTGGCAGCGTGAAACGGATTCAATTTTCAGGAGTTGAAATGTCGACAACCACCACCCCTGCCCCCGCTACCGGTGCGCGTTTGGGTAATGGCGAATTGCGGCGAATGGTGGCCGGGGAGTTGGCAGCGAGCCCCGGGCTCGAACTGTCACCGCGCGATATCGCGAAAAAGCTCGTGCGTTCTTCCGGTGCTGTCGGTAACGCGCTGGAAGCGCTGACCAAGTCCGGGCACGCCGATCGCACATCGGCCACACCGCGCCGCTACCGCGCCAACGAAAACACCGCCGCCGCCGCTGCCACCCCGGCCCCGGCGGCCACCCCGGCCCCCGCCGCTACCCCCGCCGCCCCGGCCCCCGCCGCCGGTGGTGCCACCACCCCGGCCCCGCGCCGCACGCGCCGGAAACCCAAAGCCCCGGCCACCCCTGCCACCCCGGCCACCCCTGCCCCCGCCACCCCGGCGCGCACCGGTAACACGGTGGCCCGGCCGAACGGGCAGCCCTACCACGTGCGCAAACTCGCCGGGCGCGCCGATGTCGACGTACTCCAGACCATGCGCACCGCCGAGGTCCCGGTACTGCTGTACGGGCCGCCCGGAACGGGGAAGACCTCGCTGATTGAGGCAGCGTTCGGGGACCTGCTGACCGTGCAAGGTGATGGGGACACCACGGTCGCCGATTTCGTGGGCGAGTACGCCCAAAACCCCGATGGCACTTTTGAATTCGTGCACGGGCCGCTGGTCCGGGCGATGCGCGAGGGCCGGGTGCTGTTCATCGACGACGCGACTCTCATCCCGCCGACCGTGCTCTCGGTGGTGTACCCCGCGATGGACGGACGCAAAGAGATCGTGATCAAAGCCCATCGCGGCGAGGTCGTGACCGCCGCCCCCGGGTTCTTCGTGGTGGCCGGACACAACCCCGGCGTGCACGGTGCCATCTTGTCGGACGCACTGTCCTCGCGGTTCGCGTTCCAAGTACAGGTAGGCAGCGACTACGACCTCGCCGAACAACTCGGGGTGGACACCAAAGCGGTCAAGGTGGCGCGCAATCTGGCCGCCCGCAAGGACAAAGGCGAGACCGGGTGGGCCCCGCAACTGCGCGAGCTGCTGGCGTTCCGCAAGATCGCCGCCGCCACCGATACCGACACCGCCGCAGCCAATTTGATCGGTGCCGCACCCGAAGAGGACCGCGACATCGTGGCCGATGTGGTGCGCAGTGTCTACGGCACCCGCCACACCCCGCTGACTCTGGGCGCACGCCTGTGACCTCGGCCCCGCATCCAACCCCGACCGCCACCCCACCTGAAAGGACTCCCGCGATGACCGGACACCTGATCGCCGACCCGACCGCCACCCCGACTCCCGCCCCCGCCACCGATGGCTGGGACTCCCTGTCTGCCAAATTGACCGCCGAGGCCCCACCGATCGCCGACCGCGAGGACCTGGTCGTCTCGATCGCCCCGGGTGCTGCCTACGGGCACCCGGCGGTGTTCATGCCCCATAGCGCGGCGATCGAACTCGACGGAACTCGCCTCGGTATCGATCCCGCCACCGCCCACCCCGATCGCACCGCCGACCGCAACCGGTACGCGGCGGTGTGGGGTGCGTTCGTGCACGAATGCGCCCATGCCAAACATTCGGTGTGGGAACGCCCCCTGCTGGCGAACCCGGCCGTGATCGAGGCCGCGATGCTGCTCGAGGAGTCGCGGATCGAGGCCGCCCAGATCCGCCGCCGCCCTGACGACCGGCACTGGCTACGCGCCAGCGCTACCGAGATCGTGATCGGTGACAACGGCGGGGCCGATGCCGCCGCCCAGATCCCGCCGACCCCGTACGCTGCCGCGCACAACGCCGCGCTCATCCTCGGCCGAGTCGATGGCGGTGTGCTCGACGCGGCCGAGTGCGCGCCTGCCGCGAACACGATCGAGGTCATCCTCGGCGCTGACAAACTCGCCGAGTTGCGGGCGATCTGGCAGGCGGCTCACACTGTCGCCGACGACGATGCCGCGACCATGCTCGAACTCGGGCAGCAGTGGCTCGACATCGTCGGCACCGACCCCCACGACGACCCGGTCCCGCACTCGCCGCTGTCGGCCGCGATCGGTGCCACGGTCGCCAACATCAACGAGGCCGTGTCGAGGGCACGGGTGGAACCCGACCCGGCCGAGGCCGCCGCTGCCGCGCGCCGCGCGGCCGACGAGTCCGATGAACGCGCCACCGCGCAAGCGGAGGCGGTGTTCGGCAAGGACACGAGCACCGATACCTCGACCAGTGCTCGCACGACCCGCGCCCCGCGCCCGGATGAACAATCCGCCGCGCGGGTGCTGGCCCGTGCCCTCGATACCGCCAGCACTCGCGAACGCGCCGCTGTGAGAACGACCTCGGCGGTGCCGCCGGGCCGGTTGCGGATGCGCGGTGCGTTGGCGCGTGAGGCCCAACGCGCCGCCGGGGCGATACCGACCGCCGAGCCGTTCACTCGCACGGCCCGCAAAATGACTCCGTTGCCGCCGCTGCGAGTCGGGATCGCCTGCGATGTCTCCGGCTCGATGGCTCGGTTCGCCGCCCCGGTGGCCTCGGCCGCGTGGATCGTCGCCCGCGCGGCGGAGTTGTCCGCGCTGCCCGCCACGACCGCCACGGTGACTTTCGGGGCCTCGGTCGCACCGATTGTCTACCCGGGCACCGCCCCCAAATACGTCACCGAGTTCGATTGCCCGGATTGCTGGGAAGCCATCGACTTCGCCATCGAGGCCCTCGACGGTGCGCTCGGTCTGGCCCGGCCCGGGGCGACGAGGCTGCTGGTGATCATCTCCGACGGCGACTACGCGACCGACCCCCGAATCCGTGGGCAGAAACGCCTCAACGCGCTGCGCGCGGCCGGGTGCGCGGTGTTGTGGCTGGCACCGGCGACCGGCAAGGTGACCCCGCTGGACGGGGCGACCATGCACCGGATCGCCCGCCCGGCCGCTACCGCTGCCGCGATCGGGCGTGCCGCTACCGCCGCCGTACGCGCTGCCACCTAACCCCTGTTGCCCCGGGCGCGAACCCGTGCCCGGGGCACAACCCAACCCCCCGCCCACCCTGCCCCATACGAACGCGGGGCAGGGGCCGGGAAATTCACTACGACAGCAAAGGAACTCACCCTCATGACCGACAGCCGAGACCACCTCGACACACCCCCGCCCCTGGACCTCGCCGTGGAAGTCACCTGCGATACCTGCCAGCAGAGCGCGACCTTCCACGTCAACGAGGACCGGTTCACCGCGTGGAGTGAGCGACGTCTGGCGATCCAGAACGCCGTGCCACATCTGAGCGCGCCCGACCGCGAGTTCATCAAATCCCGTGTCTGCCCGTCCTGCTGGACCGACATGTTCGGGCCCCGTCCCGGTCACTGACAAACCCCGGGTGCCCCGGGCGCGACACCGCGCCCGGGGCACCACAACCGGGGCCGCACCTACCGCCCAGCCCCCTTGTTCGCCCGACAACCAACCGCCCGAACAGGCGACAACGACAGGACACGACACCATGACCGACAACGCCCACAACACCACCGACCAGAGCCCGACCGAGACCGACACTCGCCCCGAGGTCGACTGCCCGATCAGAGTCGGCGACGAGGTGACCGGCCACAACAACCGCACCTGGCGCGGAGTCGTGCGCAATATCTACAACGACGACGGCATCGCCAAGTGCTCCATCCAAACCTCGACCGGTGGCCGGGCCCACGCGACCCCATGGTCTTTAGCCCCCGCGAACGGGGAACCGTCGCCGGAATGGCTCGACCGGATGCACGCCTACCGCAGTGCCGAACGCGACAACGTACTCGCGCGGCTGCACCGAATACAGGCCGAGATCGCCGAGGAAGCGCAAGCGCTCGCCCAGCAACTGACCACGATCGCGGCCACGCTGCGCGCGCGCCGCTTTTACAACCCCGAGACCCACGACCGCCTCGAATCTGAGGCGACCGACATCGACGGCGGGCTCGCCTACCTCGCCGAAACCCGCCACCACCTCGCCACCAGCGGCCTGGTCACACCCACGGAAATCCTGCAACACCTCGCCGTGGACTGAATCCCCCCCCCCAGAAACGGCCCGGCCCCGGGCGTGACCACCGCGCCCGGGGCCGGGCCGGGTGAGCGAACCAATCGACCAGCACGACAACCGCACCG
Source organism: Nocardia sp. NPDC058519 (assembly GCF_042719755.1). Lineage (NCBI taxonomy): Bacteria > Bacillati > Actinomycetota > Actinomycetes > Mycobacteriales > Nocardiaceae > Nocardia > Nocardia sp. NPDC058519. Next base: position 284,448 of record NZ_JBHXNK010000005.1, on the reverse strand, counting down.
CGCAGAAATGAGGATCTGATGGCACTCGTACGAGAAGACACCGAGGGACTGTTCGTCATCGTCGGCGGATGGATCGCCCGCCCACCGACACGGGAAACCACGAACCCCCGCGCACGCGGGCTACCCCGCGCCCAGACCGCGCTCGCGGTCGGTGACAGGCCACGCGCGAGTCATTCCGGCGGCGCTACCGCCCGAGTCGGCGGGGAGCTGTGGTTCATCGACCGGCAGGCGTGAACCCGCACACCCGCGCGCAGCGCCAGTGAGCCATCGGGGACGCCCGCGCCGCACCCCACCGATTCCCGAGTCCAGACCACCACCGGGCTCGCCAGCAATGCCCACCCGATCCCCACCACGGCCGCACTCGACACCCTCTACGCCGCCGCCAACCCCGTCACCGGCGACCAGTTCGTCATCTACGCCCCCGGCGGCCACGACGAACGCGGCATGTACACCGTCGCGCACGTGACCGGCAGCACGGACCGGCTCGCCATCCCGCGCGTTCACCTCGTGCACCCCGACGACATCGCCGCTTACGCCACCGGTGCGGTGAACCGGCTGCGCGACCGCCACGCCGGGCACGCGGTGAGCGTGTGGCTCGACCACACCACCGGCCCCCTATACCAACACCTGACTCGATGAACCTGCCAGCGACACAACCGAATCCGATCCCAAACCGCGAACAGGAGACATTCATGCGCGAGATGAAAAACACCAAAAGTCACGACGAGGACGGCGTGATCAAACCCGGAGCCAAACTCAGCGGCAACGCCTACGTATTGGTGACGTTGCGCGATAGCGAGGACCCTTATGGTCGGATCCTGCTGGTGGGCAACCCCTCCCGTTGCAACCACGGCTACACCATTTGTGTCGAGTGCGTCGAGAGCTGGGAACTCGACCACCTCGTGCACTACGACCTGACCGGCGGCGGGCGACGGTTGCGCGAGGCGCTCGACGCACCATCCGCCGACGCCGACGACACCCAGCCCGCCGAGGCCGACTCGTAGTGGGCGCGACCCTCGACCGGCCTCGTGCTCGGTCCGCCTACTCGCCCGCGGCGAGGTCGGCGCGAGTGGCTCTCGCGCTGCCGCAACAATTGCGCGCGAGTCGAATTCCTAATCAGTTGTGGGAGTGAGCCATCCGGCACACTTTCACCGTTGGTAGCCAACCGGTAGGTGAGCACTCCGAATTCCTGGACTTCGAGTCCTGACGAGAGACAGTGCCCCTGCCGGTGGGCCGGGAGAGTTGATCGCTGCTGGGATGTCGTGCCCGCCGCCGTAGCCGGGGCGTGAGCACTGCTTGATTAGGTCGCTGATAGTTCTCCTGCGGGCTGCCGACGAAGTTGTGATCGGGATCGAGTTCGGGAGTGCTGTTGAGACTGTTCGTGGGTGATGACTGGGCAGAAGACCATCACGATGTCGAGGTGATGGATGCCGCCGGGTCGCGGCTGGGAAGGGCACGGCTGCCCGAGGGGGTGGCCGGGATGGAGAAGTTCCACACGCTGATTGGGGACCTGGTCGGCGAGAATGCCGACGATGTCGAGGTAGTGATCGGTATCGAGACTGATCGCGGCCCCTGGGTCGGGGCTCTGGTCGCTGCCGGATACACGGTGCTGGCGGTAAACCCGCTGCAAGCATCGAGGTTTCGTGACCGACTCGGTGTCTCGGGTGCCAAAAGCGACGCTGCGGACGCCCACATGCTGGCGGACATGGTCCGCACCCATGCGCACGAGCTGCGGCCGGTCGCGGGCGATTCTGCCCGGGCTGAGGCGGTGAAGGTGGTGACGCGCATCCATAAGACGATGATCTGGGAACGCACCCGCCACACCCAGCGTTTGCGGCACGCGCTGCTGGACTACTTTCCTGCGGCTCTGGAAGCCTTCGACGACCTCGATGCAGCGGACAGCCTGGAACTCCTCGCGAAAGCGCCGACCCCCGCCCAGGCCGCCAAATTGTCGATCGCGCAGATCAGCGCCGTGTTGAAGCGGGCTCGTCGCAGGAATATCGCCGACAAGGCCGCGCGTATTCAGTCCGCGTTGCGCGCCGGCCACCTCGGCCAGCCCGAGACCGTCAACCAGGCATACGCCGCGTCTGTTCACGCGTTGCTGGCTGTCCTGGGCGTGCTCAATACTCAGATCAAGGCGCTCGCTGAGCAGGTCGATGCCCATTTTGGTCAGCACCCGGCCGCTGAGATCATCTTGTCCCAACCCGGCCTTGGGACAATCCTCGGTGCCCGGGTGCTCGCAGAATTCGGGGACGACCCGACCCGCTACGCCACAGCGAAGGCGCGAAAGAACTATGCGGGAACCTCCCCGATCACTCGCGCGTCGGGGAAGAAGAAGGTCACCCTGGCGCGGTTCGTGCACAACGACCGGCTTATCGACGCGCTGGCCGGTCAGGCGCGGAGCGCACTGGTGGGGTCTCCCGGTGCTCGGGCCTACTACAACAAGCAACGAGACCGCGGCTGCGGCTATAACGCCGCGCTGCGTCAACTGTCCAATCGACTCGTCGGCGTCCTTCATGGCTGCCTCAAAACCGGCACCCTTTATGACGAAAAGACGGCATGGCCCGAGGCTCCCGAGAAGCTCGCTGCTTGACATTCAACCTCCTGGGATGTCTCTCGTGCTGTTGGCATTCCGGAAATGGAAGAGAGGAATTCGGGGCCGGAACTTGTTTTCACGTTCCGCTTGACATCGCACACCGCATCGAGCGTCCATAGAACCGGAATGCCCACCGACCCCCCGGGGAATTCGCCCCGACCGGAATGGCATTCCGTCCCGACCGGGACAACACGAATTCACCGAAACCCACTGTTGGAAGGAATCCCCCCATGTCCAAAAAGAAGAACACCGACACCGCGCCCACGGCCCCGGCCGCGCCCGCCCCGGAAACGGCCGCCCCGGCCCCGGAACACGGTTCGGTTGTGGTGCCCGTACTGCGCAAACAGGCCAACCGGGCATTGTGGGCCGCGCTGGGCACCAACCCCGGCAGCACCACCGCCGCGCTGGCGGACACGGCAGGGATCGCGGTGTCGACCGCCCGCCGTCTGCTGACCGGGTGGGAATCCGCCCGTGCCGTGCGGTCCTACACCGACCCGGAAACGCCCCGGGCCGCCAAAACCTGGTTCACCGCTGGATCGGCCGCGCCCGAACCCGCCACCGAACCGGGCGGACCCATAGCCGCCGAACCGGAACCGGCCACCCCGGAACCGGCCGCGACCGAACCCGCCACCCCCGAACCGGTCAACCCGCAACCCGGCCCGGCAGTACCCGCCGCACCGGAACCGGTGACCCCGGAACCCGACTCAGCGGCGCCCGACTCAGCGGAACCTGCCGCACCGGAACTTACTGCGCCGGAGCCTGTTTCGCTGGAACCGGCCACCCCGGACCCGACCGACCCCGCCGAGGAGGCGGCACCGGCCGACCCCGCGCCGGACAGCGCGCCGGAAACGGCGGCAGCTGCCCCCACGGGCGACGATCCCGCCGACCCGGCCCCGGTGGCACCGGCACCGCCCGCCGAACCGGCAGCGGCCGACGCGGAGTCGACGGCGGAGCGGCTGCCCGCCGGTGCGCTGCGCGGCCAGGTCGAGGACTACCTGCGCGACAACCCAGGAAAGGAGTTCACCCCACACCAGATCGGTAAGGCCCTCGACCGGTCCAGCGGCGCGGTCCACAACGCCCTGGTCAAGTTGACCAAGGACGAGACCGCTCGCCAGACCGGTACGGCCCCCAAGAAATTCACCCTCGCGTCCTGACAATCGGGGCGATGCCGGAATCCCCGGAGTCCTTAGCTCCGGGGAGTCCGACACCGCGCCTCTCAATGTATCTGCTGAGAAAGGTGCTCGACCATGTACACAACTCCCACCCCTGCCATCCTGGCCTCTGCCCTGCACAAGGTGTTCGCCAACTCCCGACAGGCCCCCGACAGCCTCGCACTGTGGCGCGACATCGCAGCGGAGGCCGTGCGTGAGCTCAGCTCGCCGGTGCAACCCGCTCTGGTGCCGTGGGTGCCGGTGGTCCTGCGTTACCGGCTCTACCGGACCGAGGGCGACTTCTTCCCGTACACCGGTTCGGTGCGGATCCTGTCGGGGCCGCTGGTCGGCAACACCTACGCCAATGCCGACAGCGCCGCACGAGCGGTTGTCGAGGTGACCCCGGCCCCGGTGTCCGACGTGATGCGGAATGTGTTGCCGTTTTGGCGGTTCCGTTCGACCGGTGCCCCGGGCGCGTTCACACCGCCCGCAGTGCCGCCCCTGATCTCCTGACCCCGGCTACCGACTGAAATGGCCGGTGGTGGCCCCCGCTTCGGAGGGGGCCAGCGGGGAGGTGAGGGTCGCTGTGAGGGTGGCTTCCGTCCGAGGCGCGGCGGGGGCTATG
>NZ_JBHXNK010000005.1:0-280066 GCF_042719755.1 Nocardia sp. NPDC058519 | reverse complement strand
TTCCCCCCCCCCCCGGCCTACCTATGTATGGGGGGGGGGGGCCCGTGGTTTTCGCGCGCCACCACCGGCCATTTGCTGTGCGCTGCGGGGGTCGGTGCGGGCCTACTTCCTGCGGTCGATAGCCCCGACGATCCAGTCGGTCAACGCTGTGGCGGCGATTTCGTAGCCGGTGGCGTCGAACACGGCCGTGTCGCTGTTCTGGGGGGCCGGAACGCCTGTGCCGGTGGTGCCCGCCCCGGCGGTGGTGGCGGTGTTGTAGGTCTGGGTGAGCGTAGGGAATCCGGTCCCGGTGAACGCGCTGGCGGTGGCCGAGAGCAGGTCGGCGGCGATCGGTGCCAGCCCGGTCAGCGCCAGGAACGCGGCGACGGGGTCGCCCTTGGCGAGGGTTTCGGCGGCGGTCCAGGCGATCTCTTGGGCTTGGCCGATGTCGGTGGCGATACGGGAGATATCGAGACCTGCGAGGACACCGACGATCTCGGCGGCGATCATGGCGACCCCGGTGGTGTCCAAGGGTGCGGCCAGCTTCAGTGCGAGGGCTACGAGGCGCAGATCGAGCCCATCGGCCAACGCGACCAGGGGGTTGAACTGATTGTTGAGGTCGCCGGAGACTCGGTGCAGGCCGGGCACGTCGCTGCTGGCGATCAGGCCGGGCAGTTGGGCGAGGTCGTTGATGATGGCGGGCACGTTCGCGGTGAAGCTCGCGAGCCCATTGAGAACGGTGACCACCTGGGCGAGAACCTGTGACGCGCTGAGCTGCCCGGTCGAGGTGGTCGTGGTCGGCGCACTCGTCGTGGTGGTGGGGACCTTCGCTGTGGTCGTGGGCGAGACGGTGGCGGTCGGGGCAGAGGTGGAGGTGGTCGAGGTTGCGGTGGCGAGTGCACGGCTCACCGCGGCGAGGACCGGCGAGGACTCGGCCGTGGTCGAGCAGTAGCTATCGCCCTCGAGGCAGAGCGTGCGAACCCGCTCGGTCAACTCGCCGAAGCTCTGCGAACGCGAGCCGCTGACGCCTTGCCCAGTGACCGGGGTGCCGAGCTGGGTGGTGGTCGGGTCGCGGCGTGGGTCGGAGACGAGCGCGACGGCCACGACTCGTGAGGCCGGGATCGGGCCCTTACTGTTGCCGATGCTGGTGGCGAGGTCGCCGGTGACCTCGGCGCCTTGGCCGTAGCCGGCCAAAGCGACTCGCGTGTCCGAGCACAGCCCCGAGACGGCCGCGGTGAGTTCTGCTCCGCTCACCGAACCTGCACCGCTCGTCGTCGTGGCGAGCGTGCGGACCTCGATATCGCTGCCGTAGCGAGTGGTCAGCGATTGCCCGAGTTGGGCGAGGATCCCGGGTGTGGTCTGCCCGCTGGTGGTGAGGGTTGTCTCGTAGCTGCCCGGTACCAGCAGTGCGGTCCAGCGCGGGCACTGTGCCCCGGTGCGGTCGGGTGTCGGTTCTGCGGCGGCGACACCGGCCGTCACGGTGGTCGCGGCCACGGCAGCGCACAGTGCCATGTTTGCGGCGCGGCGGGCGGTTCGAGTGTGGTTGTGGTGCATGGGCTTTCTCCGTTCGTGCAGGGTGGTCAGGGGGTGGCGCGGGAGCCGTCCTGGGCGGGCGAGGGGCGCATCGCGGAGTAGTAGTCGTCACCTCCCCAGCGGTAGGCCGAGACCTGGACGGGCTCGTTGAAGGTGGGGGCGTGCACCATCTGGCCGCCGCCGAGGTAGATCCCGACGTGGTGAACGTCGGCGGCGGTGCCGTAGAACACGAGGTCCCCGGGGGCGAGCTGGTTCTCGGAAACCGTTGTGCCGGTGTGGACCTGGTCGTAGGTGGTGCGCGGGATGGAGATTCCGGCGGCGCGGTAGGCGGCTTGGGTGAGTCCGGAGCAGTCCCAGCCGCCGTTGACGTCGGGCCCGTTGCCGCCCCACACATACGGCAGGCCCAGTTGGGCACAGGCGAAGGAGATCACCTGCGCGGCAGTCGGGTTCGGTGGTGAGGCGGTCGCGCAGTCGCCGCCGGAGGTGTTGGTGGCTCGGTAGCGGGCGGCTTGGGCGAGGACTTGGTTGACGTACCAGTCGGCGTGGTTGTAGGCGAAGATCGCCGCGTACATGTCCTCGGGTGCGCCGGAGTCGCAGAGGTAGAACGAGGCGGCGTGGATTGCGTCGGAGGGGTTGTAGCGCGAGGGCGGGCTCGCACCACCAGCAGGAAGAGGATGGCGGGCGGTGACCGAGTCGAAGGTCGGGGCCAGGAACTGCATCGGCCCACCGGCTCCCGAGCTGTTCTCCCCCGACGACACTCCGGGAAGGTGCGAGCGGCCGTGGTCGGTCTCGATCTTGCCGATCGCGGCGAGCACCGACCAGTCCAGCCCAGGACAATCACCGGCGGCAGCCTGATACAGCACCAGCATCTCGGCCGGGATGTCTTGTTGGGCTTCGGTACTCGGAGCCGACCCGCCGCTCGCCGTCCCCGGGGCGGGCGCGGTCAGCGATTGGTCGAACACGACGACCGTCGTGACCACGGAGGCGATCACGACGACGAAGAACACGAACGCCGCGTAGCCTGCCCCGAGTGTTTTGACCAGCATTGCTGTCTCACCAGAATTCGGAGGCCGGGGGGCGCGGTGGTGGTGGGGCGAGGATGATGAGCCCGTTCAGCGGTGTCGAGGTTTGCTCGGTGTCGACGCTGGTGGCTGGTGGGGTTCGTTGGGGCCAGACGGTGGTGAGTTCGTGCAGGCGCTTGCGGTCGGTGTCGGTGTCCAGCGGTAGCCACACCTGATCGGCGGGGCTGGCCTCGGGACTCGGGCGCAGGAGTTCGGTGGCGGCGGTGGCGATGGGCACCGCATGGGGGTCGGGTAGGCGTTGCCAGGTGTGGCGCAGGGCATCGCGGGCGTTGGCTTCGCGCAGCATGGTCGGAGCCCACAGCAGGACCGGGGTGATGACGCCGGTGGTGCGGGCCAGTTCGCTGTAGCCGTGGAGCTTGGCCGCGACCCGGCTCAACGTGGTGGAGGCGAGGTCGTATTCGAGGAAGAAATCGAGGGTGGTCTCGGCGTGGGTGTAGCGGCCGAACGCGTCCGGTCGTGCGAGGTCGCCCCACAGGCGTTGGCAGCGGGTCTGTGACCACCACGCCTGCACTTGGGCTTGTTCGCCGTGTTCGTCGCGGGGTGGGTGGGCGGTGAGGGTGGCGAACCAGTCGGACACGCCGAGGGTGTGGGTCAGATGCAGGCTGTGAGCGACGGCGAGGGTCCGCTGATGGTTGTAGCCGAGCTCACGCACGCTGATCCCGGCCTCCGCGGCGAGCACGGTCGCTCCGGCCGGGGCCAGCACCCAATGCACCGGTGCGCTGCCCCGGGTTCGTAAGGGCCGGAACCGTTCCAGGACGCCGTAGCGGTACAGCAGGCTCAGGCGACGCAACGCGAGAGCCGGGGTGGGGAAGGCGAGGGTGGCGAGTTGGTTGGTGGTCAGGACGCGGTGCTCGTGCAGCATCCGCAGGATCCAGCGGTCACGCTCGGTCAGCCGCGCCACGAGCGCGGTGGTCTCGACCGGGCGGGGTCGCGTGGTGCGGGGCTCGGGGCGGGGTGCTCGTCGGTCTGCTTGCCGGTCGGCTGGGGAGATCATCAGTGCGGCAACCTTTCTCGGACAGGGCGGGTGGCGTTCCTAGGGCTGGCGAGGGTCTGGCCGTGCGGGATCTGGCCGCTCGCCCGGGTCGGGGACCGGCCCGGCGCTGGGTTCGGGTGTGCGTGCCGGTGTGGTGAGGCGTGCGCGGGCAGCGGCGGCGATCTCACGGGCGCGGCCCGGGATCGGCGGGTCCAGGGGCCGGGTGGCGAGAGTGAACGGGCGCGCGTTGCGTCCGTCGACCAGCAGCCGCGCGGCGGCGTGGAAGGCGTCCAGGTGGGACAGGTCGTGCTCGGACAACCACGGATCGGTGTGACGGGCCAGATCCCGGGCATCATCGGGAGACACCGCGAACACGATCTTGTTGCGGGCATTGGCCGAGATCCCGTCGCGCAGTTCGCGCGAGAGCTGGCCGAGATTCTGATGCGCCAGCAGCAGCGACAGGCGCAGACCTCGGGCTTCGGCGAGCATGTCCTCGATCGGAGTCGACAGGTTGAGGAAGTTCTGGGCCTCATCGAGCACCAGCGCCGCGTCGGGCCGGTCGGCGGCGGGAACCCGGGCCCGCGCGGTCACCGCCTGCCAGGTGCGCGCCACCAACAGCGACCCGACCAGGCGCGAGGTTTCTTCTCCGAGGGAACCTTTCGGCAATCGCGCGAGGCAGATGCCGCCGTTGTCGAGGATGTCGGCGAACTCGACCGTCGAAGGTCCGCCCGCGATCGCGGCGCGCACGAACGGGCGCAACAGGAACGCCCGGAGCTTGTTCAACAACGGTCCGGTGAGCTGCGCGCGGCCGGTGTCGGAGAGGGTTTCGTAGCTGTCCCAGAACCCGCGCAGGACGGGGTCTTTGGTGGTGCGGGTGACCCGAGCGCGGAACGCGGGCTCGGTCAGAAGCCGGGGGAGGTCGGCCAGGGTGGCGGTGCCGGGCTGGGCGCACAGAGTCAAAAGGCTGGCGCGCATGATGTCGTCGGTGCGTGGCCCCCACCACTGGTGGAAGATCCGGTGGAAGACCGTGACGAGGTTGTCGACGGCGAGATCCATTCCCGCGCGCCCGATCCGGTCGATGTCGAGGGGATTCACGCACGGTGGCGGGGCGGAGGAGTCGGCATCGAAGAGCACCACTCGATCGGCCATGCGGGAGGGCAATCGCGATAGGACGTCGGTGACGAGGTCACCTTTGGGGTCGATGACGATCACCCCGCGCCCGGCGTCGGCGTCGTCGAGGATCGTGCGGGCGAGCAGGGTGGACTTGCCGACACCGGTCGGGCCGAGGATGTGCAGGTGATGGCGGGCGTCGGAGATCTTGACCGCGACCGGGCGGCGAGTTCCGGTGTCGGCCATCCCCAGCGGTTTCGTGAACTCGCCGCCGACGGGGATCTCCGGGGCAGGAGACAGCGCGCGGGCTCCGGCCCGTTGCAGGCCGGGCAGCCCGGTGTCGGTGGGCAGGTGCGCGATCGTCGCCAACTCCGGTACCGACAGCACGTCCCCGCGCCCGAGACGCCGCTGCCGGATCAGCGCCGCCAAGCGCAGGCGGCGACGTCGCCGGTAGAAGTTGTGATCGGTACAGGCCCCGAACACCGTGGCCAGAGCGTCGGCCCGCCCGCGTGCCACCGCTCGCGCCTGCGCTGCCGGGTTGGCGTCGTCGGGATCGTCGGAGACCGGGATCGAGGCGGCATACCGCACCACGGTTTCCCAGTGCGCGCCACGCGCTTTAGCTGCCGCCGCGCGGGCGGCGGCGCTGTACTCCATCACGGCCTGGCGGTCGCTGCCTCGGCCGTCGCTGACACCCCCAGTCCGGGTTGGTCTTGCGGTGATGGTGCCGGGGGTGAGCAGGTTCAGCGCCTCGCGCAGCAGCCCCATCAGGATCCCTGCCGAGATACCGGTGCTCGCCGCGGCACGGGTGGCTCGGGAGACGCGGCGGCCGGTGACCGGCCGGGCGAGGATCTGCACGCACGCCGCTTGGCCGGGAGCGAGCTCGTCGGCGGCGGTGATCAGGTCGCGCACGAGATCACCGGAGTGATCGGTACTCAACGGCAAACCCTCGCGCCGCCCGAGCCGTAGCTCGCCTCCGGCCACGATCCGCCGGACGCCTTCGGCCGGGGCCGGTAGCGGCGGCCGGGCGGGGGTGAGGGTGTCGGTGTGCGCGCCGGGCCAGGCCGAGGCGATCGCGCGTTCGATCAACCCGGGTGGGATCGCGCCGGGTACCCAGAGCCGGATCGCGGCACCCTCCTCCGGGGTGACGGTGTACTCGAACCCCAGATGCGGCTGCCCCCACAGCACCCGCGCCCAAGCCGGGCGCAGCTGCCCGATCAGGTGCGCCCAGAACGCGAGCGCGCCTTTGGCGTCGACCTCGGGCGGGGTGAGCACGGTGATCTGGCGAGCACACGCACTCAGCCGGCGCCGACGTAGCCACTGGAGGCCCTGCACCGCGGCGAGCACAGCGCTCGCCGCGAACAGCACCGCGACAGCGGTGAAGGACGAGAAGCTGGCCTCGATCCCTGCGGTCAGGTCGCGCAGGGTCGCGGCTGGGGCGAGCAGCGCCCGCCCCAACCACCCCTGCTCGGGGTTGGTGAGGGCGATGCTCACGCCGCCACCGACCCGGGCCCGGCCGCATCGCTGCTACCCCAGAACGAGCCGGTACCGTACGGCAAGCGCCCGCGAGCACCACGGCGATCGATCGAGGCAGCCGCCGCATCCGGCTTGCGGACCACAACTACGTCCTCGTGCGCGATCAGGTGCATCGGCAGCCCGGCAGCGCGTTGTTTGACGACGAAGTCGCGCTGGAAGAAGCTCGAACGCGCGACGAGCTCACCCTCGGTCAGGCGGCCCAGCAGCGCGACGCATCGTTCGACCGGGACCAGCCCGGCCAGCTCGGCGCAGGTGAACAAATGCGTGGGTAGGTTCACCAACTCGGCGTGCTGACGCCAGGGTCGGGCGGTGATCACGACATGCCCGCCCGGGGCGAGGTATTCGGCGGCACCGGCGAGGATCTTGGTGAACCCCGAGAGCAGGCGACCGAGGCCGACGTTGGCGAGGTTTCCTCGGTCGAGGACCGCGCCGTAGCGGTGGTTCACCTTGCGTATTGGTTGCTTGCCGTTGGCTCGGACGTGGCCGTGCAGGGAGTCGCCGTAGGGCGGGGAGGTGATCACCAGATCCACCTGCCCACGCAACTCCGCCGGGATCAGGTCGCGCAGTTTGCGGGCATCGCCGGTGTAGACGGCTCCGTCGAGATCGATGCCCGTCTCGCGGGCGAGCCCGATGTTGGTGCGGGCCAGTTCGGCCCAGCGGGTTTCGTATTCGACGCCGACCGCGCGGCGGCCGAGATGTAGCGATTCGACGAGGGTGGTGCCGATCCCGCACATAGGGTCGAGAACGAGGTCCCCGGGCCGGGTGTAGGTCTCGACCGCGTGTTGCACGATCGCGGGGAACATCTTGGCCGGGTGCGCGGTGCTGTCGGGGTGATAGCGGCCCCGTCGTTGCGCGGCAGGGGCGTGCTGGGCGGTTGCCCACACCGACACGGCGACGTCGGCGGCGGTGGGCTGTGCGGCGGTAGCGGAGTCGGCGGGTGTGGTGGCGGGGTGCAGAGACATCGAGTTGTCCTTCACGGGATCGATTGATCGGGCAGCGAGGTCGGCGAGACGGGGCGCGGGGTCAGCCGTGTTCGGGCAGCAGAAACACACAGACGTCGGTGTGGGCGACGACGTGGCGCGCCAGGCCCGGCGCGGTCGGGTCGGCGGGCGGGGCGGCGGTGACGGTGTCGCCGGTGACCGGTGCGGCGATGATGTGCTGGAGGTAGAGCAGATCGGCGGACTGGGCGGCGAGGATGACCGAACTGGCCGGGTCGAGCAGAACCCCGTGCTCGCTGTGGCGGCAGCGGCTGAGCACGACCAGCAGCGCGCCCATCGCCATCGCCTCGGTCGCGAGCGCGGTGATGTACTCGGCAGCCCGCACCGGATCGAGAGGGTCGCCCAGCAGACTCGCGATAACGAGATCGACTGATTCACCGCTGTCGGGCGCGTCGCTGCTGTCGCGGTCGAGGTCTCGGATCGCCGCGACTGCCGCTGCCGTGTCCGGCGCGGGCACCCGCAGATTGCCTCGGGCGGTCGGGGCGGGCCAGTCGATCAACAACACTCGCGAACCGGGAGCGGAGAACTCACCGACGGTGCGGGCAACGATCGCTGCGGGCCAGCGGCCCTCGGGGTCGAGCCGATCGGCACCGAGGGCCCACAGGGTCGAGGGGATCGGCACTCCGGTGGGCGAGGTAGCTGAGCGGGGGCGGCGCTGAGGGGAATTCGCGGACATCGCGTCTCCTGACGGTGAGAGAGAACTGTGTACTTATCTACTGCCGTCAGAAATCCGATTTCGGGACACACCTCCACCAATTTCGAAGAATTCCCTGCGTGCGCGATCAGCGCCCGGATCGCAATCGCCCAGACGTCGAAAGAAACTTTTCAAAAGAATTTTTGACCGCGTGACGGAATGGTTGCGGAAGGCATCCAAAACGCACCCAAACCACACCCGAATCACACCCAAACCACACCCGCCGGTACACCTTCGCTGGTAGATACACCGGTGGCTCGTGCAGGTCAGCAGGTCCAGGCGTGTGCCCGAAATTCGCTGAATCGTGCCGGATATGTTTTGGGTGTGTTTCGGGTGTGGTTTGGGGGTTGTTCGGGTGTGGTTTGGGTGCGATTTGGGTGTGGGTCTTCGGTGTCCTTGTGAGGTCGGAATTCATTTCACCGAGCAGGAGTCATCGTGACGAATTCAGAATTGGTCGAATACCCGGAATCGAGCGGGCCTTCGACCTCGCCGTTGGCGGTGGTGCGGTCGAGTTTCGACCGGATCACCGCACAGCCGTTGCCCACCGATCCGCGACCCGCACCAACAACGGGCGCTACCGGAAACCCGGTGCAGTCGTGGAACGAGTTGCGTGATCGGCTGCGCGATCCGGCGGTACCGTTCGACGAGGTCGACGCGATCTGGGTGTGGCTGATCGAGCGCTCCCGCGCATACGGCCAGGACGCGACGCTGGTGTGCGCCTGCTTGGCAGAGCCGATGCTGGCCAAGACGGCGAGCACGTTCGCGACCTCGTACAGCACCCGTCGCGAGGACATCGAGTCCGAGGTTCTGACGGGGTTCTTCGCCCATCTGCCACGGGTTGATCTGGAACGGCCGTGGGTGTTGCTTCGGTTGCGGTGGGCGGTCTACCGCGCCGCCGCGACGGCACACCGGCAGGAGTCGGGCGTGGTATCGGTCGCTGACATCGGTCGTGATCTCGGCCCGATCGGGGAGCAGGCGTGGGTGATGGTGTCCCCGCCCGGCCACCCCGAGACCGTGCTCGCTGCGGCCATCGCGGCTGGGGTGATCACCGAGACAGCGGCGGAGTTGATCGCGGTCTCGCGATGGCAACGCCGCTCGCTGACCTCACTCGCCACCGAACGCGAGCAGTCGGTGTGGGCGCTACGCAAACGACGCCGCCGCGCCGAGCGCGCACTGTCGGCCTGGTTGACCGAACGCGCCCGGCACAACCCGGGCCCCACGAGCCCGGTCGAAGCCCACGCAGTGCTCGCACTCGCACCCGCTGGTGCGAGGAGTTTGCCGCGGCGAGGTCGCCGGCCGAATCAGCCCTCGTCGGCACCGGCACCGTCGAGCACCGAGCACGGGCAGGTGGCGGCATGAACGCGAACCGATTCCACCCCGCCCAGACAGCACCGGCGCACGCCACCCGTCGTGTACTCCGGCGGCGGTGGTCGAAGATCCTGCTCGTGCTCGGTGTGACAGCGGCGCTGCTCGCACTGGTAGCCGGATCGGCCTCGGCCGCACCGCCGGAGCCGTCGGTATTGGCGCTTGCGTCGTCGCTGGATCAGGTGCTCGACAACATCCACAATTGGCTGATCGGCATCCTCGCCGGGCTGGCGACGGTGTGCCTGACCGTGGCCGGTGCCCGGTACCTGATCGGTGCGGGCGATCCCGCCGAGACGGAGAAGGCCAAGACCGCCTTCCGCGCCGCGTGCCTGGGCTACGCGCTGGCGATGCTCGCACCGGTGGTCGTCGCCGTCCTCAAATCTATTGTCGGGGCCTGACAATGCGCGCTCCGCTCCAGACCCGCTCCGCGCCGAGGACATCGCGAGCGCTGCGCAAGGCTGCGGGTATCGCAGCGTCGGTGCTCGTCGCGTTACTGATCACGCTCACCGGCACGGTCGGTGCCGCCGCACAACCCACGACCCCGACCGTCCCGGTGACTCCGACACCGAGCACACCGGCACCGACCACCACCCCGCCGTCGAGGTGGGTGACCCCACCTTCGACCACGACCGCCGTCCCGACGACCCCGGCCTCGCCCACCCCTGGTGATACCGGCTCGCCGCGGTCGGGGCCGAGCGCGGCCGAGTGCGGGGTCTCCAACATCTCCGGGTGCGTGGAGAAGGCGATCGACGGGTTCTTCCAGCGGATCGTTGATTCCGCGCTCGACCCGCTGCTCGGGCTGCTCTCCGAGACCCTGCTCACCACACCGGAACCCGGGCAGATTCCTCAGATCGGGGTGCTGTGGAACCAGTCATGGGAACTCATGACCGCCCTGTATGTGTTGCTGGTGATGGCGGCCGGGGTGCTGCTGATGCTGCGCGAGACCCTGCAAACACAGTGGTCGATGCGCGAACTCGCACCTCGGCTGGTGGTCGGGTTCATCGCTGGGGCGATGAGCATGGTGATCGCCACAACCGCGATCGGCTTCGCCAACGCCCTCGCCGCCGCTGTGGCCGGTGACGGACTCGACTCCGACTCGGCGGCGGCGGGGTTGACCGAGCTGGCCACGACCGGTGCCCAGAGTCAGAGCTTCGGGCTGGTGCTGATGCTCGCGCTGGTGGTGATGCTGGTCGTGTTGGTCATCGCCTATGTGGTGCGGGTCGCGATCACGATCTTGCTGATCGTGGCGGCACCGTTGGCGTTGATGTGCCACGGCCTGCCCGGTTTAGAGGCGGTGGCGCGGTGGTGGTGGCGCTCGTTCGCCGCGTGCCTGGCCATCCAAGTCGTCCAATCGCTGACCTTGGTGACGGCGTTGCGGGTGTTCCTCACCCCGGGCGGATGGGAGATCTTCGGCCCCAACGCCAACGGGATCGTGAACCTGATCGTGGCGCTGGCGCTGATGGGGGTGTTGATCAAGACCCCGTTCTGGCTGCTGTCGGTCATGAAGATCGGCCAGGGCCGCAGCTTCGCCGGGTCGATCGCACGCGGCTACCTCGCCTACAAGACCCTCGGGCTACTCAAAGGCACCTCATCTGGGAGCAGGCGTGCCGCCGCGCCGCGTGAGCGGTCCGCTACCCCATCCGGGCCCCCGGACCCGTACGCGCGGGTGCGCGCCACTCGTGACGGGCAACTGATGCTTCCCCTGGAAGGGGTGCGCCGAGTCCGGCGGCGACCGGGCCCGGCCCCGGCCGCCTCGACCAGTGCGGCCCCGGCCCGCGCGGCGCGGACACCGCGTGGACGCCAACTCGCGTTCGACTTCACCCCGCCGGACCCCTATCGGGGTATCCGCCCCGGGGCCGGTGGTCAGTACCCGCTGCCGATCCCGGTGCGCCGGGTAAGGCCCTCGCCACCACCGCAACCGGCACGAGCACCCGAGCCAGCGGCTCCTCGGCGTCTGCCACAACAGCTCACCTTCGATTTCCAGGAACCTCCACCGGACGATCCCTATGCCCGCATCCGGCCCACACGCAGCGGCCAGTACCCGCTGCCATTCCCAGTGACCCGGGTCAAACCCGCACCGCCGCCCACCATCTCACCCCCACCACCCACGCCCGCGCCGGTGCGCGCGGCCGGGCGGCAACTACACCTGCCGATGCCCGACCTGCCCGTGCGCCGCCGCGCGCCGCGCGCACCCCGAGGAGGAACACTGCGATGAGCACAATCGTGCGCATTCCCGCCGATGTCGAGCGCAGCGACCGGATCCTGGGACCGTTCACCATCCGCCAGGTCGCGGTCCTCGCCACCACCGGACTACTGCTGTACTCGGCATGGCTCGCGACCAGAGCGGTGATCTCGCCCCCGATCTTCCTGGTCGTCGCCACTCCGATCGCGGTTGTCGTCACCGTCGCGATTCTGACCCGCCGCGACGGCCTCTCGGCCGACCTGCTGCTTATGGCCGCGATCCGTCACCGTCTCCGCCCACGCCACCTCGTGGCATCGCGCGACAACGCCAGGGCCCAGGCGCCGAGGTGGATCACCGACCGCGCCACCCGATCCCGGCCCCGGCCGCCCGCTCCGGCGGCGTTGACCGCGCAGGCGGCACGGTTGCCGGAGTCGGTCACAGGCAGCGGCAGCGGCGGTGTCGGGGTGATCGACCTCGGCACCGACGGGCTCGCGGTCGTCGCGGTCGCGGGCACCCTCAACCTGTCCCTACGCACCCCGACCGAACAGGACAGCCTCGTCGGGCAACTCGCCGGATGGCTACACACCCTGCGCCAACCCGTCCAGATCCTCGTCCGCTCGGCGCGGCTGGACCTGACCGAACACATCACCGGCCTGCACACCGCCGCAGCGCAGATGTCACCGGATCTGGCCGCTGCCGCTCTCGACCACGCCGACCACCTCACCGCGCTGGCCGCAGCGGAGAACCCGACCCACCGCCAGGTGCTGCTGATCTGGCGAGAACCAGCCGAGGGCCTTGCCACCACCCGGTCCCGGGCCAGGCTGCCCGGACGTGGCCGGGCACGGCGCGCGCCCTCGGCCGCCGCGCGCCGAGGTGCCGAGTCACGGCTACAGCGCCGCATGAACGAGGCCGCCGATGTCCTGGCCCCACTGGGTATCTCGGTCACAGCGCTCGACGACACGCAAGCCACGGCCGTGCTGACCAGTTGCACCAATCCCGAGGGTCTCGTCTCGGCAGCCGCCGACATCGCCGTGCCCTCGGCGATCATCACCACCCACCCCGACTCCACAGACATCGACCCATTCACCGGCGAGGCCGGGTTCGCGCCGGAATCGCTGACGATCGGCACCCGGCATCTGGAAATCGGCTCCGACTGGACCCAGACTCTCGCAGTCACCGGATATCCGAGGGAAGTGACGGCGGGCTGGCTCGCACCGCTGCTTTCCCATCCTGGGAGGGTCGAGGTCGCTATCCACATCGACCCCGTCGACCCGGTCACCGCCGCCACCCGGTTGCGCCGCCAGCAAGCACGCCTCGAGTCCTCCCGGATGCACGACACGAGCCGAGGCCGTCTGACCGACCCGCAGGTCGATGTCGCGGTGGAGGACGCCGCCGACCTGTCCGCCCGGGTCGCGCGTGCCGAGGCCAGGTTGTTCCGCGTCGGGGTGTATCTGAGCGTGCACGCCGAATCCGAGGCCGAACTGGCCGACGAGGTCGCCGCCGTGCGGGCCTTGGCGGCCAGCCTGCTCGTGGACACCTGCACCCTGTCCTACCGAGCCGCTCAAGCCTGGGCCACCACCCTGCCGCTGGGCCAAGACTTGATCGGAGTCCAGCGCACCTTCGACACCACCGCCCTCGCCGCAGCGTTCCCGTTCGACTCCCCACAGCTACCCGCCGCCGATCCCGCGCAGGCCGCGCGCCCGCACGGGG
The DNA here is from genome assembly GCF_042719755.1 of Nocardia sp. NPDC058519. Classification (NCBI taxonomy): domain Bacteria; kingdom Bacillati; phylum Actinomycetota; class Actinomycetes; order Mycobacteriales; family Nocardiaceae; genus Nocardia; species Nocardia sp. NPDC058519. The sequence continues at coordinate 266,907 of NZ_JBHXNK010000005.1, read as the reverse complement.
TGCTCTACGGCCGCGACGCCGCCGCAGGGTTGCTGTTCGTGGACCGCTTCGCCCCCGAAGCTCACAACCACAACCTGGTGATCCTCGGCCGGTCCGGTGCGGGTAAGTCCTATTTGGTCAAAACCGAGATCCTGCGCTCGCTCTATCGGGGGATCGAACAGATCGTGATCGATCCCGAAGACGAATACCGCCGCCTCGCCGAATCTGTCGGCGGCACCAACATCCGCCTCGGCGCTCCCGGCGTTCGACTCAACCCGTTCGACCTGGAAATCCACACCCGAGACGACGGACGCCGCAGCGCTCCGCCCGATGCGCTCACTCGCCGCAAGTTGTTCCTGCATACGCTGATCCAGGTTCTGCTCGGTGAGCAGAACGCCGCGCAGAGAACAGCATTGGACTCCGCGCTGACGGCGACCTACGCCGCTGCGGGGATCTTCGAAGACCCGGCTACCTGGACCCGTCCCGCCCCCACCTTGAGCGGACTGCGCGAGCAACTAAGCCGGATGGGCGCGCCCGCCGCCGAGCTGGCCGCCGGGCTGCATCCGTTCGTCGACGGCGGAGCCTACGGAGCCCTGCTGGACGGGCCGACCACCACCGATCCTGACGGTGGGCTGATCGTGTTCTCGCTACGGGAACTTCCCGAGGAGCTGAAAACGATCGGCACCCTGCTCGTGCTGGACCTGACGTGGCGGAGGGTGTCGCACCCGGGTTTGCGGCGGCCCCGGATGATCACCGTGGACGAAGGGTGGCTGCTGCTGAGCCAACCCGCCGGGGCTCGGTTTCTGTTCAAGGCGGCCAAGAGTTTCCGCAAGCACTGGGCCGGGCTGACCGTGGCTACCCAGGATTGCGCCGATGTGTGCTCGACCGAGCTGGGTCGTGCGATCGTGTCCAACGCCGCGACCCAGATCCTGTTGCGCCAGGCCCCTCAAGCTATCGACGAGGTCGCTACCGCGTTCCACCTTTCCGAAGGGGAACAGCAGTTCCTGGTCTCGGCAGCGAGGGGAAGCGGTCTCCTCGCGGTCGGCGGTGATCGGGCGGTGTTCGGATCTCTGGCGTCCGCCACGGAGAACGCGATCATCACGACCGATCCCGGTGAAATCGCCTCCAGCAGCGCCGAACTCGACACCGACATCGACATCGATGCCGCGCCACCGCTGTCACCGCTCACCGAACCCAACCAGCATACGACCGCTCGAGGCCGCCGCGGCGAGGACGACATCGACGTCGCCGGGCAGGAAGAGGTGATGCCCGACAACCGCGCCGCCTGAAACCGGGTTCGACGTGTCCCGTCGCGATCGAACACCAACCCGCCCCGTCACGGTGCGGGCGACCCAACCACCCGGCACGCGCGGGTCCGCCCGCACCGTTGGAACCGCATCCGGCCCTGAATCGGCCGCTGGCCGCGCTAGCGGCCGATCGGCCCCGCCGACACCGATATCGACGCAGGCAACGGCAGAAACGGTGCGCGAGAAGGTAGTTGACGTCTCGGCCGCTACGGAGCGTTGATAGACCCGGACCCCACCCGTGTCGACCGGCCCACAACAACCCCGCTCACCAATTCTCCCAGGAAGGACTCCGAATGACTGACAACGAACCCCTCGATGCCAGCTCACATGACAACACCCGGCGACACGACTGGCTCACGACCGCTGAACTGTCACTGCAGTACGGATTTTCGGTCGGGACCCTGCGCTACTGGCGACACCGGGGATACGGGCCCGCCTGCTTCTCCCTCGGCCGCAAAGTCGTCTACCGACGCACCGCCGTCGAAGCCTGGATCGCCGACCAGGAGCAAAACACCCAGCGCGGGGGCACGACCGCCGCCTGATCAAGCTCGGCCTCCGCCGGTTTGTCCCGTTGTTAGCAGCATCGGGCGGCGGAGGCCAGCACCCCACAACCCATCAGAGGAATAGAGGCATGGAACAGAATAAACGAGGCCGCCCGGGACTGGACCCGGGCAGCGTCCCCGAACCGAACCTGAAACCGCACCCGGGCCAGCCGGGCGTGTGGACGGCATCGGGGCGGCCCCGCGATTGGAACGGCAACTACCGCCGCATCACCCGCTCATCACCACCAGAAACCGACACCCGGGGCCGTGCCAAACCCGACCGCACCGGCGAACGCGCCCGCCGCGCGTTCCTCGACGCCGCCCAGGAATGGATCGACTCCTCGGTCACCTTGGCGGGCGCGCTGAACAAGCGCTCCACCCTGTCCCAGCTATGGGCTGCCTACAAAGGCGATCTCCGCAAACGCGGACGGCTCGAGGAGACGATCAAAAACTACGAGCCGATGATGCGAGACACCGTGATCCCCAAGTACGGCCACCGCGAGATCGGCCTGATCAACACCGCCGTCATCGAAGACATGCTCGACCACGTCGGCCGCGAACGCGGCGGCAGCGGGCCACGCATTCTGAAAGAGAACATCTTGTCGGGGATGTTCCGGTTCGGCATCCGTGTCGGGGCACTGCCACCGGGCAACCCTGTCCGGGAGGCGTTGTTGCCGAAACCGTCCAACTTCTCCCGCCGCCGTGGCGGTGCCGCGTTCATGGATTCCGCGACCGTGGAACGGCTCCTGATCGGCGTGTACACCTCGACCGCACCGTGCCCCACCCTCGATGCCCGCGCGGTCAAACCGGCACGGAACTATCAGGTGCCCACCGTTGCGCAGTTCTGCGATACCTACGATGTCGCGGACTGGGTGCTGTTCGTCGCGGCGACCGGGTGGCGTCTCGGTCAGACCTTGGGTGTGTGTGAATCCGACATCGATTTCGATACCGGCATCCTGACCCCGCGTGGCGCGGTCCGCACCCGCGACGGTTCGGCGCAGGTGTGGACCGACTACACCGCTCACGACGCCGAAGACCTGAACCAGGACAAGTTCATCAGCAAGTCCGTCCAGCTGCCGCAGTTGGTGCTGGATGTGTTGGCTGCCCGGATAAGCCGGTTGAAGAAGGTTCGGTTGGCGTTGCCGCCACGCCCCGACGACGCGAACTGGCCGCAGGACTTGTTGTTCTTCGACCTCGACGACGGCGGGCCGCGCAACCTCAAGAGCATGGGCGCACGATGGCGACGGCTAGCCGCCGCGCTCGGACTGCCCGCTGGGGTCTCACCCCATAGCTTGCGCAAACATCTCGGTACCGAGGGCATCTCGGCCGGGCTCGACGTGACCAAGGTCGCCGATCAGCTCGGCAACACCTCCCGGGTGCTTCGGAAATCGTATGTGCGACGCCACCAGCCACACGCCGACGTGACCGCCATGATCAGCGGCAAACTCGGACCCGCGCTCGATGAGGTCGCACGCCGCCGCTCCGGCTAGCGCTGACCGTGCCGAGACACGTCGAAGGGGTGGCCCGCGAAATGAACGCGGTGCCACCCCTTCCACTGCTGTAGGCCGATCGACCGCTAGGTCATTCGTGCGGTGCAACAGAGTTCAAACGGTGTGGGGAACGGCCCACTCAATCATCGGAATCGACTGGGGTGGCGGTGAATCCGGTGTCACCGACGATGACGACGCAGGCCCGCTTCTCACGGTCCAGGTCGTGGAGTGCCTCAGCGAGGTGAGTCGACATCAGCGTCATCCACCACTCCCACGCCGGTTCCGGTGCCGCACCCCGCTCGGCTTCCTCGGCGATGCGGCGATAGTAGGCCCGCAACTCAGCGTCGGTGACAGCGAATTCCACGGGTGTATAGAGGAGTTCGCCGTGGCGGCGGATGATCTGCAAGCGCCCGTGAGGGCCTCTGCCTATCTCCGCTCCCCAGTCCGCGCCAGCAATGGTGACCGACTCGGACAGCTGTTCGATGGTGGGGTCAGCCACGGCATCCGCCTCCTGGATACGCTGTGATGATCGTTCCGTCCCCGCCCACGATAACGGTGGGTTGAACGGTCTTCTCGATCCGCCCGTTGACATGGTTGACCAGGTAGATCTGCCCGGAATAGCAGTACTTGTTGCCACCGGCCGGGCCACTCTTGTCCGGGGCGGTCAACGACTTCTCGATCGCCATATCCGCGATGTCACGCCAGTTCTTGCCCTCGATGTTGGCCAGGTTCTGCCATTCATCGAGGTGGCGGGCCTTGATGTGGAAGAACCCCCAGTTCGCGGTTCCGCACTGCAGGCGCGCTTGTGGATAGGTCGCGACCACCTTGGTTTCCGATGACGACATCCCGCAGGCCGCCCACACCTGGCTGGCGTTCGCTGACCCAGCCCCGGCCAAAGTGCCCGCCGTCGCGATCACTCCCGCTGCGACCGCAACCATCAAAGTACGAAACATCTAACCGTCCCCCATTCTCGATCGGAGCCGAACAGTGCACATTTCGCGGCTGGCCCTACGCCGTGCCGGATACCGGCTGTGCGTCAACATCACTCGGCGGTACATACGGGTTGGACGCGGCACCACCCCGAACCGTTCCGTCGCGTGATGGAAGACACAGTAGGACTCCACCCCAAAGATTGGAACTGATTTCTCAGTCCAACTCTTGGGGAGCAGCTCGTCAGGGTGTCATCCGCCGTCGTCGTCGGTCCACGTGGTTCTCTCGGTAATCTGTGACGTCACCGATCAGTGGATGTCAGCGTCGGTCCGAATCGGGAGATGTTCGTATCGGCGAATTTTGACGTCGTGATCTTGGTTGCGGTGTAAGGATGCGTGTGCTTCATTCCGAACCTTGCACGGAAGAAGGTCGCCATTGCCCCGTCAGACGAAGGTCGAGCTGTATGCCGCAATCCGGCGTGACGCCCGAGCTGGGATGGCTGGCAGGGCATTACAGGCCAAGTACGGGGTGGGTTGGCGCACGGTGTCCTCGCCGATTTGAGTTGCTTTGGCCAGGTGAGCATGGCGGTCGCGGAGGATGTCCCGAGTTCCGCGGAACTCTGGTGGCGGCCCGGTGACCATCAGGCTGCGCTCACCTCGTCGTTGTGCACCAAGGATCCGACAGGTTCGGCGGACTCGCGTGTCAGAACTCGGGGTCGCGTGGGCGACGTGAGTTGTCGAGCTGCGGGCGGGCTGTTTCCAGTCGGTGGTTCAGAGCTTGTTGGCGAGTACGTCGAGGTTGCTGATGTCGGGCGGCGCAGCGAAGAGTTCGTCGGCGCGTTCGCTGAGGGCCTTGCCGACCGGCCCATTGAGGTGTGTTTCGCGGGCGGCCTGGTCTGGGAATGCGTCGATGATGCCGAACGTCGAGGGTCCGAACCGTACCGCGAACCAGGGCTCCGTGCCGGGCTCCTGCTCGACGAGTGGCAGCGCCGATCGGAGGAATTCCTCGACCGCGTTTTCCTTGCCGGGCTTGGCTTCGAGTCGGACCAGCAGCGCCTTGGTAGCCATGTCGAGTCTCCTGTTCGAGGTGGTAGTGGACAGGGTCCAGCATCACACCATCGACCGGTGGAGGGAAGGAGCAGCCCACAAAATGAATGAACCAATCTCAACCCCTAGCCATCGTGGAACCGAAAGAGGAGACTTCAAGGAGGGAATGCGACGCCTGGAATGCACCCGCTGGTTGGTTGGCCGTGACGCGAAACTGGCGGTGTGCCTAAGTTCTGCAGTTGCGCGCGCTGTCGGGTCGCCTGCCCTTAGCAGAACTATTCGTTCGGTCGGTCGCTCACATGTAACCGCCTGAGGCCGCCGGGCATCAACCGGAAACGCCGCATGTCAGGAGGTGTCGAGATGAAAGCGCTTGTGTACGACGGGCCACGTGAGGTTCATGTGAAGGATGTGCCCGATGCGAGGATTGAGCAGCCGACCGATGTACTGGTAAAAATCACCAGCAGCAACATTTGCGGGTCGGATCTACACATGTATGAGGGCCGCACCGATCTGCAGCCAGGGATGGTCCTCGGTCACGAGAACCTGGGGATCGTCGCCGAGGTGGGCAATGCGGTGGTCAAGGTCTCGACCGGGGACCGGGTGTGTCTGCCGTTCAACATTGGTTGCGGTTTCTGCCGCAACTGCGAGGAAGGGTTGACCGCATACTGCCTGACGGTGCACCCGGATCCGAAGATGGCGGGCGCCGCGTATGGTTTCGCCGGGATGGGGCCGTTCTGGGGCGGACAGGCCGAGTATCTGCGGGTGCCGTTCGGCGACTTCAACTGCCTGCGGCTGCCTGAGGACGCCCAGGACAAAGAAAACGACTACGTGATGCTGTCGGACATCTTCCCGACCGGTTGGCACTGCACCCGCCTGGCCGACATGCAGCCCGGCGATTCGATGGTGGTCTACGGGGCTGGCCCGGTGGGCTTGATGGCGGCGTATTCGGCGATGATCCAGGGCGCCAGCAAGGTGATGATCGTCGACCGTCACCCCGACCGGCTGAGGCTCGCCGAGCAGATCGGCGTCATACCGATCGACGACTCAACGGGCGACCCGGTCGAGCAGGTGCTGGAGCAGACCAATGGGAAAGGCGCCGACAAGGGTTGTGAGTGCGTCGGCTATCAGGCCCACGACCCGCAGGGAAACGAGGATGCGGCGATGACCATGAACCGGCTCGTCGACTCGGTGCGGTTCACCGGCCACATCGGTGTGGTCGGCATCTTCCTGCCCGAGGACAAAAACGGCCCCGACGAACTCGAACGCAACGGCAAGATCGCCTTCGACATGGGGAAATTTTGGTTCAAGGGGCAGAAGGTCGGTACCGGACAGGCCAACGTCAAGCACTACAACCGGCAGCTGCGCGACCTCATCCACCAGGGCCGGGCCAAGCCGTCCTGGATCGTCTCTCACGAGCTCCCGCTGGCCGAGGCCGAATCCGGCTACCAGCATTTCGATGCCCGCGACGACGGGTGGACCAAAGTAGTAATGCATCCGTGAGGCGGCCAGGACCGAGAGGAGCGGCAAACGATGGCAACGTCACTGCAGGGCAAGCGGATCGCGATACTGGCTGCCGACGGGGTCGAAAGAGTCGAACTCGAGCGACCCCGCGACGCGGTGCAACAAGCCGGTGGGCACACGGAGCTGCTGTCGCCGAAGACCGGCGAAATCCAGGCACGCAACAACGACCTCGACGCGGCCGGGACGTTCACCGTAGACCGGGCCGTGTCCGATGCGGCGGTCGACGACTACGATGCCTTGCTGCTGCCGGGCGGCACGGTGAACCCGGACAAGCTGCGAATCGAGGAGGCGGCGGTGTCGTTCGTGCGCGATTTCGTCGGCTCGGGAAAGCCGGTCGGGGTAATCTGCCACGGTCCCTGGACCCTGGTCGAGGCCGGTGTGGCCAAAGGTAGAACGCTCACCTCGTACCCGAGTCTGCGGACCGACCTGCGCAACGCCGGGGTCGACGTCGTAGACGAAGACGTCGCGATCGACGGGAATCTGATCTCGAGCCGCTCGCCCGACGACCTGCCCGCGTTCTGTCAGGCCATCGTCGAGCAGTTCGCGAAGCTCGGGGCAGGTGCGTCATGACAGTGAACCAGACCTCGGTGTCCCTCGACGATGCGCAGCGGGTCATCGCCGCCGGACAAGCCAAAGCCGCCGAGATCGAGTCGCCGTCGAACATTGCGGTGGTCGATGCCGGCGGTAACCTCGTGGCCCACGTGCGGATGGACGGCGCCTGGATCGGCAGCATCGACATCTCGATCAACAAGGCGTTCACTGCGCGGGCGCTGGACATCTCGACCGAGGACCTCGCGGCCAACGCGGGTCCGGGCGAGCAATTCTACGGGATACACGCCTCCAACGGCGGGCGCATCATGATCTTCGCCGGTGGTGTGCCGCTGCGGCACAACGGCCAGGTCGTCGGTGCGGTCGGCGTCAGCGGCGGCACCGGGGAGCAAGACAAGAACGTCGCCGAGGCAGCCGCAGCGGCGATGTGAGCAGTGAACAACGTCGACCGGGCGCCGCCGCGGCCAGGACCAGCGAACGGCCACTTCGCTATCAGGTCGATGCCCGTTCGGATGTAAGTACATTTCACTGGCACAACCATCCACGGGACGGAACCAGCAGATATCACTGACCTCCGACGACGCTGGGACACCCGCTGCTCACCGGAGCGGGGCCCAGGCGCGATACCACCCATTGGGCACCATGGATGCACGTCGGGCGAATTTATGACAATTAGATGGCAAATGGCCACCGTGCACGAAGTAGTATCGGCACGGTGACCAGTAGCGACGGTTCTGGTGAGTACATTGGTAACTCACCGGGCACGAGCTGACATATCACCGACCAGACAGTCGGCCGCCGATGTGACGGAACTCCCGACTGGGTCTGGCTTGATACGCGGAGTAGCGGACCAGATGGGAGGTGGCTGATGTCGGCGGCTTCTTCGATCTGGTACGTCGATACTCCTGATCCTGTTGCGGTGCTGACCGCAAGCGTCGAGTCCGATCCTGTTGCGGCGGCGGCACTGGCCGGGCAGCTGTATCCGGACCATGATGTTCGCCCGCACATGGTCGGGACGCTGAGTGGTTGTGCCGCGCCGGATCGGGACGAGGTCTACATCGGGTGCTATCCCGGATTGACCGTGGTGTGTACGGCCGAGGCGGCGCTGGTCCGGCCGACGAAACTGCCGGATCTGCTGGTGCGGCCACTCGCTTCCGAGCACACCTATCTGGTGTCCTATGACTCGAAACTGCACTGGGGCGCGTTCGCGCATTGGGAGCGTGGCGAGTTCCGGCGGTCGTTCAGTTCCACCAGGGTGGACATTCTCGAGAACGAGGGTCTGCCGATGGTGTGGGAGCGGACGTTCTGGGCGGGTGAGCATCCGGTGCCGTGGCGGGGTGAGGATCATCCCGAACCGCAATCGCTGCCGTTCGATCCGCCGGATTTCGCCGACGCCGCCAATGCCGAATGGCTCGGCTTTCGCTACCTGACCCAGGCAGCTCCCGGCCGGCTCGCGCCCGGCGACCTCGCGGTCTGCGGTTTCACGCTGTACCCGAAAGGCCAGGCGCCCGAACAGAAGCAAGTGCTGGTGGGTCGCCCCGGTGCGGCGACGCGGCGCAAGCGCGGGCTACTCGGGTGGCTGCGCGGTGTCGATCGGGTGGTGTGAGCCCTCAGCTGATCTCGTCGATGATCACGGCGATCCAGCCGAGTACCACCGCCGCGGCCGCACCGGCCAGCACCCACCGCACCACCGGCGTGAACCGCCACCGCCAGGCCGTCGGCGCCACCCCCACCGCGGCCACCACGTTCACCGCGATCGCCAGCAGCGGATTGACCGCGGCCAGCGCGCATCCGAAGGCATACACCGCGACCCCGCCGAGCAGCGCGACCAGCACCACAACGGTGCCGCCCGCCGCCCACGGCACCGAATCCGCTTGCGCCCGATACGGTCCCTCACATTCCTGGCTCATGAGGTGCGCACACGTTCGTAGAACGCCATCGCCGCGGCAGTCGCGACATTGAGCGAATCGGTACCGGGCGACATCGGGATGCGGGCGCGAACATCGGTGGCGCGCATGGCTTCCTCGGTCAAGCCGGGCCCTTCGGCGCCGAGCAGCAGCGCCACCCGCTCCCCCGTCATCGCCGTCGCCAGATTCATCGCTTCGGGATTCGGCGTCAGCGCGATGACCTGGAAACCTTTGTTCCGCAAGAGGTCCAGGCTCTCCGGCCACTGCGGCAATTGCGCGAACGGCACCCGGAGCACATGCCCCATCGATACCCGCACTGCCCGCCGATAGAGCGGATCGGCGCACCGATCGCCGAACAGCACCGCGTCGGCACCGAGCCCCGCGGCGTTGCGGAACATCGAACCGAGGTTCTCGTGATCGTTGACGCCTTCCAGAACCGCCACCGTGCGCGCGCCGTCGAGCACCTCCTCGACAGTGAGCTCGGCCGGACGCGGCGCGACGGCGAGTACCCCGCGGTTGAGATGAAAGCCGACTACCTCCGCCATCACCTCCGCGCTCGCGCGGTAGTACGGCAGGTCCCGATCGGCGAGATCGCCGGCGAGTGTCTCGAAGCGTTTCCCGACGCCGAGCAGGGCGCTCGGCGCGAAACGGGAGTCGAGCATCCGCTGCACGACCACCACACCCTCGGCGATGACCAGGCCTTTTCGGCCCGGCAGGTCCGGCCTGCGGTCGGCATTGGACAGGTCACGGAAGTCGTCGACGCGCGGGTCGGTGGGGTCGTCGATATCGATCACTTCGGCCACCGGCTAATCCTGGCATGCTGGAAGCATGAAGATTGTCCAGTTGATCTTGAACGTGCTCTGGGTGGTGCTGTGCGGGTTCTGGATGGCGCTGGGGTACCTACTCGCGGCACTGATCTGTTTCATCCTGATCGTCACCATCCCGTTCGGGATCGCCTCACTACGGCTGGCCGGGTACGTGCTCTGGCCGTTCGGCCGCACGGTGGTCGACAAACCGAGCGCGGGCGCGGGCTCGTTGATCGGCAATGTGATCTGGTTCGTGTTCGCGGGTTGGTGGCTGGCGCTCGGCCATGTGTTCACCAGCATCGCGCTCGCGGTGACGATCATCGGCCTGCCGTTCGCCTGGGCGAATCTCAAGCTGGTGCCACTGTCGCTGTTCCCGCTCGGCCATGACGTGGTGTCGGCCGATGCGGTGCGGCAACCGGGCTGATCACTCCGATTCGGCGACGATCTGGTTCATGATGCCGACGGCTTCCCCGAGCACCGCGATCTGCTCGGGGCGCAGGCCGGCGAGCTGACCGGTCATCCATACCTCGCGGGCATTGGTCTCGTCGGCGATCAGCGCGCGACCGGCGGACGAGAGCGAAACGATGATCTGTCTGCCATCGGTCGGGTGCGGGCGGCGTTGGACCAGGTCCAGGTCGGAAAGCGAGGCGATGACGCGGGTCATCGACGGTGGTTGCACGCGTTCTTTGCCCGCCAGCGCGCCGGGCGTCATCGCGCCATCACGAGCCAGCGTCGCCAGAGCCGACAGCTGAGTAAGCGAGATCTGCGCGTCGGTACGGCGCCCGCGCAGGTGTCTCGTGAGCCGCACTACGGCCAGTGAAAGGTCACCGGCCAGGGCACGGACGTCCGATGGCGTTGTCACAGTGCAGAACTCTACGGTAAATCCGGCTGTGCTGACGGGTTTCACACGGCTACTGTTTGGGTATGGATGCCGGACCTGTCAGTCCCGAGATACCTCAACTGCCCCGAATCCTGGTCGACCCGCGCCCCGTTGTGCTGGGCGGCTTCGCCCTGTGGGCTATCGCGACCGTGGTCGTGTGGATGAACGATAGCTGGGCCGATGCCCGCCTGGTGTGCCTGATGGGGCTCGTTGTCGGCGTGCTGGGTTCGTCGATCTTCCTCTTGCAGCGGCGTTCCGCGCGGCGTGGGGACAAGGGTGCTCAGGTAGGGCTCGATACCGACTAGGTCACCTCGAATTCGTCGCTGGTCCCGGTGATGGGGCGCAGCGTGCCGTCAGCGCCCAAGGCGTCGGCGTAGTGCACGAATCGGTGCGCGCCGGGTTCGGCCGTCGCGGGGATGTCCCAGGTGAAGCGGGCGATCGAGACCGCGGCGCCCTCTTTGCGCCAGTGGAAGCGGACGTCCCATTCGCCTTCGTTGGCTACCCTCGCCCAGCCCGCCGCGGTCTTTCGCTGCACGTGCAGGAAGGTGTCGCCGCGGCGCGGATTGTGTTTCGGGTGGGCCGAGACGAATTCGACGGCCGCCTGTTCGCCGCGTCCACACGACGACGGCTGGATCAGGACATCGCCGAAGCCACGGCCCTGCGGGGTCGCGTCAGGCCCTGGCGCGGCGGCGAAGTTCGGCTGTAGCGCCGAGACATCGCGCGGTGCCGGGCCGCGCCCGACCGTATGCCCTGAGGCGAATGCCTCCGCCAGCCTTGTGAATTCCTGCACATACCCACACAGCGTGTAGCGGCCGAACAAGGTCGAGGCGCCCTCGTACTGCTGCGCGTCGTATTCCTCAGGGGTGGTGACGTATTCGTGGTAGCTGTTCGAATAGCCCTGTAGCAGCACCTGTTCCAGCTCGACGCCGAGCACCGCCGCCACCGCGCGCCGCACGCGCAGCCCGGCCACGATCGTGAATTCCGCGCCCGCGGCGGCCAGATACAGGTCGCCGATGCGAATCAGCTGGATCGGCACCACATTCGGCACCCACGGCACCGGCGGCATCAGCCCGAGCGGGGCGAAGATCGCTTTGGGGGCCTGGGCGTCGGCGAGCCACGCGGGGTGCGGTTGGTCGATGCCGCCGAGGAAGTCGACCATCGGGTTGCGCACGCCTTCGGGGATCGGGCCGCCGGGCAGGCCGGGGCCGTCCTCGACGCTGCCCGCCGCCAGGGAGACCCCGGCCGCGGCCGGGGAGGTGCGGCGCGGGGCGCCGTCGGGGGTGAAGCGGCCGTCGATCGTGAGCGCGGCGAGGTCGATGTAGCACAGCATCGAGGCGACCTCGGCCTGCTGCGCGGTGCCCTGCGCCGCGGCCTCTTTCGCCGCGTGGTGCTGGCGTTCGCCGAGGATCCTGGTGTTGGCGAACTCGTCGGTGGTCGGTCCGTTGCCAGGGGTGAGGGCGAGATTGGGGGACATGTCACCGGCGTTGGTCTGCGCGAAGGCGGCGATGAAGCCGGCACCGTCGAGGTGGCGGACCCCGTGTTCGAGGTGTTCGGCGGCGTAGCTGGCGTAGCCCTTGTTGTCGGAGCTGATCAGGCGGTTCGCGTTGGTCATCGAGGTGTTGTGGGTGGCGAACCAGGTGAGCGCACCGACCTGACGGCCTTTCCTGGCGAACACCAGCGTGGTGACCGCGGGGTCGATCGCGTCGGGGAAGACCGTGCGATCGGCGGCCGGATTGCGGTCGAAGGCCACGCGCGAGCGGTTCACGCTGGCGTCGTGCAGCTGGGCGCGGCCGAGGGAGATGGCACCCGGCGCGAAGTCCGCGTCGGCCGCGACGATCGCCTCCACGATCCCGTCGACCTCGGCGTCGAAGACCTGTTGCTGAAATCCCAGCGTCGCCAGCGTGTAGGCGTAGTCGTGCGCGGAACCACCACAACTCGCGTGGGTGTGCGTGGAGGTGAGTACGACATTTCGTTCGGAATACCGATCACCGAAACGGCGTGCGAGTGCGAGCAGCACCGCGCCGTGTACCGAGCCGAACACCGCGCCATTCTCCACCGCGACGAACGCGATCCGATTTCCGCGCGCACCGATCACGAACGCACGAGCCCGCGGGCGCAGATGAATTCCCGCTGTGGTCTGTTCGAGTTGGGAGTAGCCCATCATCCCGCATTCCGCGGCCGGGCCCGTGAGGTCGGCGATACCGAGCCCGAATTCGAATCCATCCGGATTCGCATGCGCCACTGGCATTCCCATACTCGAGATGACGGGCAGCGCTGTGGCACTCAGTGCCGAGGCAGCGAGCATCGTGCGGCGGGACAGGGACATCGGGCGACTCCTTCGCGACTTCCATGTCGGAGACAACCACATCAACTGGTCAAATGTCCAGGATTTTCTGGCGGACCGGCGAATTGACTGTTCGTTGCGTGAGCGCTTAACTCGCACAGTGTCCTCCCGATTGAGCGTCGAAGAACGACGAGCCCACCTGATCGAGGCAGCGATCGGTCTCGCCGAGAAAAAGGGCGTGGCGGGCGTGACCACGCGCGATGTCGCCCAAGCGGCGGGCGTCTCGCTAGGTGTGGTGCATTACTGTTTCGAAAACAAGGACGCGCTGATGACCGAGCTGGTCAAAGCGCTGTCCATGGAATTGCGCGATTCCGTGGATGCCGATGAATCGGTATGGGAAGACGCCGGAACAGGAAAAGAAGCACTTCAGAAATTGGTGCGGCGCGGTTTGGAACTGATGTGGCGCAACATCGAAGCCACTCCCGAACGACAGTTGCTGACCTACGAGACCACCACCTACGCATTGCGCGAGGGTGAGTCGACGCCGGCCAAGCTGGCGATCGCGCGCGAGCAGTACGGGTTCAACGACAGCACCATCGCCGATGTGATCGATCATTGCCGCGAGGTGACCGAAACGCAGTGGAACACGCCGGTGACGACGCTGAGCCGGTTCGTGCTCAATGTGATCGACGGGATTGTGCTGCGGTGGCTGGTCGATGACGACAGTGAGTCCGTGCAGGCTCAGCTCGACCTGCTCGCCGAGATGATCACCGCCCACGCGGCATAGGTCCGCACGGCGCGCATACGGACTAGCCTCGCGGCACCTGCACGTGGACGACGTCGCCTTCGCACCACCACGGGACGTGGACGGTGCCCGAGATCGCGCCGCGCAGATGCACTTCGAGGGTCTCGTGCACGACCAGTTCGCCGGTGACGTCCTGCGGGGACCACAGCTGGCGAAGCACCACGCCCAGCGGTTCGGCGGCCCAGGTGCTTCGGCGGCCGGTGCCGAGCACCTCGGCGCTGATCTCCTCCGAGACCAGCGGTAGGTCCAGCAGGGTGGCCAGTGCCTCGGCGTGTGCCGTGTCGCCGACGACGAGGCGCGCCGGGGGGACGACCAGACCGAAACAGGGCTGGTCGAGGACCATGACGGTGCTCACGTCGACGACATCGCCGGACAAGGCGCGGACCTGCTCGGGGAGATCGAGTTCGCGCGGGTCGAGGACGCCTGCCGCGACCGCGGCGGCCAGGCGGGCATTGGTTCGGGCGATCATCTCGGGGGCAGGGGTTTTCGATGGATCGGCCAGTGCGTCGAGGAGTTCCTCGGCCAGCGCGGCGGACATGACGTCGGGGCGCACGAGAACGGGACGCAAGGTGTCGAGGTCGGTGCCCTCGATGCCGATCGCCGCGAAAACCGGTAGGAGCCCGGCGAATTCGTTGTCGTCGGGATGGTGGAGCCTGCCCAGCGGAATGCCGTCGATGTGGGCGTGGCGGTGCAGCCACCAGGTGGTGTAGCCGTCGCGATCGGCGAGCAGCGCGCGGGTGCGCGGCTCGGACAGCAAGTGGCGCAAGGCTTGCGGCCAGCGGTCTTCGTCGACCAGGTCCAGATCGCGGACCGCTGTGAGCTCGCGCGGATCGTCGGAAAGGCTGTTCCACCAGGACTGTTCGTCGTCGAGGTCGTGGTCGGGCCCGATCGGCTCCGGATCGGTGAGAATCGCGAAACCCCACCCGACACCGATCGCGCGCAAGGCTTGCTCGCCGTATTCGGCGACCGCGGTGTCGGCGATGGTGCCGAAGGGTGAGTCCGCGGCCAGGATGTCGGCCAGCGGGGCTCCGGGGAGCAGGAGCTCGTCGGCCGGGCGGAGTTCGCCGGTGTCGTCGGGCAGTTCGAGGAGGCCGAGCCAGTCCGGTAGCGAATCGGCGGAGGCGAAAGGTGCCAGCTGGAGGACGGCGGCGACGGTGTCCGGGTCGGCCGGATCGTGCTCGAGCAGGTCGCGCAGGGCTGGATCGGTGAGCAGGTCGTCCGAACTCGCGCTGCGGGCCCCCAGCCGACCGAGGAGCGGGTGGGTGGCGTCCGGGTGGACCAGGCGAGCCCAGTGCACCGGTACCGCCACGGTGAGCTGATCATCGAGCACCACGGTCCGCGGCCCGGTGACCAACCGCCCGTCGGTCAGCGGCACGGCCAGCGCGCCGAACTCCTCGGCGGTCCTGGTGTCGACGACGAACGGTTCAAGGGTGGCGTAGAACCGCCGCCACCACCGTGGTTCACGTTCCAGTCCGCTCGACAGGTCGGCCAGGGCAGCGGGCCCGAGCCGATGGACATCGAGGACCGCCAGCTTGTCCTGACCGGCGCGGCCGGACAGCTCCGGAATCACCAGTGGCCCGGTGATCTCGGCCAGAATCGCCGCCAATTCCGGTGTGAGATCGGGGAATACGCTCGCCCTGGTCGGCGTGCTACATGGCAAGTCCGCTCCGGCCTGCCCGTACGTGGCCGACTCCGCCGACGCGAAAGGGTCGCCGTACGGCGCGGATTCACCCAGCCCGAATGTTGTGGTGTGGGTGTCGCTACCGGCCGATTCGGATTCGTCGGCTGCGAGGAGATCCATGAGGTCTGCGACCGGCGCGGATTCACCGGGACCGACGGGGGCGGCGAGGCCGTGTGTGTCGCCGCCGGGCACTGCCGATTCGTCAGTCGCGCCGGGTCCATCGCCCGGTGTGGGTTCCATGGGGTCGAACGGGTCTGCTGGTTCGGTGTTGCGAGTGGCACAGACAGGGAGCCAGGGGTTGGTGCGAAGCTCGGTGATCAGGGCTTCGCGGAGGATCGCGTCGGCCTCGCTGCGGGCGAAGCCGGGGGTGGGGACCAGGACGAGGCGGTCTCGGGGCGGGAGCGCACGGGCGAAATCCGCGTAACCCGTTGCCAATTCGGTGAGGCGGGCGCCGGGGAGGAGGCGGCGGCGATCGGGTTGCATGGGGATGTCGGCGACCAGGATCGCGGGGAGGGAGAGTTCCTCGTCGGAGCGGGTGGGGGCGCGCAGGATGTCCGGGGCGGTG
This sequence comes from Nocardia sp. NPDC058519, assembly GCF_042719755.1. NCBI lineage: Bacteria > Bacillati > Actinomycetota > Actinomycetes > Mycobacteriales > Nocardiaceae > Nocardia > Nocardia sp. NPDC058519. The sequence continues at coordinate 250,615 of NZ_JBHXNK010000005.1, read as the reverse complement.
GCGGTGGGGCGGCCGTCTCGAAGTGGGAGTAGCCAGCGGGCCCTGGGCGTGCGGTACTGCCACCACGTTCGGCGGGCACCGGACGGGAGGGTGATTGCCAGCTGGGACAGGGTGCCGGTCTCACCGGCCGCGGCTTCAGCGGATTGCGGGTTGGTGGCGAGGATGGTTATCGCGCTGGTGAATTCGTCGTTTTCGATTCGGATGCGCTGTAGGGCAGGCAGTTCCATCAGGAGGTCGGGAGCCTCGGCGCGCATGGCGTCGAGCAGGGCTTCGGGGTCGATGTCGTCGCGGAGGTGGACGACGATCTCGGTGTCGGTGCCCGCGAGCGGGGTGGTCGGCACCGGCCAGGCCAGTCGCAGGACCGGGGGTGCGATCGCGGCCAGGTCTTCGGGGACGCCGATGCCGGTGTCGTGCAAGGCGTTCAGCGTCGCCATGCGGGAGAAGCGGATGGATCCGGTCGTGGAGCGGATCTCGATCTCGTCGCCGACGGCGCGCACCGCGGTGAAGCCGACACCGAAGCGGCCGACCTGCGTGGTGTCGGCCTTTCCGGAGGCACGCAGTGCCGTCAACGCGTGCACACCGGAAACACTCAGTGGCGCACCGGTATTCGCGACATGCAAGCGCCCGTCGAGCACCCGCACGATCAGCGCACCCTCGACACCTGCCTTCGCCGCGGCGTCGGCCGCGTTCTGCGCGAGCTCGGTGAGCAACCGATCCCGGTAGCCCGCGGCCACCAGATCCGCCTCACTGGCACTGTCCTCCCGCAACCGCGTCGGCGAATCCCGCCACGCCGCGAGTACTCCGGCCCGCAGCTGCGCGGTACCGAACGGGTCCCCCGCTCCGTTCAGCGCGACACCGACGATCCGTGCTCACTGACACCAGCGGACTCCGCGGCATCGCCTTCCGTGGGCGCATCGGCACTCACGTCCGCCTGCTCGCTGACCGTGGCGGTCTCCGCCATGCCCGAAGCAGTGTCGGCGTCCGCCACGACCTCAGCGGTCGGCTCGTTGTCGGCGGTCGGCTCGTTGTCGGCGGTCGGCTCGACTTCTGCAGTCGGCTCGACTTCTGCAGTCGGCTCGGCCTCAGCGGTCGGCTCGGCCTCTGCAGTCGGCTCGACCTCAGCAGTCGGCTCGACGTCGGCGTCGGTCGCGGCATCGATGGCGAGGTCGGTCGCGACAGTCTCAGCGGCAACCTCGGCAATCGGGGCGATCTCGGCCGTGACGACCTCTTCGGCCGACTCCGGCAGCGCACCCTCGGCGAGCGCCGAACGCTCGGCCGCCACCGCGGCGACTGCTTCCGCCTCAGCGGTCTCCTGCTGATCGCCCGCCTGCTCTGCCGCGGCCACGCCGACCTCGGTCAACGTGTCAGCAGGACTCTGCTCGGTCGCGGACTCGGAGGCCGAGGTGGCCGGGTCGGCGATCGTTTCAGCTGTAACCTCGACGACCTCGATCGCCGGGTCGGTGGTCGTCTCGGCGACGACCTCCACGACCACCGTGGCGGGGTCGGCGTGTTCAGCCGCGGCATCGTCGACCACCGGTGCCTGGTCGTCGGCGGGCGCGGCCTTGTCGATCGCATCCTCGACCGCGGGCCGGACGATCTCGACGAAATCCACCGCGTGGTCGTCGAAGGCCTCGTACAGGGGCGAACCGTTGCCGCTGGGGGCGACCACGTCGGAGTGCGCGCCGCAGCCGTAGGCGACGTGGACAACGTGCCCGTCGGCGCCCATCGCATTGCCGCAGACGCCGAAGGACTCGCGCAGGGCGCCGGCCAACGGCAGGTAGAAGCCGCACAAGCCGCAGGTCGACGGAGCGGCCTTGGCCATTTCGGTGTCGGGACCGAACTCGGTGAACCAGCGCTCGGCGGCATCGGCGCGGCCTTCGACGCTGAGCACCTGCACGCGGCCGAGGCCGACCTCGCGGGCCACCTCGTCGATCACCGGATCGCCCGTGGCCACGTAGCCGGGGACGAGGCGGGGGTCGTCGGTGGGCGCGGCGAGCAGGTCGCCGGGGCCGAGGTCGCCGGGGCGGACCCGCTGGTCCCACGGGATGAAATCGGGGGCGATCAGGGCGTCGAGGGCAGGCAGCAACGCCGACTCGCTGACCGTCGCGTGGTCGGCGCCGGGGGGCGCGGCGACGACGACGGCCCACTGCCAGCCGCGGTAGCCGGGCAGGGTCGCCTCGAACCGGTGGGTGGCCGCGGTGTCGTCCTCGGCGCTCACCCCCAGATGGACTCCTACCCCGTCGGGTTCCAACGCGACGAGCGCACGACGTGCGACCTCGGCCGCGTCGGCCAGAACGGGACGCACGCCGGACTCCGAAACAGATACTGCGCTCACGGCATACATTTTGCCGTATGAAGTGCAATCGCAGTTCGTTGGCCGTCGCAGCGCTGGTCAGTGTGCTCGGCGCGGGGGCTTGTGGCGGACCCGGCGAGCCCGGACCGCCCCGCTTGCGAGTCGAGGTGATCGGCTCGTCACCGCATGATCCGAAGGCCTTCACCCAGGGCCTGGAAGTGGTCGACGGCGTCCGCTACGAGAGCACCGGCATGTGGGGCGTGTCGACCGCGCGGGCCGCCGACCAGCGCACGGGCACCGAAACCGCTCGTGTCGACCTGCCCGGCCGGGTGTTCGGCGAGGGCATGACCAGGGCGGGCGCGATCGTCTGGCAGCTGACCTGGAAGGACGGCTTCGCCATCGCCCGCGACCCGGTGACCCTCGCCGAAACCGGTCGCGCCGACTACGCGGGTGAGGGCTGGGGTTTGTGCGCGCAGCCACACCGGCTGGTGATGAGCGACGGCACCGGCACGCTCACCTTCCGCGACCCGGTGACCTTCGCGCAGACCGGTTCGGTGACCCTGTCCGGCTACGGCGATCCGAAGCCGAACGAGCTCGACTGCGCCGAAGACGGCACGGTCTACGCGAACAACTACCCGACGGACGAAATACTGCACATCGATCCCCAGAGCGGCCGGGTTCTCGCCGTCATCGAGGCGGGCGGGCTGCTCACGCCCGCCGAACGAGCGGGCGCCGATGTGCTCAACGGCATCGCTCACCTGCCCGGCACCGATCGGTTCCTGCTGACCGGAAAGTACTGGCCGCGCATTTTCGAAGTGCGGTTCCTCGGGAAATAACAGGGTGTGGCCGACATTGCCGCGGCGCGAGTGAACACGCACAGCCCGAGTGCGACAGAATTGGACTTGTGACGACGCCCCGCGATCCATCCGGTCCCGACCGTGGTCGCCGGGACGGTACCGCCGCCGATCCGCACCCCGGCTACGGCCAGTACCCGCCGCGCGCACCGCGCAAGGTCTTCCCCCGGCCCGAACGGCCGCTGCCCGCCGAGCCGCCGACAGTCCGATCGAAAAGCCTGTTCCACCGCAACCGCCCCGTCGATCCCGCCGCGCCGACCACCCCGGTGCCGAACGCGGGGCAGGCCAGGCGCCCACCGGACCCTCGCGACGAGCATCCGAAACGCAGGCCGATCCCGCCGCGCGACGAGCACGCACGGCCGGTCCCACCTCGCGACGAGTATCCGGCGCCAGGCCGCGACGACCTCGGCCCCGAAGGCACCCGCCCCTTCCCTCGCGACGAGGGCGCCGACGACCCGGTCAACCAGCGCGTCCCCCGCAAACTCACCGTCACCCGGGTCGCCGCCATGCGCAGCCGCGAACTCACCGAACGCGGCATCGCCACCTTCCAGCGCGCCGCCAAGGCCGACGGCGCCGATCAGTCCGGCCTGACCGCGCTCACCTACGCCACCATGGCGAACTTCGCGCTCGACGCCGCGATCGCCGTCGCCCTGGCCAACACCCTGTTCTTCGCCAGCGCCACCGCCGAATCCAAGACCAAGGTGGCCCTGTACCTGCTGATCACCATCGCCCCGTTCGCGCTGATCGCGCCCCTGATCGGCCCGCTGCTCGACCGCCTGCAACGCGGTCGCAGGCTGGCGCTGGCGACGACCTTCGCCCTGCGTGTGGGTTTCGCGCTCCTGCTGATCTTCAATATCGACACCTGGGGCCTGTATCCCCTTGCCCTGTGCATGATGGTCGGCTCGAAATCCTTCGCGGTCCTCAAGAGCGCGGTGACTCCGCGCGTGCTGCCACCGGATATCGACCTGGTGCGCACCAATTCCCGGCTGACCGTCTTCGGGCTGGTCGGCGGCACCATCGGCGCGGGCGCGCTGGCCGCACTCGCAGCCCTGATCGCCGGTTCCACCGGCGCGTTGATCTTCGCCATCGGCATCGCCATCGCGGGCGCGTATCTCAGCTTGCGCATCCCGCGCTGGGTCGAGGTCACCGAGGGCGAGGTCCCCGCGACGCTGACCTACCACGGCCCCGACGCCCATACCGAAGTCATCGAACGCGGCCAGGAATCCTCGGTGCCGCCGCGGAAACGGCGTCAGCCACTCGGCCGCGCCGTGGTCACCGGTCTGTGGGGCAACAGTTCGATTCGCGTGCTCACCGGCTTCCTCACCTTCTACATCGCCTTCGTCGCCAAGGGTTCGGGCGGCAGTCCCACCGAACAGGCCGCGATGCTCGGTCTGGTCGGCGCGGCGGCGGGCATCGGCAACTTCGGCGGCAACGCGACCGGCGCCCGACTGCAACTGGGCAGGCCGTCGCCGGTGGTCCTCGGCTGCACGGGCGCGTGCGCGGTGGTCGCGCTGTTCGCGGCGTTCACCGGAAACCTGTTCGGCGCGGCGGTGGCCGCGCTGGTGGCCTCGGCGGCCAGCGCGCTCGCGAAGGTATCCCTCGACGCCGCCATCCAGGACGACCTGCCCCCTGAGTCGATCGCGTCCGGCTTCGGCCGCTCGGAGACCGTGCTGCAACTGAGCTGGGTCATCGGCGGGGCGGCCGGCGTGCTGATGCCGACGGAGTACTGGAAGGGTTTCGCGTTGATCAGCGTGATCCTGCTGGCCGGACTGTTGCAGACTTTCGTCAGCTACACCGGGCACTCGCTGCTGCCGGGTCTGGGCGGCAATCGCCCCCAGCACGTCGAGCAGGAAGTGCCAAGCACCCATCCAAGAGGGACAGGAGACCCCACCTGGTGAGCAAGCTCAACGCTCGAACGATCGTCGCGCTGGTCGCGGCCGGACTGTTCGCTGTCGTCGCGGTGACCGCGGTGTGGGTGGGGGTGGCGGTATCGAAGGCGCCCGCGCACAACCCGCAGCTCACCGCGTACGCGAACGGCACGACGATCACCGTCGACCCGTTCATGTACTGCACGGTGCGGATGGAGGAATGCCGGTACGGCGAGACCGCGCCGCTGGAGGTCCCCGCCGGTGCACCGGTGCAGCTCTCGCTGCCCGACGCGGTCTCCGAATCACCCTGGCTCATCCAGCTGATCTACCAGCGCCCCAGCGGCGAACAGCTGGACCGGGTCCTCAGCTTCGCCGATTACCCCGAGCGCGCCAGGGCCCTCACCATCGAGTCGCAGCCCGAACCCGACCTGCGCCTGATCGGCATCGAGGTACAGCTGCCGATCCTGGCCCGCGATATCGCCACCGGCCGCGAAACCTATGTCCCGCATGCCGCGTGGTCGATCGTCACCCCGGAGCCGGCGCCTCGCGAGTCCTGAGGCGTGAAAACGAAAACCGGCCCCGAACGAATTCGTTCGGGGCCGGTCTTGTCGAAACTCAGTGATCGAGTTCGCGAGCCACGGCCCGCACAACCTCGGAAATACGCTGGGACATCTTGCGGTCCGGGTACTTTCCGCGCCGCAGATCCGGCTGCACAGTGCTCTCGAGCAGCGTGATCATGTCCTCGACCAGGCCGTGCAGTTCATCGGGCGACTTGCGCGGCCCGGCGTCCTTGCGCGCGGGCGTGTGCCCACGGTCGCGATCGCGCACGACGGTCGGCGGCGCCTCCAGCACCGTCACGCTGAGCGCCTGCGGGCCACGGCGACCGGCGGCCATGCCGAATTCGACACGCTGTCCGGGCTTGAGGCCCTCGACGCCCTCGGGCAGCGCGGACGAGCGCACATAGACGTCCTCGCCCTCGTCTTGAGACAGGAAGCCGAAGCCCTTCTCGACGTCGTACCACTTCACCCGGCCGGTCGGCACTGCGCTCACCCGTTCATCATTCGGCACCCGAACCCTTGTGGCCCGGGTTACACAATTTTGCTTGTCGCGAAAAGAACGCGCCCCCCAACAAGGCGGGACGCGATGTGGTGCGAGTCTACCCCGGTGGCTATAACGCGAGCACATCAGTTTTACGGTTCACCGGTGACGAATTCACCAGATCCGGCTTCGCCCGGTCCGCGACGCTCCGGCGATCGCCTGCTGCACGCGGCCCTTGTCCTGTTCGGGATCGGAATTCTCGCGGTGATCGCGATCTTCGTGACGCCGATCGTGTCCGACAGCGATCCGGGGTTGTGGCTGTACGGCCTGGCGATGCTGGCACCCGCAGGCTTCCTGCTCGCGCTGATTTTCGCGCTGTGGTCGGGCCGACGCGCACGCTGATGCGTCAGACGATTACCCCGCCACATGCCTTCCAGCTAAACATGTGACCTTCGTCACATAACGGCGCGGTCACGAAGTGAGCGCACAGCTGTCGCGCACATTCGGCACCGCGACTACCTGCGCGGACACATCGGGGATCACCCTGAGATGACCCCGAGACCCACCGGGACCCGCCGGTTACCAAATAGTGACATTCGCCGCTGACCGTCGTACCGTTTCTCTCAGCCGGGGTAACCCCCGGAACCACCGGCCCGCCGCATCGAACCTCATCCCGCGGGTACCGGACCCCGATTGGAAAAAAGGGATGAGGGCGGACCGGGAGACCTCTCAGTCCGGGCCACATGCAGGTGCGAACGAGAGGAAGAAACCCGATATGAGTGGACGCCACCGCAAGCCGACTTCCACCGGGCGCACTGCTGCCAAGGTCGCCGTCACCGGCGCGATCTTCGGCACCGCAGCCGCAGCCCTCGCCGGAAACGCCAGCGCGGCCCCTGACTCCGACTGGGATCGCCTCGCACAGTGTGAAGCCGGCGGCAACTGGGGCATCAACACCGGCAACGGTTACCAGGGTGGGCTGCAGTTCTCGCCCTCCACCTGGAACGCGCACGGTGGTGGGGAGTACGCCGCCTCCGCCAACAACGCCACCCGCGAACAGCAGATCGTGGTGGCCGAAAAGGTTCTCGCTTCCCAGGGTTGGGGCGCTTGGCCTTCCTGCTCCTCGCAGCTCGGCCTGAGCAGCGGACCGTCCGAGCGTGTCGCTCCCTCGGCGCCGAGCTGGGCTCCGCAGGTCACTGTGCCGCAGGTGCAGGATCCGAGCCAGGAAGTGTTCTCGGCCGTCGACCGCGCCCTCACCGTCGTGCAGCAGCAGGGCATCGCCGTGCCGCAGCAGGCTCTCGACTTCGTCAACTCCGCCAAGGGTTCCCAGCTGGACCCGGCCGTGATCGACTTCTTCCAGGCGAACAAGGGTCTGCTGCCCTCCTGATCGCCGGTAGACACAACAAGAGCCCGCATCCTCGAGGATGCGGGCTCTATGTTTTTCTCGTCCGAATTACACCCGGTTGATGGTGGTCTGAGGGTGCACGTACGGCAGCGTCGCGGCCGGGACGGGAAACTCGGTGTCCTCACCGAAAGGCGAGAGATTACCGGCACGGGTCGACGACAGTTCGGTCACGGCGTGCTCGCCGTCGGCCACCTCGGGCCAGCCGTTGTCGACGTAGGGTTTCTTCGATTTGTTCACCACCGGCTCATTCTGGCATACGCAACACAGTGCCCATCAGCGGCTGGCGCCGCAGTTCTCGGCCCCGAGGCCTCGATCTTCCCTCCCTCCGGGCACTCCTTCGTCGCACCCTCCGCTCAGTCCAGATCAAGGCGGCCGAGAACTGTAGGCTCGATCGGTGATCGCGACAGACTCTCTCGCCGATTGGCTCGGTGCGCGCACCGATGCCCAGCTGGTGAAATTGCTGCAGTTGCGGCCGGACCTGGCGGTGCCGCTGCCCGCGTCGATGTCGGTGCTCGCGGTGCGCGCTCAGCAGCGCGCGTCGGTGTTGCGGGCCGCCGACGACCTCGACACGCTCGAGTTCGCGATCATCGAGGCGCTCACGGCCAATGAGGACGCCCGCACGATCGGCGCCGAACTCACGCGGCTGACCCGCACCACCCTGCACGCGCAGCTCAAGGATCGCGTCACCAAGACCGCGTTCACCGCCGCGCTGACCCGTCTGCTCGATCGCGCAGTCGTCTGGCAGGTCGGCGACGACCTCGACCTGACACCCAGCGCCGCCGAAGCCCTCCCCTGGCCGCTCGGCGCGACGACAGCGCTGCCCGACGCCCTCACCGAGCCCGAGGTCATCGCGGCGCTGGCCACGGCGAGTCCACCCGACCGCGCGCTGCTGGACAAACTCGCGACCACCGGCCCGCGCGGTCGCACCAGGGATGCCGCGCCCGGCACCGACCCCGCTCGTCCGGTGCCGCGCCTGCTCGCCGCCCGGCTGCTGCACTGGATCGACGACGAGACCGTGGAGTTGCCCGTCACCGTCGGCCAGATCCTGCGCGGCGAACCCGTCACCGACCCGCACGCGCTCGCCCCGCCCAAACCCGCACTCGTCAAGAACGCCGCCACCGAGGTGAACGCCGTCGGTGCGGGCGAAGTGGGCGAGCTGCTGCGCGATGCGGGCGACCTGATCGACGCACTCGGCACGCTGCCCGCCCCTGCCCTGCGCGCAGGCGGACTCGGCGTGCGCGAAGCGCGCAGACTGGCCAAACAGACCGGCATCGACGAACAGCGCACCGGCCTGCTGCTCGAATTGCTGGCCGCCGCGAAGCTCGTCGAGAAGGGGCTGCCCGAGCCGACACCCGACCTCGACGCCACCGACGACTTCTGGGCGCCGACGCCCGCCGCGGATTCCTGGCTCGACGCCCCGCCCGCCACCCGCTGGGTGACGCTGGCGCAAGCGTGGCTGGAGCTGGATCGGATGCCGTGGATGATCGGCATGCGCGACGCCGCCGACAAGCCGATCGCGGCCCTGTCGGCGGAGCTGCGTGTCCCGCACGCGGTGCGCGACCGCGCGGCGATCCTCGGCCTGCTCGCCGAGTATCCGACCGGCACCGCCGTGACTCCCGCCGACATCGGCAAGCTGCTGGCTTGGCGAATGCCACGTCGTCGCAGGCACTTCCGCCTCGAAGCCGTTACCGCGACCCTCGCCGAAGCAGCGATCGTCGGCCTGCTCGGGCGCGGTGCCCTCGACTCCGCCGCCAGGGCCCTGCTGCACGGTTCCGTCGCCGACGCCGAATCGGAAATGGCCGCGGCACTGCCGAAACCGGTCGACCACGTCCTGGTCCAGGCCGACCTGACCGTGATCGCGCCCGGCCCGCTCGTCCCGGAACTGCGCGGCAAGATCGCCCTGGTCGCCAACGTCGAATCAGCGGGCGCCGCGACGGTGTACCGGGTCAGCGACGCCACGGTCCGGCGCGCCCTGGACGCCGGACTCACCGCCGCCGAACTCCACGCCCTGTTCGCCACCCACTCGCGCACCCCCGTGCCGCAGTCGCTGACCTACCTCATCGACGACGTGGCCCGCCGCCACGGCCAGCTCCGGGTCGGCATGGCCCAGTCCTTCCTCCGCAGCGACGACCCCGCCCTGCTGGCCCAGGTCCTCGCCGCCCCCGTAGCCGAAACCCTGGCCCTGCGCGCTATCGCCCCCACCGTAGCGATAGCGCTGGCCCCGCTGACCGAGATGCTCGACCAGCTCCGCAAAGCGGGCTTCGCCCCCGCCGGCGAGGATTCCGGCGGCGCCATCGTCGACCTGCGCCCCCGCGGCGCGCGGATTTCGGTCCGCCCGCTGGCGCGCAGGCCCTACCGGCCGACCCCGCCGAACGACGACCAGCTCTCCCAGCTGGTCACCGAACTCCGCGCGGGCGAACGCGCCGCGGGCGCTCGCACCGGCCGCTCGGTCCGCACCGACGGCACCCGCACGGGCACGGCGGCCACCCTCGCACTACTCCAGCTGGCCGCGCGAGTAGGCCGCCCGGTGAACATCGGCTACGTCGACGCCCAGGGCGTGGCGACCCAACGGGTAGTCGAGCCGCTCCGGGTGGGCAACGGCCAACTCGACGCGGTGGACCCGGTCAGCGGTGCCACCCGCCACTTCACGCTCCACCGAATCGCGTCGGTGGCCCTGCTCGATTAGGGCTTGGCCATGCAGAAGGTCGTCTTCGGCTCGGCAACCGTCCGGAACTGCGTGGCGTCCGCCCCGCACAGCAGCTCATCGGTCTGCCCGTCGATCCGCTTGACCACCTTGAACGACGCCTCCGGCGCGGTGCAGGCGACCGACTCGGCGGGCCGCGTCCCCGCGTCCGCGTAACAGCTGCCCTCGGCGAAGTTGGGCGCCAGGCACAGGGTGTTCTTCGCGTCCCCGACCGTGCCGTTGAAGGCGGCGTTGCCCGCGGTGCAGTCCGTGGCGCCGAGCTTCACGATCCGGTAGTTGGACTTCGCCGACGAGCAGTCACCCACCGTCGCCTTCATCGCATCGGCGGCGTTGTCACTGACCTCCACGCACGAACCCACCGCGACAGCACCGGCCGACGACGAATCATCGGACGAGCACGAAACCACCGCACCGACCAGTGCCATCGCGGCCACCGGTCCGAGCACGATCCGCGCCAACAGTCGCTTCTCTGGGAAAATCACTGAAAACCTCACTCACCGAATGGTTCAGGGCGAACACAACCGCCGGTGACGATACCCAAGTGCCCCGCGCCCGCGCTCCCCCGTCGCGCAACCTGTCTACCATCACAAGATGACCCTCGACGACGTCGCAGGCGAGCTGTACACCCTCGACCCCGGCGACTTCGTGTCGACCCGCGCCGAGCGCGCCGCCCAGGCCCGCGCCGACGGTGACCGCGACCTGGCCAAGGCCATCACCGCACTGCGCAAACCCACGGTCGCCGCCTGGACGGTCAATCTGCTGGCCCGCCACGCGCCGCAGGAGATCGCCGCGCTTCTCGATCTCGGCGATGCGCTCCGGTCGGCTCAACGGCAGCTCTCCGGCGACAAGTTGCGTGCCCTCGGCACCCAGCGTCAGCAGGTCGTGAACGCGATGACCAAGCGAGCCGCCGAGCTGGTCGCCGAACACGACCGTCCGGCGACCGAGCAGGTGCTGCGCGAGGTCGGCCAAACCCTCACTGCCGCGCTGGCCGACCCTGAGGTCGCGGACTTGGTCCGTGCCGGTGTCCTGCCGACCACCGTCACCTACGACGGCTTCGGCCCGGCCGGTCTGGTCGCGATCACCGGCGGAAAGGCCACGCCGAAGAAGCGCACGAGCAAACCCGCCCCGAAAGACACCGAAGCCGCGCGCCGAGCCGAGGCCGAGAAAGAACTCGACGATGCCGAATCCGGTCTGGCGGCCGCCCGCGCCGATCGCGATGAGGCCGAGGCCGCTGCCGCACAGGCGAAATCCGACCTCAACGCGATCGAGACCCGGATCGCCGAGCTACGCGAAGAGCTCGAACACGCTGAACAGCAACGCCACTTCGCCCACACCGCCGAACATCGGGCACGTGGTGAATTCACTGCCGCGCGTGGTCAATTCGACCGGATGCAGCGCTGGGTCGAGCGAGCCCGCGCACGTCTGCGCGAGGACTAGGAACCCAGCGTGCCCGGATAGAGGAACGCGTCACGCGGCGGCCTTGTGCCATCGAGCCATTCGGCCAGGAACTCGCCCAGCGGCATCGAGGTCCGGCTCTGCAGGAACGCCCGGAACTCCGGCATCGAGGCATGGCCGTCGCGATGTGCGTTCACGAAATCCCTGATCGCCGTGAAGAACACATCCTCACCGATCAGTTTGCGCAAGGCATGCAGGAACAGTGGGCCGCGGTAGTAGACGGAGGTGAACTCGTCGCCGACGCCGGGAGCGGCCAGCGCGATCTTCCAGAACTTGGGCTCGTCGAGGTATTTCGCGATCGTGTCGCGATACTCGGTGTCCACATCGGCATGGTCGATGCGCTCGGGCCACAGATAGTCGGCGGTGTAGCTGGCGAAACATTCGTTGAGGCAGATGTCGGACCACTGCCGCACCGACATGGTGTCGCCCCACCATTGATGGGCCAGCTCGTGCACCACGGTGTTCAGATCGGTCCACGGCGCGTACGTCGGCCGGGTCTGGGTCTCCAGCGAGAACGGCAGCTCCGTATCCACGTAGATGCCACCGGCCACGTCGAACGGGTAAGGGCCGTACAGGTTTTCGAGGAAGTCGAGGATCTCGGGCAGCCGCTGCTCGTCTTCGCGATTTCCCTCCGATTCCGGTGCGAACGCGCTCAGTACCGCGGTCCCGTTCGCCCGCCGCTGTTCGAGGAAGGTGAAATGGTCCACCGCGACCGTGGTCAGGTAGCCGATCGTGGGCTGTCGCGTCTCCCATGTGGTGAACAGCCGGCCGTCGCGCACCACGTGCTCGGTGCGATCACCGGTCGACATGACTTCCCACTCGGCGGGCACCGTGGCGTGCAGCGTGAAGGTCGCCTTGTCCAGCGGGGTGTCGTTGAGCGGGTACCAGGTGCTCGCGCTGTGCGGCTCGCCGATGGCGAACGCGCCACCGCTGGGCGCGTAGGTCCAGCCTTCGCCCTCGGTATCGACGGCCCCGCCCGCGTAGTCGACGATGATCCGCATCGGCAGTCCGGGCGGCAGGGGCAGCAGTGGCGTAACCACCAGTTCGTGCGCGCCGTCATGGGCGAACCCCGCGGGCTGCCCGTTCACCGTCACCATCAGCACCTCGGGCCCGCTGTAGTCGAGGTTGAACTGCGCCAGCGGCTGGGTCACGCGACCATCGATGCGGGCGGTGCCGCGCAGGTAGTGATCGCCGGGTTCGTAGTCGATCGATACGTCGTAGTGGGTGACGTCGTAGCCACCGTTCCCGTCGAGCGGATAGTACGGATCACCCAGCCCAGGCGCCCCGATCAACGACGGATCCGCCGCTACCGGACGAATTCCCAGCGCCACCAGCGCGAACACCACGCACAACCCGGACGACCATCGCATGTCGAGGACACCTTTCGCCGACCGGATCGCACGGACCCGACCATCGTCGCAGGCGCACGCCAGGGACCCTAATAAGCCCAGGCCGGGGTACGCCCAATGGGCGCCGACGCGGCAGCGTTCATCAGCCGCACACGGCCGGAGCGAAGGCGGAGGTTACGCCTATTGGGCGCCGACGCGGCAGCGTTCATCAGCCGCGCACGGCCGGAGCGAAGGCGGAGGTTACGCCTAGCCCAGGTCGGAGGGCAGCTGCTGTGGGTCGAGCAGCAGGCGTTTGGTCGCCGTCCGTTTCACCCGCGCGGCCAGCGCCAGGTTCTGCGCGAGCAGCCGCCATTCGACCTCGTTGATGGCCTGGCAGGCCCGCTCGATCACCGCGTCGTCGCGCGTGCCCCAGGCGATCGGCATGGCGGTGACCAGCTGCCAGCGTTCGCCGACCTGGCGAGGGGCACGATCGGTGCGCACCGCGATGGCGGGTACCCGCTCACCCGGCTGCGGTGCGTGTCCGGGCAAGGCGCGCACCTTGCGGGTGATCAGCGCCCAGCTGCGCTCCGGCGCGGCGGGTTCGGCGATGTCGACCAGAGCGAGCAGCACGATGCCGCCCGGCTCGGCGTCGCTGACGACGGCGGGTACGAGAACACCGTCGTGGTAGAGCTTTTCGATACTGGAGCGGTGCGGCGTCCACAACGCCACCCACAGCGCGATGCCCGCGATGAGCACGCACACCACCGCGAGCAGAAACCCCCACGCCTGCCCACTCCACACCAGCGCCACCGTGGCCGCGACGGCGAGACCGGCGACCAGCAGGGCTACCAGGCGCAACCTACGCAACCCGGTGAACGTCTCGTTCACCGCATGAGCGTGTTCACGGTCGACCACGAATTCGAAGCGGCGCACGCCTTCCTTCCTAGCACAAGTTGCGGAGGAATTGCCTCCGCTTATCTGCCGAGGGGTTCGCACTTCGCACGCTACCCCCCTTTGACCTGGCGAACAGTGCTACACGCCGTCCCCGATGGGCGGACCGAGCAGGTCGTCGGCGTCGACGATGCGGTAGGCGTAGCCCTGCTCGGCGAGGAAGCGCTGCCGGTGGGCGGCGTATTCGGCGTCGAGGGTGTCGCGCGCGACCACCGAATAGAAATGCGCCTGCCCCCCATCCTGTTTCGGCCGCAGCAGCCGACCGAGGCGCTGGGCCTCTTCCTGGCGGGAACCGAAGGTGCCCGAAACCTGCACCGCCACCGACGCTTCCGGTAGATCGATGGAGAAGTTGGCGACCTTGCTCACCACCAGCACCGGGATCTCGCCGGAGCGGAAGGCGTCGAACAGCGCCTCGCGCTCCCTGTTCTTGGTGGCGCCGGTGATGACCGGGGCGTTCAGGTCTACGCCCAGCTCGTCGAGCTGATCCAGGTAGGCGCCGATCACCAGGGTGGGTGCGCCCTGGTGGCGGGCCAGGATGGACTCCACGACCGGGATCTTGGTGCGCGCGGTGGAACACAGCTTGTAGCGCTCCTCCGGCTCGGCGGTGGCGTAGGCCATGCGCTCGGCGTCGGTGAGCGTTACCCGCACCTCGATGCAGTCGGCCGGCGCGATCCAGCCCTGCGCCTCGATGTCCTTCCACGGGGCGTCGTAGCGCTTCGGGCCGATCAGCGAGAACACGTCACCCTCGCGGCCGTCCTCACGCACCAGCGTGGCAGTGAGGCCGAGCCTGCGGCGCGACTGGAGGTCGGCGGTCATCCGGAAGACCGGCGCGGGCAGCAGGTGCACCTCGTCGTAGATCACCAGGCCCCAGTCGCGGCTGTCGAACAGCTCGAGGTGCTTGTACTCGCCCTTCGATTTGCGCGTGATGACCTGGTAGGTGGCGATGGTGACCGGGCGGATCTCCTTGCGCTCGCCGGAGTACTCGCCGATCTCCTCCTCGGTGAGCGTGGTGCGCGCCAGCAGCTCGCGCCGCCACTGCCTGCCCGCCACGGTATTGGTGACCAGGATCAAGGTGGTGGCCTTCGCCTTGGCCATCGCGGCCGCGCCGACCATCGTCTTACCCGCGCCACACGGCAGCACGACCACCCCGGAACCGCCCGCCCAGAAGGAGTCGGCGGCCATCTCCTGGTAGTCGCGCAGGTGCCACTTGCCCTCGGTGTAATCGAGGCCGATGTCGTGCGCCTCGCCGTCGACATATCCGGCCAGGTCCTCGGCGGGCCAGCCGATCTTCAACAGCATCTGCTTGATGTGGCCGCGCTCGGACGGGTGCACGATCACGGTGTCGTCATCGATGCGGGCGCCGAGCATCGGCGCGATCTTCTTGTGCCGCAACACTTCCGCGAGCACCGCCCGATCCAGGCTGACCAGGCACAGCCCGTGCGCGGGATGCTTGACCAGCTGCAACCGGCCGTAGCGGCCCATGGTGTCGACGATGTCGACGAGCAGCGGCTGCGGCACGGCATACCGCGAGAAGTTCACCAGCGCGTCGACAACCTGCTCGGCGTCGTGGCCCGCCGCGCGGGCATTCCAGAGCGCCAGCGGCGTGATCCGGTAGGTGTGCACATGCTCGGGCGCACGTTCCAGCTCCGCGAACGGGGCAATGGCCTGCCGCGCGTTGCCTGCCAGCTCGTGGTCGACCTCGAGCAGCAGGGTCTTGTCGCTCTGCACGATCAGCGGACCGTCTGTCACACGTTGCTCCTGTGCTTATCGGCGGCTGGCGCCGCGGGTTTTCGGCCTCGTAACCCCGGATCCGAGGGGCGATACTCCGGCTTCGCCGTTACGTCTCGCCCCTCGGATCCGGGGCGGCCGAAAACGTGGTGGGCGAGTTGGGAGTCCGTAGGTGGGCTCGTCGGGTGCGGCGTTTCACTCGTGAGGGAACCCCGGATCCCGGGTGAGGAAACGTGGCTTTTGTCGATTGTACGGACCAGGACCGACATGACCTGGGCGGACAAACAAGGACAGCGATGGTCGGTCGGTCCAGCAGGTGCTGACTGGACCGCGACAATGCCTTCCTGACCGGCGCAAACTCAGTGCATGCTTCAGACAACGGCGGTTCTCGGGGTTACGGCGGCGGCGCTCGGCATGGTGCTGACACCGGGTCCGAACATGATGTATCTGGTCTCGCGCACCGTCGCGCAGGGGCGTCGGGCGGGGATGATCTCGCTCACGGGGGTCGCGGCGGGGTTCGGGGTCTACCTGGTGGCGGCCGCGGCGGGGATCACGGCGGTGTTCGCTGTTGTTCCCGGGCTGTATATGGCGGTGAAGCTGGCAGGGGCGGTGTATCTGCTGTGGCTGGCCTGGCAGGCGATCCGGCCGGGTGGGGTCTCGGTGTTCGCGCCCGCCGACCTGCCGCACGACCGCCCGCGGCGACTGTTCACGATGGGATTGGCCACCAACCTGCTCAATCCGAAGATCGCGATCATGTACATGGCGCTGATCCCGCAGTTCGTCGACCCCGAACGCGGCGCCCTCTGGTTGCAGAGCCTGTCGCTGGGAGCCATCCAGATCACGGTCGCCCTCACGGTCAACGCCATGATCGTCCTCGGCGCCGCCGGCCTGGCCACCTTCCTCGCCGCCCGCCCCCTGTGGCTGCGCACCCAGCGCTACCTCATGGGCACCGCCCTCGGCACCATCGCCGTCCTCCTCGCCACCGACAAGGCCCGCCCCACCCCCGCCTGAAAGCTTGCCGCCAGGCACCACCACCCACCCGACTCCGACGCCTTGATGTGTCGCCAACTGCGTACACAGCCTGGGCCGGGTAGTCCTGATGTGTCTCTACCCGGAGGGGCCCGCCCCGATCTGGACTGAGTGGAGGGTGCGACGAAGGAGTACCCGGAGGGAGGGAAGATCGGGGGCCCGAAGGGCCCCGACTCGAGCGCGTCAGCGCTCCAATAAACACAGCAAGGTACGCCGCCCTGGCCCGGTATTACGCGATGTGTCCATGTGTCCTTACCGCTCCCGACACCCCACGTGTCACGCTGCTCCGGACAGCTGAGGTGGAAGGAGCGTGCCGTGAGCGTAGGGGTGCTGGTAGCGACGTTGGCGGCGGGGCCTTCGGTGACGGAGCTCGATTCGGCGGTCACGGCGGTGCATCGGGGGGGCGAGATGATGGGGGTGATCTCGTTCGCGGCGTCAGGGGCGCTGGTCGCGGTGCGTAAGCGGCTCGATCTGTTCGGGATGGTGGTGCTGGCGTGCGCGACCGCGCTCGGTGGCGGAATCGTGCGTGACCTGCTGATCGGGCGGACTCCCCCGGCCGCGTTCACGGATCTGACCTACCTGTCCGCGTCGATGGTGACCGCGCTGATCCTGTACTTCATCGCACCGTCGCCGCGCCTCACCAAGGGCCCGCTCGAAGTCGCGGATGCGATCGGGCTCGGGCTGTTCTGCGTCACCGGCACGGTGATCGCCGACTCGGCGGGACTCGGCGCACCCACCGCCGCCCTGCTCGGCATGACGACCGCGATCGGCGGCGGCGTGCTCCGCGATGTGCTCAGTGGCGAGGTGCCGAGCGTGCTGCGTCCCGATCAGGATCTCTACGCGATCCCCGCGCTGTTCGGGGCGGCCGCCACCGCCGCGCTGCTGCACTTCGACGTGTACGAAGCGTGGACCGGGCTGCTCGCCGCGGCGGGGGCGGTGGGTTTCCGCCTGCTGGCCCGCCACTACCAGTGGCACGCACCGCTGGCCCGCCACGCGCGTGACTGACTCGCGTCAGCGCACGGCGATGCCGGTTCGGAGTCGGCGGATTCCTTCGTCTATTGTCTCGTCGCGCTTGCTGAAGGTGAAGCGCACCAGGTGTTTCCAGTCATCGGGGTGATCGGCGAACACGCTCACCGGCACGGCGGCGACGCCGAGTCGCGCGGGGAGTTCACGGCAGAACGCCAGTCCGTCCTCGGCGCCGAGCGGCCGGATATCGGCGCAGACGAAGTAGCCGCCGTCGCTGGCCGAGACCGTGAAACCGGTGTCGCGCAACGCCTGCGAGAGCCGCGTTCGCTTGTCTGCCAGCCCGTCACGCTGAGCGTGCACCCAGGCCGATTCCTCGTTGATCGCATGCGCGACGGCGGGCTGGAACGGCCCACCACCGACAAAGGTGAGGAACTGTTTGGCCGCGAGTACACCGTCGAGTAGTGGCGCGGGCGCACAGGCCCAACCGATCTTCCAGCCGGTGACATTGAAAGTCTTTGCCGCACTGGACACCACGATGGTGCGCTCGCGCATCCCGGGCAGCGTGCAGATGCTGATGTGCTCGGTGCCGTCGTAGACGAGGTGCTCGTACACCTCGTCGGTCAGCACCAGCAGATCGTGTTCGACGGCCAGTTCGGCGATCGCGGTGAGGTCGGCGCGGTCGAGCACGGCGCCGGTGGGATTGTGCGGCGAATTGATCATCAGCATGCGGGTTTTCGGGGTGATCGCGGCCCGCAGACTGTCCAGGTCGAGCACGAATCGGTCGCCGTCGGGCACCAGGCGGGCCGTCCGGCGCCGTGCGCCGGCGAGGGCGATCGCGGCGGCGTAGGAGTCGTAATACGGCTCGATCAGCACCACCTCCTGGTCCGGCTCCACCAGGCCGAGCACGGTGGCGCTGATCGCCTCGGTGGCGCCGACGGTCACCAGAACTTCGGCGGCGGGGTCGTAGGCGGTGCCGTAGCGGCGGGCTCGGTCGTCGGCGATCGCCTGGCGCAGTGCGGGCATCCCGCGGCCCGGCGGGTACTGATTGAGCCCGTGGGCGATGGCCGCGCGCGCGACCTCGAGCATGCTCGCGGGTCCGTCGGTATCGGGGAAGCCCTGGCCCAGATTCACCGCGTCGTGGCGGACGGCCAGCTCGGTCATTTCGGCGAAGATCGTCGATCCGAAGGGGCGCAGGCGGGCGACGGTGGGCGGCACAGGCGGCATCTCCGCAGCGTATCCCACTGATCACCGACGTTGCCGAACGATAGCGAACACGCATGTTTCACAAACGTTTTCCCTGTTTGACCTGCGCTATTGTGCGGTTCCCCAACCTCAGCTAGCCTCGCCGTGTTCTACCTCACACACCACAGCGTGGTGGATATCGAAAGGGGCTCACATGGCCTCACCTCTGCTCGACTTCATCCTGCAACCGGCTGCGTCGGAGGTAGCCGGTTCGGCCCTGCGGTTCATCCGCGAACAATTGTTCGGCGGCCAGATCGTCGACATGTTCACCGGTTCGGCCACCCCGGACAACAACATGGGTTCCTCGACCGGCAACCACAACCTCGGATCGTCGACCGGCGATCACAACTGGGGCTCCACCTACCCGTAAACACCCAGGTGCCGCTGACCCCCGCAAGCTCTACTGTGTTGCGGGGTTCAGCGGGGGCGGGCGCCGGACAGTTTCACTACGTTGGCGAAATCGTATGCGGCCCAGATTTTTCCGTCGTGAACTGCGAAACCGAGCACACGTACCGGGCGTCCGAACGGTGAGTTCGGGTCGGTGAAAACCAGGCCCGATTTGCCGTTCACCGTGGCGGCGCTCAATTCCAGACCGGGTTCTTCCTGATGCTTGCGCCAGAGGCCGAGCGCCAGACGGGCGATTTTCTCTTGCCCGGCAACAATATTCAGCGCCGTCTTGGTGGTCCCACCCGCATCGGCGGTGAAGGTCGCGTCCGGATGCAGGGTCGCGGCTACCGCGGCGACATCGCCGGTGGCCAGCGCGGCCAGGAACCGTTGCACCGCTCGATCATGCACATCGTCGGCGACCGGCGCCGGTGCCCGTGCCACCGCCCGGCGCGCTCGCACCGCCGATTGCCTTGCCGCATCGGCGGAAACACCGAGGATCTCGGCGATCTCGTCGAACGGCACGCCGAGTCCCTCGTGCAGCACCAGCGCGACTCGCTGCTGCGGCGTCAACGCGTCGAGCACCACCATCGCCGCCATTCGGCTGTCCTGATCGCGCACCACCACGTCCAGCGGATCCGGTGTGCGCGAGGACGCCGCCGCCGAGACGATCGGCTCCGGGAGCCATTGCCCCACATAGGTTTCGCGGCGAACGGCGGCACTTCGCAAGTGGTCGAGGCAGATTCGGCTGACCACCGTCGTCAGCCAGGCGCGCAGATCGTCGATCTCGGACTGGTGCACCCCCGCCATCCGCAGCCAGCTCTCCTGCACCGCGTCCTCGGCGTCGCCGACACTTCCGGTGAGCCGGTAGGCGACCGAAAGCAAGTGCGTCCGATGCGATTCGAACAGGTCGGCGAGAAACGGGGAAACCATCGAGTCAGATCCTACGGAGTACCCCACCGCGCTCCGTCCCACGGGTCGCCGACCGGTGATTCTCCACACGCCATCTCGTCTGTATTACTACTACTGCCAACTACAAGGACGGCGCACTGTGAGTACACCCGAGATCGTGCTGGAAGGAATCGTGTTCGGCGAGTCACCGCGCTGGCACGACGGTCGGCTGTGGTTCTCGGATTGGGGCGCGAACCAGGTGATCGTCCTGGACGAGGATCACCTCCCCGAGGTCGTCGCCCGGATTCCGTCGTTTCCGATGTGCATCGACTTTCTCCCGGATGGGCGATTGGTGATCGTCGACTCCGCCGCCAGGCGTCTGCTTCGGCGCGACCCCGACGGGTCGCTCGTGGCCTACGCCGACCTCTCGCCCGTATCGGACAAGCCGTGGAACGACATCGTCATCGACGAGACCGGCAACGCCTACGTCAACAACATCGGCTTCGACTTTCCCGGCGGGGAGTTCGTCCCCGGCCTCATCGCCCGCATAAGCCCCACCGGTGAGGTGCGGCAGGTCGCCGACGGACTCGCGTTTCCGAACGGCATGGCGATCACTCCCGACGGTACGACGCTGATCGTGGCCGAGTCGTACGCCGATCAGCTCACCGCCTACACCATCGCGGCCGACGGTGGGCTGAGTGATCGCCGCGTGTGGGCGGCGACTCCGGGCGATCACCCCGACGGGATCTGCCTCGATGCCGAGGGTGAGCTCTGGTACGCGGACGTGGGTAACCAGCATTGTGTCCGGGTCAAGGAGGGCGGCGACGTGTCGGCGCGGGTCCGGCTCGATCGTGGCGCGTTCTCGTGCACGCTCAGCCGAGACGGGGATCCTCGGTTGTACGTCGTCGGACAGAGCTGGGGCGACGCCGAAGCGACCGGACCGACGGGACAGGTTGTCGCCTTTCCCGCGCCGGCGCCGGGTGCGGGCAGGCCGTGAAAATCCGGCGAGAATTCCGGCGCCGACTGTCAGGATGGCCGGATGTACGAGCACACGCTCACCGACGGCACCGTCTGGCTCACCCGCCCGACCGGGGCCGATATCGACCGCATCGTCGAGTGCTGTCAGGACCCTGATGTGCAGCGCTGGACCACGATCCCCGTCCCGTATCACCGGTCCGACGCCGAGGAATTCCTCGACCGCGTGGTGGCACCCGGCTGGGCGAGCAACGCGCCGGTCTGGGCGATTCGCACCGCCGAGGACGGTCGGGTCGAAGGCATGGTCGGCCTGCATACGCGCGGCCCGGGTACCTGCGAGATCGGCTTCTGGCTCACTCCCGATCATCGCGGGCGCGGCCTGATGTCGCGTGCGATAAACCTGGTCTGCGACTTCGGTTTCGCCACCGACGGTCTCGCGCTGGAGCGGATCACGTGGCGCGCGATCGTGGGCAACAACGCCTCGGCCGCCGCGGTGCGCCGCAACGGCTTCCACTACGAGGGTTTGGCCCGATCGGGCGGGGTGCAGCGTGGGGCACGGGTCGACGAATGGGTCGCGGCGCGCCTGCCCACCGATCCCGTCGAGCCGGTCGAGGGGTGGCCCGAGTGGGACCCGAGCGTCAGCGCCGTCGATGGCCGATGACGCGCGGTTCGACTGGTTCGCCGACACCATGGGCGTGCGGGCGGGCGAGCGCGTGCTCGAGCTCGGGCCCGGTTCCGGCGCCTCGCTGACGCGGATCGCGGCCCGGCTCGGCAGCGGACGAATCGTCGGGGTCGACCGCTCGGCAACCGCGCTCGCGCAGGCCGAACGCCGCTGCGCCGCCGAGATCGCCGCCGGACGCGTCCGCCTGGTCGAAGGCGAAATCGGAAAGGTGCGGGCCGACCGGTTACTGGACCAGCTCGACGAAGGCGAACGATTCGATCTGATCTTCGCGGTCAACGTCAACCTGTTCTGGACCGGTCCCGCGACCGCCGCCTGGTCGACGATGCGCCGATGCCTCGCCCCCACCGGCCGTATCTGGCTCTGCTACGGCTACGGCACCCCCGACAGCCCCACCCCACCCATCACGCGCCTCACCGAACGCCTGACCACCGCCGGCTACGACTGCACAACAGTCACCACCGACACCCTGCTAGCCGCCCGAGCGACACCGTCGCCCTGACAATCAAGATCAACAGGCTCACCGCGGAAAGCCACTCGGGCGATGCTTGTGTGATGGCCGCGCCCCGGCGCGTGGCCGAGACGAAACACGGTGGTGAGCAGTCAGTTCGGGCGGTTGGCGGCTCGGCGGGCGGTGCCTCGGTGGGCGGGGATCGTGGTGGGGTCTTCGGGCCAGGCGTGTTTGGGGTAGCGGCCGCGTAGGTCGGCGCGGACTCGAGGCCAGCCGTTGCGCCAGAAGGAGGCCAGGTCGGCGGTGACGGCGACGGGACGCTGGGCCGGGGAGAGCAGGTGGAGCAGGATCGGGGCGCGGCCGTCGGCAAGGGTGGGTGGGTCGGTCCAGCCGAAGATCTCCTGGACCTTGACCGCGAGGACCGGCTGGTCGGCGGAGTAGTCGAGGCGGACGCGGCTGCCGGAGGGGACTTCCAGCCGTTCGGGGGCAAGTTCGTCGAGGCGGGCGGCGGTGGGCCACGGGAGCAGGCGGCGTAGCGCGGTGCCCGCGTCGATGCGGGCGAGGTCGGAACGGCGGCGGGCGGTGGACAGTTCGGGGCCGAGCCAGGGGTCGAGGTCGGCGAGGAGCGCGTCATCGTCGACCGCGGGCCATGGATCGCCGAGGGTGCGGTGCAGAAAGTCGAGACGTTGACGCAGGCTGCGCGCGTCATCGCTCCAGCGCAGTAGGCCAAGCCCTTCCACCTGAAGCCCTTGCCGCACAGCCTGTTCCATCAGCGCCTCGTCAGGCTGACGTAACGACCTCTCCGACAGGATGATCGCGCCCAGCCGTTCCACCCGCCCAGCTACGACATCACCGTCATCCCACCGCACCTCATCGGCCACGACCACCAATCCCGGTGCTGCCTCCCGAGCGAGTTCCTCATCAGCGATGGCCGCCAGTCGAATTCGGCCCTCTGCCCGTCCGGGATCTCGATCGGCGATCGCCACCGCAAGCCATTCCGCCGCGGCCAGACCCGAACCCGGCGGCAGCGTCACCGCGGTGCCGCCCGCCATGAGATACGTGGACGACCCACTCGACCGCCGCCGAGCCAACCGCTCCGGCTGCGCCAGCGCGATCAACAGCGCCGCGACATCCCCTCCATAGCCACCACTCTCGTTCCCGGCGCCGGGCCGGTCCCGCCGATCATGGCCCCGACCCGACGAGGGATCGACCTGCGCACCCTCGACAGACCGGGCGAGCTGGTCGTCGGTGTTCGCGACGAGGCGCGTCAGCCGTTGCACTTCCCGGGTCCAGCGAGGTGGGCGTTCGGAGCGCAGGGTGCGCAGAGCCGCTGTCGCGTCGATGCCGGGGGCGAGCGAGTCGTCGTCCATCAGGACCACCATCTCGGCGGCGGCTTTCGCCCCGACGCGTGCGGCGCCGTCGAGAAGTGCGCGGGCAAGTCGGGGGTGCAGGCCGAGGTCGGCCATGGCTTTGCCCCGGGGCGTGATGTGATCGGAATCGTCGAGGGCGCCCAGGGCGCGCAGGACGGTTCGGGCTGCGGCCAGGCCGCCTTCCGGCGGGGCGTCCCACCAGGCGAGGCCGGTTCCGTCGGGGGTGCCCCAGCAGGCCAATTCCAGTGCGAGGCGGGTGAGTTCGGCGGTGCGGATCTCCGGTTCGGGGTAGGCGGGCAGGGTTTGGTGTTCGTATTCGGGCCAGCAGCGCCAGGCGTGGCCGGGTGCTTCGCGGCCCGCGCGGCCCGCGCGCTGTTCGGCGACGGCGGCCGAAACACGCACTGTCGCAAGGCCGGACAGGCCACGGCGGTGATCGACACGGGAGACCCGGGAAAGACCCGAGTCGACGACAGCGCGCACGCCGGGGACGGTGAGGCTGGATTCGGCTACCGCAGTGGACAATACGACCCGCCGTCGCGCTCCGGGCGCGAGCGCGAGGTCCTGGGCCGCGCCCGCGAGCCTGCCGTGCAGCGGGACCACGTCGACCTCGTCGAGGTCACGCAGCAGGCCCGCCGTTCGGTTGATCTCGCCGACACCGGGCAGGAAAACCAGTACGTCACCGTCGGTTTCGGCCAGCGCACCACGCGTCGCCCGCGCCACCTGTCCTTCGATGCGCTCACGCGGCAGCGACGGCACGTACCCGATATCCACGGGATAGGCACGGCCACGAACCTCGACCACCGGCGCGGGCTCCCCGTCCTCCCCGCCGAGCAGAACCGCGAGCCGATCAGCGGCCACCGTGGCCGACGTGGCCAGAACCCGCAGATCAGGCCGCAACCCCGACCGCGCGTCGAGCAACAGCGCCAACAACAGATCCGCATCCAGATGCCGCTCGTGGCACTCGTCGAGCACCACCGTCCCCACCCCACCCAATTCCGGATCCTGCTGCAACCGCCGCACCAGCAACCCCGAGGTCACCACCTCGACCCGCGTCCGCGCTCCCACCTTCCGATCCCCACGCACCGCATACCCCACGGTCTCCCCCACCCGCTCCCCCAGCAACGCCGCCATCCGCGCGGCCGCCGCCCGCGCCGCCAACCGCCGAGGCTCAGCCACCACGATCCGCCCCGACGACCCCGCCGCCAGCGCCAACGGCACCAACGTGGTCTTCCCGGTCCCCGGCGGCGCGACCAGCACCGCGACCCCACGATCGGCCAGTGTCGTGGCGATCCGCTCCAGCGCCGGCCGCACCGGAAGATCGGGAAGTTCAGGAAGCTTCATCACCGACCAGTCTGCCGCCCCACCAGCACGACTCGCCAACCGCCCGACGACCCGTCATCGCAGCCACGCGGCGGCCAACCACGGCATCGCCAGGTATTTCCCGGCGCTCGATCGGCAGTTACGCTGCGGGAGATGAGCATCGAGTTCGCGTTGACCACGCTTGTCATTGTCGCTACGCCGGGAACGGGCGCCCTTTTCACACTCGCGGCCGGGCTTTCCCGGGGAGTGAAGGCGAGTGTGATCGCGGCCTTCGGATGCACGGTGGCGATCGTTCCGCACATGATCGCGGCGATCACGGGGCTGGCCGCACTGTTGAACACCAGCGCGGTCGCGTTTCAGACATTGAAGTATCTCGGTGTCGCGTATCTGCTGTACATGGCGTGGAATACGTTGCGGGACAAGGGCGCACTCGCGATTCCGGAGGAAGGCGCCGAGGCGCGACCTTCGGCGCGGCAGGTCATCACCTCGGCCGTGCTGCTGAACATCCTGAACCCGAAGGTGACGATCTTCTTCTTCGCGTTCCTGCCCCAGTTCGTCCCGACCGGCGCGCCGAACGCACTGGGCCGCATGCTCGAGCTCAGCGGGTTGTTCATGCTGGTCACGTTCGTGGTGTTCGCGGGTTACGGGGCAGTCGCCGCCGCGATGCGCACCTATGTGCTGTCGCGCCCGGTGGTGGTCCAGTGGATGCGGCGGGTGTTCGGCGTCTCGTTCGTGGCCCTCGCGGGACGCCTCGCGGTTCAGAACCAGTAGACACAGCAGTGCGGGCCCCGAATCCGAGGCCCGCACTGTCGATCGAAAGGTTACGCGCGGCGCGCGGCCACCGCGTCGGCCAGGCGGTCGAGCTGGGTGGCGGTGGTGTTCCAGTCGATGCACGCGTCGGTGATGGACTGGCCGTAGGTCAGGTCGTCGGCCTTGCCGAGGGTGAGGTCCTGGCGACCCGCGACGAGGAACGACTCCAGCATCACGCCGACCACGCCCTGCTCGCCCGCGGCGATCCGGTCGGCGATGTCGGTGACGACGTCGACCTGCTTGTTGTGGTCCTTGTTGCTGTTGCCGTGGCTGGCGTCGACGACCAGGCGCTGGGCCAGCGAGGACTTCTCCAGACGCAGCTTGGCCTCGGCGCAGGAGGTTGCGTCGAAGTTGGTGCCGTTGCTGCCGCCGCGCAGGATGACGTGGCAGTCGGGGTTGCCCGAGGTGCGGATCAGCGCGGAGCGGCCGTCGAGGTCGGTGCCGGGGAAGACGTGGCTGGCGGCGGCGGCGCGCACACCGTCGACCGCGACCTGCACGTCACCGTCGGTGCCGTTCTTGATGCCCACCGGCATCGACAGCGCCGAGGACAGCTGCCGGTGCACCTGGCTGGCGGCGGTGCGGGCACCGATCGCGCCGTAGGAGACCAGGTCGGCGATGTACTGCGGGGTGATCGGGTCGAGGAACTCGCACGCCACCGGTAGGCCGAGGGCGGTGATGTCGACGAGCACCTTGCGGCCGATGCCGAGGCCGGTGTTCACGTCGAACGAGCCGTCCAGGTGCGGATCGTTGATCAGACCCTTCCAGCCCAGCGTGGTGCGCGGCTTCTCGAAGTACACGCGCATCACGATGTGGAGCCGGTCGCTCAGCTCGGCGGCCTTCTCGGCCAGCTTGCGGGCGTATTCCAGCGCGGCGGCGGGGTCGTGCACCGAGCACGGGCCGACGATCACCATGAGGCGGTCGTCGTCGCCGTTGAGCACGTCGACGGTGGCCTTACGGCCCGAACGCACGACGTCGGCGAGCTCATCGGTGATCTGGTGAACCATGCGGACCTCGGCGGGCGAGCGCAGCGGGCTCACACTGAGCGTGCGCTGGTCGTCGAGATCGGAATGCCGCGAGTCGACATCGGCTGCGGTGGTCATGAGATGTGGGTCCTTTGCGTTAGGAGGCCGACCCACGGAAATCGCTACCGTCGAGCCGGGCGTTATCCGGCTCGAGGTGGAGGAAGTCAGCGCGCAGGGTCGCAGACCGGCCCACCCAGGGCCGGATAGCTAAACCAAAAATATGCGCGCTGCATGCCGTGGACTGTACCACCGGTAAAACGCCGAATGGTCGGCCATGGTTGCCCGGAGTGTGGACCGTCACATCGCGTTGCTGGCCCGCGCCGCCGGGAAAGTCCTTGACCTCAACCTTGCTAGAGCTTCTAGCGTCGGTGGTCGAGGAAAGGAAATCGACTGTGACAACACTGGTTACGGGCGCGACCGGCAATACCGGTCGCCAGGTAGTACGGGAACTCGTCAGCCGTGGCGAGAAGGTCAGAGCAGTGACCCGCGATGCTCACGCGGCGCGCGCACTCCTCGGCCCCGAGGTGGAACTGTTCACCGGCACGCACAACGTGCCGTCGACGCTCGACGACGCCTGGCACGGCGTCGACCGGCTGCACGTGACGGTGACCAACGGGCTCGCCGACGTCGGGCCCGAACTGATCGGCAAGGCCGTCGACGCGGGCGTGCGGCGCATCACCGTCGTCTGGGGTGGCGGGGTCGGCCCGGTCGAGCAGGCGATCGCGGAGTCGGGGGTGGAGTGGACCCGGCTCGAGCCGCAGGAGTTCATGTCGAATGCGCTGACCTGGATCGATCCGATCCTGGCCGACGGTGTCGTGCGCGAGCCGTACGCCCATCCGAGCGCGCTGGTGCACGAGGCCGATATCGGCGCGGTCGCCGCCGTCGCGCTGCTGGAGGACGGCCACTCCGGCCGCGCGTACAACCTCACCGGCCCGCAGGCGCACACTCCGCCGCAACGGCTGGCGATCCTCGGGCAGGCGGCGGGCCGCGAGATCACCTTCACCACGATCACCCACCAGCAGGCGGTCGACCGGCTGATCGCGACCGGGGTCTCGAAGGCCGACGCCGACTACGTGATCGGCTGGTACGCCGAGTCGAGTCCCGAGTCGTACACGGTCGACCCGACGGTGGAGCAGGTACTCGGCCGGCCCGCGCGCACCTTCGCGCAGTGGGCGGCCGAGCACGGGCACCGGTTCCGCTGAACCGTCAGCCCCACTGGCCGGGCACGTAGTCCCCGGCGGGGGTGTGGGCGATGGCGTTGAGGCGGTTCCAGGCGTTGATCATCGCGATGGCGGCGATCAACGCGGCGATCTGGTCGTCGTCGTAGTGCTTGCGGACCTGGGCGAAGGTGTCGTCGCTGACATGGCCGCCGTCGGCGGTGCGGGTCGCTTCCTCGGTGAGGGCGAGGGCGGCCCGTTCCGCCTCGGTGAAGACATCGGTCTCCCGCCAGGCGGCGACCAGGTTGATCCGCACCGGGGTTTCGCCCGCGTGGGCGGCGTCCTTGGTGTGCATGTCGACGCAGTAGCTGCACCCGTTGATCTGCGAGGCCCGGATCTTCACCAGTTCGTAGGTGGACTTGGGCAGCGGCGAATCGTCGATGACCTTGCCCGCCATGACCAATCGCTTGCTGAAGCTCGCGGTGATGGCGTTGGCGTAGAGGTTGAAGCGCGCTTCCATGATGGCTCCTTCGTCGTGGGGGTTCACAGAGACGACGAAGTAGCCGTTCGCGGTGTGACGTCATGTGACGCCGATCACGAATTCAGATCAGGCCGCAGAGCTTCTCGGAGAGCTCCCACAGTTGCGCCGCGACCTTGCGGTTCCTGGCCGCGGGCGCGCTGCCCGCCCGGGCGGGGTTGCCGCGCAGGCCGAGGAAGCCGTCGGGGCCGTAGAACGCGCCGGGCACCACATCGGCGGTGGCGGCGAACAGGGTGGGCAGCGCGCCCTGTTCGGCGGTCGGAGCGAGCGTGCGGTTGCCCAGCCACATGAACGCGTCCTGGATGGACTCGGTGTGCGACATGAGTTCGGTGGCGGCGTAGCCGGGGTGCGCGGCCACCGAGATCACCGCGGCACCCTCACCGGCGAGGCGGCGCTGCAGCTCATGGGCGAACATCAGGTTGGCCAGCTTGGACTGTCCGTAGGCGAGCCAGCGGTCGTAGCGGCGCTGCTCCCAGTTGGGGTCGGCCAGATTGATCCTGCCGATGCGGTGCGCCACGCTCGACACCGTGACCACGCGATCGGTGATGCGGTCGAGCAGCAGGTTGGTGAGCGCGAAGTGACCGAGATGATTGGTGCCGAACTGCATTTCGAAGCCGTCGGCGGTGCGCCGCAACGGTAAGGCCATCACGCCCGCGTTGTTGATCAGCACGTCGACGCGCTCGATCGACTCGGTGAAGGCGCGCACCGAATTCAGATTCGCCAGGTCGAGTTCGCGGACTTCGGTCGCGCCGCGCATCCCCGCGGCAACCCGCTCGGCCTTGGCGACATCGCGACAGGCCAGGACCACTCGCGCACCCGCCTCCGACAGCGCCCGCGCGGTGGCGGCGCCGAGACCACTGTTGGCACCGGTGACGATGATCGTGCGGCCGGTCTGGTCGGGCAGGTCAGCGATAGTCCACTTACTCACCGGCGGAAGTCTAATGACGCCGGGGAAATGCGCGAATCGGCAAGAGCGGGTGCGTAGTTCGCACTTGCCGATGCCTCGATCGACCCCACCGTCACGACTGCGCCATGACCTCTTCGTCGGACATCGCGGCGACTTCCAGGTACATCGCGGCGACCAGCTCGAGTCGGCCCGCATCGCCGGAGCCCTGCTCCCGCTCCAGCATTCGCGCAGCCAGCGCTGCGACGCTCCGGGCGGTGAACAGGTCGGCGACGACGGTGTCGGGGGCGTCGAGCCAGTCCCGGATGCGGGCGACGGCGGTGGTGGCGAGCACCGAATCGCCGCCGAGGGCGAAGAAGTCGTCGGTGACACCGATCCGCTCGGCGGCGAGTACCTCGGCGATCACCGCCACGAGCGCCCGTTCGAGATCGGTCCGCGGCTCGACGAATTCGTCTGCGCCCTCGTTTTTTTCGAGCACCGCGCGGATGGCCTTGCGGTCCGGCTTGGAATTCGAGGTGAGCGGGAGTTCGGCGAGCAGTTCGAGGCGGGTCGGCACCATGTAGGACGGGACGAGGTCGGCGGTCGCGGTGAGCACGGCGTCGACGTGCAAGGTGGTGCCGGGGGTCGGTACCACCAGGGCCACCAGCTTCGGCGCCGCCGCTCCGACCACCGCGGCCACGGCATGGCGGACACCGGGGATCGCGCGCAGGGCGCTCTCCACCTCGCCGAGTTCGACACGATAGCCCCGGATCTTGACCTGGTGGTCGGCGCGGCCGAGGAATTCCAGGCCGCCGTCGGGCAGGTAGCGGGCCAGGTCGCCGGTGCGGTACCAGCGCAGGCCCTCGTGGGTGACGAAACGGTCGGCGGTGCGCTCGGGATCGTTGCGGTAACCGGCGGCCACACCGTCACCGCCGATCCAGAGTTCGCCGCTCACCCAGTCGGGGCAGTCGTTGCCCGCCGGGCCGACGACGCGGCACCGCACATTGCGCAGGGGGGTGCCATAGGGGCGGGGGGCCGCCGGGGCGGGGCCCCGCGCGTCCACGAGGCCGGAGTGGGGGCGGTGCCGGGCGGCCCCCGCGCCCCCCCCCCCCCCGGCGAAACGGCTGTTCGGGGCTACCGAGGCGAGACGCGCGGGCAGCGCGACGTCGACCCAGTCACCGCCGAGAATCACCGTACGCAGCGAGGTCACCGGCGCGGTACCCGGCGCGGCGGTGAGCAGCATGTCCAGCAGGCTCGGGACGCAGTTGACCAGCGAAATCCGGTGGCGGCGAATGAGTTCGACCCACACGGCGGGGTCGGTGCGCTGCGCTTCGTCGACGGTGACCACCGCACCACCTGCCGCGAGCAGGCCGAAGATGTCGTAGACGGAGAGGTCGAACTCGAGGGCCGACAGGGCGAGTGCGCGGTCGGCCGGGCCGAGGTCGAAGCGTTCGTTGAGGTCGTCGATGGTGTTCATGGCGGCGCGGTGCGGCACCTCGACGCCCTTGGGCTTGCCGGTGGAGCCGGAGGTGAACAGCACGTAGGCGATGTTCTCCGGGTCGCCGAAGATCGGGCGCGCCAGCGGTTCGGTGTGTGTGCGCGCCTCCGCCAGGTCGATCGCCCGCGTATCCGGGATCTGCGCACCGCCGACGGTGAGTACCGCGACAGCGTCCGCCGTGCTGAGGATTTCAGCGCGACGGGCGGCGGGCTGATCGAACCCGATCGGCACGTAGACCGCGCCTGCCGCGAGCACACCGAGCACCGCCACGATCTGGTCGGGGCCCTTCGGGAGCTGCACCGCGACCGAATCACCGGGCGCCACACCGGCTTCCCGCAACGCACCGGCCACGGCCAGCGCGTCGGCGGCCAGCTCGCCATAGGTCAGCTGCCCGGCGGGCTCCCAGAGCACCGCGGGCGCGGACGGATTCGTGGCCGCGTTCGCGAAGAACCCGGTGTGCAGCAGCCCGCCGCTCACCGGTCCCGCGGTGGCGTTGACGCGGGCCCGGGTAGCGGCCTGCTCCACCGGAATTCGCACTCCCGCCTCGGCCTGCCACCCCGCTCCCCCGGCGAACCGAGTGCGTTCGATCGAGCCGACCGGAACTTCCGCTGCTTCGGCGGGTACGACCGGCAGCGTCCACGAGGTCACGCCGTCCGCCACCTGCGGCTGGTGGGAGCCGTTGGCGACCGCGCCGCTCGAAGACACCTGGGCCGACGCGAGCTCGACCGCCGTAGGCAGCGAACTGCCGGACTCGGCAGAATCGGGCAATGCCTCAGCGGGCTCGGAACGCTGGCCGCCGAGGCGTTCGATCGCTTCGATGTAGCGGGCGAACATGGCGTCGACCATGCCAGCGGGGAAGGCGGATTCGCGGATGTCCCAGTTCAGCAGCAGGCCACCGCGGACCTCGGTGATCTGGGCGTCGAGCAGGACCTGCGGGCCCTGGGAGATGATCCAGACCGGGTCGCCGAAGGTGTCGGTGACGACGTCGGGGAAGAGTTCGCCGAGGTTGAGGGCGCTGGTGTAGACGATGGGAGCCAGCACCGGTTCGCCGCGGTGCCGGCCCAGGTCGCGCAGGACTTCCAGGCCCGAGTACGCGGAGTGGGCGCCTGCTTCGTGCAGCCGTTGCTGGAGCGCACGCGCCCGATCGGCGACGGTGGCGGGCTCGGTGACGTCGACTTCCAGCAGGACCGAGGAGGTGAAGTCACCGACGACACCGTCGACCTGCGGGTGCACCGGTTCACGGTGGAACAGCGGCAGATTCAGCAGGAAGCGGCGCTGGGCCGACCAACCGCCGATCGTTTCGGCGAACACCGAGGCCAGCGCCATCGCCGGGGTGATACCGCGGGCGTGGGCGGCGTCGAAGACCTGCGCTTTGGCCTGCGGGGAGAGCCAGCGGTGCAGGCGGATCGTGCGGTTCGGGTCCGAGATGTGCTGGGCGAGTGGAAGTTCCGGTGCACCGGGCAGCTCGCTCAGGCGATCCTGCCACCAGACGCGGTCGCGGGCCCGCTCCTCGGCGATGGCGGGAACCGTGCCGGGTCGCTGGTCGGTCGCGGCCTCGTCCGGCCGGTGCTCGGCCAGGTACTGACGGAAGGTGTAGTCCTGCGGCGGCAGCTGTTCGCCGTGGTAGAGCCGGGCGAGGTCGGTGATGAGGATGCGGTAGCTCATCGCGTCGGCGGCGAGCATGTCGACATCGAGGTGCAGGCGGGTGCGGCCGTCGGCGAGGCGGGTGAGCGCGATATCGATCACCTGCCCGTCCTGCACCGCCATCCGCTGATGCGTCCGCGCGCTCCGCAGTTCCGCGAGCCGCTGCTCGGCCTCGTCGGCGGAGGCCTCGCGCAGATCGGTCACGCCGAACACGGCACGGCCGGGCCGGTCGAGGGTCTGCTGGGTGCCGTCGGGCAGGAATCGGGTGCGCAGCATGGGATGGCGCGACAGCAGTTGCTCGACCGCCTGCTCGAGCCGCTCGGGATATACATCGGCGCCGTCGAATTCGACGTAGAGATGCGCCGCGACGCCGCCGAGTTCCTGCGCGTCGGAGCGCCCGATCCAGTACGCGTGCTGCATGGGCGCGAGCGCGAAGGGGGTGCCGTCATCCGGGACGAGCACGGATTCGGCTGCGGCGGAATCGACGCCGTCGCGTCCTGCCGAGCCGTCGGCCGGTGCCGTGTCCGGCTCAGCGGCGCTACCTGCCGCGAGGTCATCGGGGTCGGCGCCGTTGAGGAGCGCGTGCCAGGCGTCGACGGTGGGGTGGGCGGCCAGGAGGGCGAAGTTCACGGCGATGCCGCGTTTGCGCCAGCCGCCCGCGAGCTTCATCGTGCGGATGGAGTCGAGGCCGAGCTGGATCAGGTCATCGGCCTCGGCGACGGCGTCGGCGGTGATGTCGAGGTGACGGGCGATCGCGGCGCGGATCTCGGCGCGGTCGATCCCGGCGCCACCTGCGGGTGCTGTCTCCATCTGCCGATCACTCCTTGCTCGCCGACCGATTACCGGACGGATTCGGTACTGCCCGGCGGCAGCCTACTCCATTGAGATAGGGTTGCCTAACCTTTGCAAGTGTAGCGAGACTCGAGTGAGGCAGTACGTGACATCGGCAACCGGCCACCGCGAGGGCTACGTCCCATTTCCCGAAGCCGCCGCGCAGGAATACCGAGCCGCGGGCTACTGGACCGGGCGCACGCTCGGCGATCTGCTGCGCGACACCGCCCGCGTCCAACCTCAGCGTCCGGCGATTCTCAGTGACGCCGGTGCGCAGACCTACGCCGAACTCGACGCCGCCGCCGACCGGATGGCGCACGGGCTGCTGGCGCTCGGCATCGAGCCCGGCGACCGGGTGATCGTGCAGTTGCCGAACATCCCCGAGTTCGCGACGGCGCTGTTCGGCCTGCTGCGAGCCGGCATCATCCCCGTGCTCACCCTGCCCGCGCATCGCCGTGTCGAGATCGAGCACCTGGCCGCACTCTCGGAGGCCGTGGCCTATCTCATTCCGGAACGGCTCGGCGATTTCGACTACCTCGAGCTCGCCGCCACCGTGCAACAGGCGGTGCCGAGCTTGCGGCACGTGTTGGTCGCCGACGATCCGGGGACGCCGGAAGGTGCTGCTCAGCCGCACGACCTGATCGAGGGAAATCGAGCCGGATTCGTCGCCCTTGATTCGGTTGCCCGCGACGGTGATTCGCTGCCAGAGGTCGACCCGTCCGATATCGCGGTGATGCTGGTCTCCGGCGGCACCACCGGCCTGCCGAAGCTGATCGCGCGCACCCACGACGACTACGTCTACAACGCGACGGCGAGCGCGCAGGTCTGCGAGCTCACCCCCGATGATGTCTATCTCGCGACGCTGCCTGCCGCACACAACTTTCCGCTGGCCTGCCCCGGCATCCTCGGCACCGTCGCGACCGGCGGCGCCGTCACCTTCACCCTCGACCCGAGCCCCGAGGCCGCCTTCGCCGCGATCGAGAAGCACCGGGTGAGCGTCACCGGTGTCGTCCCGCCGCTGGCCCAATTGTGGAGTGCGGCAGTGGATTGGGAAGACGCCGATCTGAGTTCGCTGCGCCTGTTGCAGGTGGGCGGGGCGCGACTGGCCGAGGTGAACGCCCGCGAAGTCGAGCCCGCGTTGCAGTGCACCTTGCAGCAGGTCTTCGGGATGGCCGAGGGGCTGCTCAACTACACCCGTCTCGACGATGACAAAGAACTGGTGTGCACCACCCAGGGCAGGCCGCTGTCGCCCGCCGACGAACTGCGCGTCGTCGACGCCGACGGCAACGATGTCGCTCCGGGCGAAGAGGGCGAACTGCTCACCCGCGGCCCCTACACGCTGCGCGGGTATTACCGTGCGGCCGAGCACAATGCGCGCGCCTTCACCCCCGACGGCTTCTACCGCAGCGGCGACCTCGTCCGCCGGCTGCCCAGCGGCCACCTGGTCGTGAGCGGCCGGATCAAGGACGTGATCAACCGCGGCGGCGAGAACATCTCCTGCGATGAACTCGAGGAGCACCTGCTCGCCCACCCCGCCGTCCGGCACGCCGCCGCGGTCGGCCTGCCCGATGCCTCGCTCGGCGAAAAGGCCTGTGTCGTGCTGGTTGTCACCGGAGAGCTGCCGACCCTCGGCGAGATCAAAACCTTCCTCACCGAACGCGGCCTGGCCACCTACAAGCTCCCCGACCTTGTCCGACAAGCGGATTCACTGCCGATCACCGCGGTCGGCAAGATCGACAAGAAGGCCTTGCGCGCTCTACACGGGTGAGTGACCACTGATTTCACACGGTCAGAGATTCCGGATGCAATAGATGACCGAGCTATTGCGGAATGACATGGAGGCATCTGCACCGCACCCAGAAACCGACCGCGTGGTGCGCAGGACTACGAAATCTCCGCTCGGGCACGAGACTGCGATGATAAGAATATCGCTCGAGCTGGGCATACTGTAACAATATTTAGTAAGCAGAAAGATGTTGAGACACAACACGACACCATCCTCGGCAAGGGTGGCGGAACTCGAATCCGGGCACTCCTGATCGGGGTCATCTGGATATATCCTCGCGCTCACCTGATAAGGACCGCCCCCGCGCTCGCAGTCGGGAACAACGTTATTCAGATTCCCATCGGCGTTCAAGGCTATGCATTCACCCACCCACGCAGGCGGCCTCTGCCTCTCCGCCGGTCTGGTTGTTGTCACCGGCTCACTCCGGCTGATGACCGAAGTTGCCGACGCCGATGTCGTGGTTCGGCGGGTAGTCGTTGCATCCGAGCTGCTGCGATCCGGCGATTTCGCACTCGGCACCGCAGTTCGAGTGGAAGTGGGCGCCTGGTTCGTGCTGGAAGTACTGGGCATCCTGCCACCGGAGGCGTTCGTGTCGTTCGCGTGTTCGAGAATGACCGCGACCACGACAACGACAATCAAGGCGGCCACAAAGATCAACGCCGCCCATCCGACGTCGAACTGCCGCTCGCCCGGGGCCTGTGTCAGCATCGGGCCCAGATCTCGGTGGGCTACCGGAAATTTCGCCGAATGCATGCCCCGACGAAATCTCATGCTGTCGCCGCCTGCCGAGGTCGGAGGGAGCGCTGCGGCCTGCTCACTTACGCTAGCGGTCGCGATCGGCTGAGCCCGTGCCCGCAGTGGCCGGTGGTGATCATCAACGTCTAGTCGGAGAGCGTAAACCGGACTGCCTGCCGCGGCATCTGTGGGCACCCGCGTCGTACCCGCAACGCAAGGCTTCGGTTCAACGGCAGCTGGCGCAGCCTTGGGGGAGTCGGTATCGCCGCCGGATCCGGGCCGATCGGCCACGCCCGCGAGTGATCGTCGCGCCGCCTCGATGAGTTCGGTGCAGCTCGCATATCGATCATCGGGGCTTTTGGCCAGGACTTTCGCGATGACGTCATCGAGTGCTGTGGGAAGGTCCGGTCGGATGCTGTGTGGTGACGGAGGGTCGGCCGTAAGGTGCGCACCCATGACCGCGGCTTGGGCGCTGAGCGGGTACGGAGTTTGTCCGGTGAGAAGTTCATGAAGACTGCAGCCAAGGGAATAGATATCCGCCCGGTGATCGACAGGACCGCCCAAGAACCTTTCCGGCGCCGCATAGGCGAAAGTCACCGCGATCGCCGAGGCCGTTGCCGTCTCGTCGAGGGCGCGTGCGATACCGAAATCGCCCAGCACAGCCCGCAGCCCACCATCGGATGCGTGTTCGATCAGCAGATTCGCCGGTTTGACGTCGCGATGCAGGATGCCTCTGTGATGGGCGTAGTCCAGTGCGTCGGCGGCATCGGACAGCAGTCGCATCACCAATTCCGGTGACAATCCCTGTGGCGAATCAGCGAGTAACGCCTTGGCATCGCCGCCACGGATATGGCGCATCGACAGCCACAATGCTGGATCGCCGGTCTTGTTCCGGTCGTGGATGGTGACAATATTGGGGTGTTCGAGCTTGGCCGCCAAAGCGACCTCTCGGTCGAAAGCCTCACGGGCAGCGGCGTTGCCGGCGAGCACGTCGGCGAGAACCTTCAATGCGACACGGCGCTCTTTGATCCGTGGGTGCCGGGCCAGATAGACGACGCCCATCCCGCCTACGCCGAGAATGCCTTCGATGGTGTATTCGGCGAATTCGTCCCCTGGCTGCAATGTCATCTAACGAAACCCTTGGATCTTGACGGAACTCCGTCACACTGCCTCAGCCCGGTCGTCGTCGAGAGTGCTGTCGAGCATCCGGAGGTCTACCGGTGCCAACGTCGCAGATCGTAGCAATGCTTGTATGAGATTGTGGTTCAAGGCATTACCGACGGGATCACCGATTCCGTCCTCGATCCGGATCCCGGCAACAGGGTCAGCGGCCATCGACAGCCGCTCACGCACCACACCGACTATGTAGGCCACAGTCCTGGGGGACCACATCCGCTCGTCTGGGCGGCCGTTCAACTCTTCGGCGACCTGCCTCCACGACAGGGGCTGCGGATAGCGTTCCTGGCGCAGATATCGTTGAGCGAGTGCGGTCAGCACCAATTTCTCGTCCGGGCTCAAGGGATAGGTTTTCGGCGGTACGGTGCGGCTGTGCTGTTGCTCGGCGGGCTTCTCGGCGGGGACACCGACCACATGAACTTCCAGAAGATGTCGCCGGTCCTTCCTGGATCCGATGAACATCGGCGTGTAGCCGGGTTCGAAGGCCCTCTGCCCGCCGTTCAACAGCAGTGGTTCGTCGGGCAGCTCGATCGGCAGATGTCCCCAGTTGCTGACCCGCCACTGTTGTCCGTCGTACTCGAAGACTCCGTGTCTGCGGCTGACACCCTCGTCATCGACCCCGACCGGTACATGGACATCGTCTCGGGATCTGCCGAAGTACAGTCTGAATTCCCCTGGCGGGACGGCGAAACCGCCGTCGGCCCCCAGCACGAAGATCGTGCCCAGCGGCGCGGCTGGGACTCCGCTTGCCAAACTACGCATCGAACTCGACAACATCTGCGGCGAAAAACCGTCCTTGGCCATCACATATCCTTCCGTCGAAACCGCCGACCGAAAGGTACCGGAGCGCCTTCGTGACCCCTCACAAAACGGACATCGAACAAGGCTGCCCGGTACGCGGCCGGGGCCAGGCCGACCAGCTTGCACTGCCAGCACTAGCCTTGGCGAGGATTTGCGCTGCGGCCCGGTCCAGACGAGCAGCGTTGGTCACGCGCCGGTGTGAGGTGGGAGCGGCGGCCGGGAAGCGGGCATGCTCGGCCGAGCACCGACTGCTACCGCGCCTGCCGCACCGATCAGGCCGATACCGCCCAGTACGAGCACGATGGGAAGGTCCGTATTGCGGGGCATGTAGACCGCGGCTCGGTCGATCTGGCATTCCCTGCCGGCGTTGTACGTGGTGTCGGAGCATTTCCAGCTCGCGTCGACAACCATTCTTTTGATCTCTTTGCGATTTTCGGGGCTGTCGGTGAGTACACCGGTCGAGTGATAGATGGAGATACCCGTCCCCATCCCGATGAGTAGGACAGCTGTACCAGCGAGCAGGAACAGGATCTGCAGGAATCGGGCAGTTGAATTCACGGTCAGTGATGCTAGCGGCGGCCGACTGTCTCCGCCCAGGGCGAACCGTCTACCCTCCTATACGAAAAACGTTGTGCCCCACTGTTTTCGAATCGGTACGCTCGACGGTATCGGTGAGCCAGTCGGGGGGTATCAACGGTGTCGGTCTCGAGTTCTCTCTTGGTGCCCGGGGCGGTGCTGGTCCTGGTGGTCGGGGTGTACAGCGGAGTCTCGTTCCTGGGTTTCGTGAGCCTGCCGGTGGCCGGTTTGCTGCTGTGGGCGGCGATCGATATGGAGCGACGGCTGACTCCCGCGCAGAGGCTGAGGCGGTACCAGAAAGCCACACACCAGCGAGCCCTGCGCCAGCAGCGCTCGGCCTACCGGCGGAGCACGGCATACCAGCGGCGACGCACGTGGAATGCCGGCGGTCGAGGTGGAGGTAGCAGCGGCTGCGGTGGTGGTGGTGGTGGTTGCGGTGGCGGAGGCGGGGACTGACTGCGGCTGACCCGCTGGTGATCCTCGGTCAGGCCGCTCAGGTAGGGGGTAGATCGGCTCACCGCCGGCCCGGGTGCGCAAGTCCTGCGCGCCCACGGCCGGCAGAAGTCACGCAGAGGCGGTGAAAGCCTTGACCACGTAAGGCGCTACGCTGCCGAGCTTTTCGCAGGTCTCCTCGAACTCACGCTCAGGTCGCGACTGCCCCACGATCCCGGCGCCGGCACGCAGCCACGCGCCTTCGCCGGTCTGGTAGACCGCGCGCAGCACCAGCGTCGCCTCGAGCGCGCCGGTCGGCGAAACGCACACCACCGCGCCGGAGTACAGCCCACGCGGATCGTGATCATTGCGGAACACCGAGTCGACGCCCGCGCGTTTGGGGATGCCGGAGGCGGTCACCGACGGGAACAGCACCTCGAGGGCGTCCCACGCGGTGCGGTCGGCGGCGAGGGTGCCGCGCACGGTGGATGCCAGGTGCTGCACACTGCCGCGCTCGCGCACCGCCATGAAATCGGAGACCGCGGACGTGCCGGGCACGGCCACCTCGGCGATCTCGGCGAAGGAGGTCTGCACCGAAATCGCGTGCTCCACGATCTCCTTCGGGTCGGCGAGCAGCTCGGCGCGGGCAGCACCGTCGGCCTCGATACCGAGTCCGAACGCGCGCGTGCCGGCCAGCGGTTCGGTGGTGACGATGCGGTCGTCGTCGACCGAGGCCACCAGCTCGGGGCTGAACCCGGCCGCTTCGAGCCCACCCAGCCGCAGCAGGAACGAGCGCGCGGGCGTGTTGTTGGCCCGGCCGAGGCGATAGGTCGCGGGCACGTCCACCGCGAACGGCAGCTCGACCTTGCGCGACAGAATCACCTTCTGATAGCTGCCGGAGCGGATTTCGGCGACAGCCGCGGCGACCCGATCCTGGTAGTTGGTCGGGTCGGGTCGCACATCGACCGGCGTCGCGACCGGCAGGTCGACACCCTGCGAGCCGGCGATCAGATCGTGGATGTCACACGCTTCATTCGGGGTGGCGCCGCTGATCCGCACACCGGTGGCGTCGATGCGCACCTCGATCCGCGGAATCATCAGGTGCGCCAACGAGGTCAGCGGATTGAGATAGTGGGTCGCCGCGAGCGAGTAGGCGCAGAATTCGAAGCCGATCCAGCCGTAGGCGTTGCGGCCGTCGAGCGGCAGGCTTGCCAGCGCGGTGTCGATGGCGGTGGCCGGGCTGCCGGTCCACGCGCGCGCGGTGGTCTCATCACCCCACACGGTGCGCAGCTCACCGGCGTCGAGTTCCACGCTGCCGAGCGGATCGGCGGCGAACACCCACGCGCCGGGCTGTTCGTACATCACGTACTCGCCGAACCGATCCGAAACGGCCAGACGTGACATCGCTGCCGCCGGGTCGGTCACATACTCCACCCGTACGGGTTGTTCCGTCGACGACAACGATCCTCCAAGGTAAAGCTGACCTAACTTTGCGTGGTTAGGTTAGCATTACCTCGCCGTTTAGCCAGACCCGCGCTGGGTATTCTTCGCCACTCCGGGGAGCGCATGCCGGTCCTGCGCACGCGCCCGGGCAACGCGTTGTAGACCGAGTTCGATGCGCCGAGCCAATTCTGCGGCTTGAATGGAGCAATGATCGACAAAGGTGGGCGGCGCGGCCCGCAGGCAGACTCGGTGGTCGCCCTGGTCGACGCGGCCTCCGGCGTCGAACGCGAAGTGATCGGCGACTGGATCGCCCAGGGCGGTCTCGGCAGGGAGGTCGACTCTACTGCCCCGGTGACCCAGCTCGACCTCGACGCGAAGGCCATCACCAAACGCCTTGTCGGCAGGCACGACGACCCGCTCGTCGTCCCGGTCCGGGTGCTGTGGCTGCCGCCCGAACGCGACGGTGTGCGCCGGGTGA
This sequence comes from Nocardia sp. NPDC058519, assembly GCF_042719755.1. Taxonomy (NCBI): domain Bacteria; kingdom Bacillati; phylum Actinomycetota; class Actinomycetes; order Mycobacteriales; family Nocardiaceae; genus Nocardia; species Nocardia sp. NPDC058519. The sequence goes on along the minus strand of NZ_JBHXNK010000005.1, from coordinate 209,877 downwards.
CCTTCGCCGACCTGGCGATGCTCACCAATCCGCGCAAACCCAACCGGCTCGTCCAGCGCAGGCTGCTGCGCACCGAACCCGACCGCCACCGCGTGCTCGTCGGCGCACCCGCCCGGCTCAGCGCGCTGCGCACCAACAATCCCGAGGCCGCGGCACTGCTGCGGGCGGGCTCGGCCGACCCGTTCGCGCGCGCGGTGGTGCGCGCGGCGGTGGTCGCGCTCGAACGCGCCGAACGCACCGTGATCGGCGATCGCTACAAGGTGCCTCAGCTGGTGGCCGAGGAGATCCTCGACTCCCCCGAATTCCAGCGCAAGCTCGACTACATCGCCGACGAGATCGGCTCCGAACCCGACCAGGTGTACCGCAACGCGGAGAAGGCGCTGCGCGAGCTGGTCGCCGCGCAGAGCCGACTGGTCTCGGATCTGTTCACCCAGGCCATGCGACCGGTGCACGCCTCGACCTGGAAGGTCGATACCGATCTGCGCGGCCTCGACGCGTTGCGCAAGCTCAACCGCAAACACCCGCTGGTGTTCCTGCCCTCGCACCGCTCCTACGTGGACGCGTTCGTCCTCGGTGACGTGCTGGCGCGCAATGATTTTCCGCCCAACCACGTGATCGGCGGTGCGAACCTCAACTTCTGGCCGATGGGACCGGTCGCGCGGCGCACCGGAACGGTGTTCATCCGGCGCAGCTTCGGCGACGACGAGGTCTACAAGGCGGTCGTCGAGGAGTACTTCGCCTACCTGCTGGCCAAGCGCTTCAATATGGAGTGGTACTTCGAGGGTGGCCGCACCAGGACCGGCAAGCTGCGCCCGCCGCGCTACGGGCTCCTCAATTATCTTGCCGCCGCGGTCCGTTCGCGTCGCGTCGATGACGTGATGCTGGTGCCGGTCTCGATCACCTATGAGCGGCTCAACGAGCTGGGCGCGATCGCCAGCGAACAGGCCGGTGGCACCAAGAAGGCCGAGGGCATCGGCTGGCTCGCGAAATATGTCCGTCTGCAGCAGCATTCGGCCGGTCGCGTGTACGTTCGGTTCGGCGAGGCGATTTCGGCGCGTGAGCGGCTCGGCGTACACGGTGATCCGCTGGACCTGCGGCCGGTGACCATCCCACTGCGTGACACCGAGACCGGGTCGACCAGCTCTCCCGACGAGACCGAGCTCGCCGCCGCCGAGCACAAAGCCGTGCAGCGCTTGGCCTTCGATGTCGCGGTCGGCATCAACGAGGTCACCCCGATCACCGTCAACGCGCTGGTCACCCTGGCCCTGCTCGGCGTGCACGAGCGCGCGCTCACGCTGGGCCAGGTGCGTACTGTGCTCGACCCGGTGCTCGGCTATATCGTCGGTCGCGGACTGCCCAGCGGCGAACTCACCACGCTGCGCGATGAGCAGGGCCTGCGGGTGGTGCTCGAACAGCTCGCGCTGGCGGGCGTGGTCACCGTGTATCGCGGCGGGCTGGAGCCGGTGTACGCGATCGAACCCGGCGCGCATCTCGAGGCGGCGTTCTACCGCAACAGCGCGGTGCACTGGTTCGTCAACCGCGCCATTCTCGAACTGGCGGCCCTCACCGCGGTGGAGCAACCGGGTGACGACCCGCTGCGGGCGGCGTGGAAGGCGGCGTTCGCGCTGCGCGACCTGCTCAAGTTCGAATTCTTCTTCCCGGAACGGCAGGAGTTCGCCGAGCAGATCATCCAGGAAGTGCGCATCATCGTGCCCGAATGGGACGAGCACACTCCGGATGATCGACTGGATCGCCAATTCCTCGGCGCTGTCACCGAATCCGGATTCGTGATGGCCCATCGCGTGCTGCGATCGTTCTTCGACGCGCAGCTGGTGGTCGCCGAGCGCCTGGTTGCCCGGCCCGCCGACGCGACGATCGATCGCAAGGAATTCATCGACGAATGCGTGGCGGTCGGCAAGCAGATGCTGTTGCAGCAGCGGTTGCACAGCCCGGAATCGGTATCGTCGGAATTGTTCACCAGCGCATGGAAACTGGCCGACAACCACGGCCTCATCGCGCCCGCAGCCGAGGGCGCCGAGGCCGAGTTGAAGGACAGGCGGCAGGAATTCGCCGACCAGCTGCGCGATCTCGGCGAGCGTATCGCACGGGCGGCCTCGCTCGATCCGTCGAACAGGAACTCGATCTGATGAGCACACTCGCCGAAGCCGTGGCCGCGATCCGGTCGGGCCCACAAGGCGCGCAGGTCGCGGCCGTGTTCGATTTCGGTGGCACGGTTGTCGACGGTCTGCCGCGACGCAGCTTGGCGCGCAAGGTGTTTCGGCGCGGTGACGATCGCCTGGCCACCCTGCTCGGCGGCATCCAGCGCGGCGGTAGCGACGGCGACTACGGACGATTCCTCCAAGCCGTCGAGCGGACTTGGGCAGGCGCGTCGGAGGTCGAGCTCGAGCAGCTGGGCCGCAAGGCATTCCGCAAAGAGATCTACGGGCGGCTGTTTCCCGAAGCATGGCACCTCGTGCGCGCGCACCAATTGGCCGGTCACACAGTGATATTGGTCAGTGAGCTGACGCGATTCCAGGTACAGCCGGCCGCCGAGCGCCTCGGCATCGGCAACGTGGTGTGCACCCAGCTCGCCGTCGACGACGGGGCACTGACGGGGCACACCGAGGGCGCACCGCTGTGGCGCGCCGGAAAGTCCGCGGCGGTCACCGAATTCGCCGCCGGGCGCGAGATCGGCTACGTCTACGCCGACAGCGTGGCCGACCTGCCCCTCCTCGAACTCGCCGAGCGGCCGACCGTGATCGACCCCGACCCAGCCCTGGCCGCGATCGCCACCGGCAACGGCTGGCCCACCCTGACCTTGCGCCTGCGCCGAGCACCACGCCCCATCGACTACCTGCGCACCATCGCCGGATTCGCCGGACTCATCGGCGGCGCGCTGGTCGGCGTACTTCGCAAGTCCTACACCGGCAAGCGGCAAACGATGGCCGACGCGCTCATGCACGACGCCACCACCGCCACCCTGCGCGCCATCGACGTACAACTGCGCGTGGTCGGCATCGAGAATGCCCGCGCGCCGAGGCCCGCGGTGTTCCTGTTCAACCATCAGAGCCAGTTCGACGTCATCATCGTCCCGAAGGTCCTCGACGGCGCGGTCACCGGCATCGGCAAGAAGGAACTCGCCAACCACCCGCTGTTCGGTCCGCTGATGCGATTCGTCGGCGTCACCTTCATCGACCGCGCCAACACCGAGGCAGCGAAAGCCTCACTCGCGCCAGTGGTCTCGACTCTGCGCGACGGGCTGTCCATCGCCGTGGCACCTGAGGGCACGCGCTCGTACACCCCGCACGTCGGCCCGTTCAAGAAGGGCGCTTTCCACATCGCCATCCAGGCGGGCGTCCCGGTGATTCCGATCGTGCTGCGCAACGCGGGCGAAATCGCCTGGCGGGATTCACCTATCGCCCGCTCCGGCATCGTCGACGTCGCGGTCCTGCCGCCGATCGACGTCTCCGGCTGGGACCCCGCCGACATGGACGACGAGGTCGAAGGCGTCCGGCAGCTGTTCGAAACCACCCTGCTGAACTGGCCGGAGCCCGACTGAAGCCCGGCCGGGCGCGATGACGCACCCGGCCGGACTCCCTCAACTCTCGAACAACTGCTGCCCGAGATAATTCCCGGTACCGGCAACACCGGGCGGGATCGCGAACACCGCCGAGCCGACCGGTGTCGTCCATTCGTTCAGCGCGTCGAACTCCGCCAGTCGCTGCTGCACCGGCAGGAACTGGGCGTCGACGTCGCGCTGATAGGCGACGAACAGCAGGCCCGAATTCGACAGCTGCCCCGGAGCCGGCGCCTCGTCGTAGTTGAAACCGCGCCGCAGGAACCGTTCACCGTCGTGGGTGTGCCTGGCGCGGGCGACGTGCGAGGACGGCGGGATGACCGGGATGCCGTTGCGGTCGACCGCCGTCAGATCGGGCTCGTCGTGTTCGGCGGTGCCGGTGAGCGGCGCACCGGTGGTGACCTTTCTGCCGACGGTCAGTTCGCGGCCGTCGGCGTCGAGTTCGTCCCAGGTGTCGAGGTCCATGGCGATGCGGCGCAGCACCAGCGAGGTGCCGCCGCTGAGCCACGGCGTCGACATGCCGTCGTCCCACACCAGACGATCGAAGTCGACCGTGCGCGGGGCGATATTGACGGTGCCGTCGACCTGGCCCATGAGGTTGCGCATGGTCTGGCCACGTGGCGCGTCCCGGAAGCCGCGCTGCACCCAGCGCACCGTCACCAGCGACTTCACATGCTTGGACAGCACCCGCACCGCGTGCGCCACCGTCGTCGCCTCCTCGGCACAGACCTGGAGTACCAGGTCGGCACCGGTGTAGGCGGGCTCCAGCCGGTCGACGGGGAACGGCGGCAGCTGCCGCAACCAGCTCGGCCGTCGCGCGGTCAGACCGGCGACGGTGAACAGCTCAGGGCCGAAACCGACCGTGACCGTCAGGCGGGCGGGCCTGGCCGCGAGTTCCGGTTCGGTGTCGGCGAGCGCGGGCAGGCCCTGGGTGAGCCGTGACGCGTCGTCGGTCCAGATCCGGAGCAGGCCGATGATGTCTTCGCGGCCGACGCCGGGCGCGAGATCGAAACCGGCGAAGGCGACATGACCGGGTGGCGTCGTCTCGATGCCTGCCTGATGCGTGCCGTAGAACGGCACGGTGTCGAGCGCGGCGTCGCGTTCGCGTTCCCGATCCGGCAGACCGGCCGCACCCCAGCCGATTCCGGCCGCACCGACGACACCCGCCGCCGCGGCTCCCCCGCCGAGCAACCGGCGGCGGGAGAGCCCGGAATGCGGATCAGCCACCGTGCGTGGGGTTCTCGGCGCCCGGCGCGTAGTTCTCGTTGCCGCCGGCGAAATCGCGCACCTGGGCACTGACCACGGTGCTGGAGCCGTCGGAGAAGGTCAAGGTGAGCGAGGTTTCCGCGCCGGTGCGCAATGGCTGCTTCAGGTCCATGAACATCAGATGCTCGGCGCCTGGCTTCAGTGTCACTTCGCCGTGCGCCGGGATGGTGATGCCGCCTTCCTTGGGGCGCATGGTCTTGGCTCCAGTGCTGTCGGGCACGACCTCGTGGATCTCGACCCGGTCCGAGGCGGGGCTGGTCGCGGCGACCAGGGTCACCGGTGCGTCGCCGGTATTGCGCAGGTGGCCGAAGGCCGCGGACATGCCGGAGTCGGCGGCTTTGATCCACTGGTCGCTCATGCTGATCCGGTCACCCGCGGGCGCGGGGGCGGCGGGGGTGGTTTCCGAACTCGAGCAGGCGGTGGCGAACACGGCGAGGACGGACAGTGCGGTCGCGGCGCCGAGACGGCGTGCGGCGCGGGGTGTACGCAGAGGGGTACGGGCATACGCGGACATGGAGAAACTCCGATCATCGGGTGAGGTGAAACCCGGACCGGCAGGTCGGCATCGGCGAATCATCCGCCGGGACGGCGGAATTCGGCGGCTACGCCGGAACGGGGTGAACGACGGTGCTTCCCACCCGAGGCGGACCGCGCAGGCCGATGCCGGGTCGAAGCAGCAGTTGGCGCAGGACCGCTCGCTCATCGGCGCGAGGCAGCCTGCCCCGCCGCGCGGCCGGGCCCGGTACCCCCGCGAGCACCACGGCCAGCCGTCGCACACTGGTGATCGCCCGGCGCACACCGACTTCGGCGGCGCGGATCGCGGTCGCGCCCGCCGGGATCGCCACCAGGTGGGCGAGCAGCATCGCGGCGGAGACAGTGTGGTGCTGCGTATGCCCCAGCGTGAGCGCGGTGTGCCCGATGCCCTGTCCGACGGCCAGCACCACCATGGTCGACACCGCACTGTTGCCTCGCGGCAGCGCGGTGACGACGACACCGATCAGGGCGCACGCGGCGAACAGCAGCGTCAAGGCGGATCCGGTGGGAACGGCACTCGCACCACCGAGACCGTGCGCCAGCACGGCGACGGCTCCGGACGCGGAACCCACTGCCGCGCCACGTAAGCGCGCGGTGTGATCCGTCGGAGAGCCCACGCCGCCATGCTACGACCATCTGTCGTAGGTATCGGGCGCAGGGCCTATGACCAGCGTCTCAACGAAGCGGCGCAACCGAATTCGGCCGAGGGCTTGACATGAACAATGGTTTAGGTTTGATGCTTGTCTCACCACCGAATGAGGGAGAACATCATGACCACCACCACCGCCCCCGCCACCTACACCGTCCCCGCGCTGAACCGGCCCGTCGCCGTGCTGGGCGCCGCGGTCGCCGCCGTCGTCCTGAATCTGATCGTCTGGGCCATCGGCGCCGCCGCGGGCGGGTCGTTCATGGTCACGATGGAAGGCAAGGTCGAATCCGTCGCGCCCGGCGGTGTGATCCTGATGTCGACCGTGCCGCTGCTGATCGGACTGACTGTCGCCGTGCTGGTGTCGTACGTGTGGACCGGCGTGCTGCGGACCGCCGGGGTGGTCGGCTCGCTGCTGTCGATCGCGACCATCGCGATGACCGTCGACGCCGACTTCGACGCCGCCTCGACCGTCGCCCTTTCGGTGATGCACGTGGTGCTGGTGCCGGTCATGGTGATCGCGCTGGAAGGTGTGCGCCGCAGCATCACCGCGAAGTGACTCGAAACAACAGCGAAAGGCCCCGCCGAAACTTCGGCGGGGCCTTTCGCGTGTCGAGTTCTAGACCGAGCGGCCGAACAGCAGCTTCCACGGCATGAGCGCCGACTCGAGCTGCACCTTCAGACTCATCTTCGACGCGCCGATGGTGCGCTCCTCGAAGCGGATCGGCACCTCGGCGATCGTGTAGCCCTTCTTGATCGCGCGGTAGTTCATCTCGACCTGGAACGAGTAGCCGTTGCTGCGGATCGAGGCCACGTCGATCGCGCGCAGCGTGTCGGCCTTCCAGGCCTTGAAACCGGCGGTCGCGTCCTTCACGCCGAGGCGCAGGATCAGGTTCACGTAGAAGTTGGCCCAGGCCGACAGCGCCTTGCGGTACCACTTCCATTCCGCGGCCGTCGAACCACCGGGCACGTAGCGCGACCCGAGCGCTACGCCGACATCGTCGGAGCTCAGCTTCTCGAGCATCGACGGGATCACTTCGGCGGGGTGCGACAGATCGGCGTCCATCTGGATCACCACGTCGGCACCCTCGTCGAGCGCCGCGGTGATGCCCGCGATGTAGGCGCGGCCGAGGCCGTCCTTCTCGGTGCGGTGCAGCACGCTCACCACATTCGGCAGCTCAGCTGCCAGTTTGTCGGCGACGTCACCCGTGCCGTCGGGTGAATTGTCGTCTACCACCAGCACGTGCAGATCCGACACCGGCAGAGCCGTCAGCCGCTCTACCGCCACCGGCAGATTTTCCCGCTCGTTGTAGGTCGGCACAACAACGGTAACCCTCAAGGGTCGCCCTCCCTGCTCACCTGGATAGCCCCGCGGCCCAGGATGCGGGCACGGGGCATGTCATCGATTCGTTATGACGGTACTCGATGGTCCTGACGCTTTCCTGAGTGGCCGTGCGGGCGCTCACCACAATCGGCCCGCGTGGACAAGAGCGTCGATGACCAGTCCGATGCCGAACACGACGAAGAGCACTCTGATCGCCGGCGGCCCGAAGCGGGTGATGCCCCGCACGAGCAGCCGGTAGACCCGCCGTGCCCGCGGCGTTCGCCGCAGCGCCAATGCCAGCACGACCAGTGGCAGGACCAGGGCGATCGCGCAGTAGCCCGCCACGATCAGCGGCCACACCACCGGCAGCGGGCGCTGCGCGGACAGCAGCGCGAGGGCCGCGAGATACGGCACCGAGGTCGGCACCTTCGCCAGCCCGAGAGTGAATCCGATCACGCCCATCAGCCACGGGTATTTGCGCACCGGCTCGACCCAGCGGCCCCCGGTGGACGTGGTGGTGTCGACCGGAAGCGCGGCGACCGCGATCAGCACCAGGCCGATCACCAGCTCGCCCCAGTAGCGCAGAGTGGGGGTCAGCTCGAAGTCGAGGAGCCGGACCAGGAAGTCGATGCCGAGCACGGCACACACACCGAAGGCCACCGAGACCGCGAAAACGCCGCCGAGGAAGCTGAGCACCCCCGTCATCGGCGAGCGCCGGGTCAGCCTGGCGTCGGCGACCACGGCCGTGGTGATCGCCACCAGCAGCACGTCGAGCGCGTCGAGCAGGGCGAACCCGAGCAGGGCGAGCAGCAGGACAGACATAACGTGGCTGACCCTACTCGCCGGTCATGTTCGATCGCCGACCCGTCAGTCACACCAGCACCAGCCGAGCTTCGCGGTGAAAGTCCGTGACCTGCGCACTCTCGAGATCGATCCGTCCATCTGGACTGGACTCCCCCGCAAACGGCGCTGGGTGGTTAGGCTTTTCAGCACCGGCCGTGCCGGGATCCGCGATCGTGAAGGGGCAGACATCGTGGCAGAAATGTCATTCGACCCGTCAGCGCTCGACGCTTATCAGCGTGCGGCAGCTCGGGTTTCCGAACTTCTTGGCACAGCGGCCAACGATACGACGACCGCGGCCGGGGTCGACCTGTCCGGGCTCGGCGTGCTCGGGCGTGAATTCGCCGCCGCCTGGACACAGGCCGCGGGCGACCACGCGTCGACGCTGAGCACCGCGGGCAATCTGGTCACCGCCTACCAGGACATCTTGAATCGCTTCGGCGCCAGCGTGACCGGGATCGATACCGGGCTGGCAGGCGATCTGCGTGCGGCCGAGAGTGAGGTGGCGTGATGCGTGCCAAGTCGCTGGCTTCCGAGACCACATTGAGCACGATCACACCCGCCGAGGCCGAGGCCAACATCGCACCGGTGATCGCGCTGCTCGAAGTGCCCCTGCTCGAGTTGCGAAGCTCGTTGGGCAGTAATACTTCCGCCGATCCCGATGCCGCGGTGGTGGCCGCGCTCACTTCGGCTTCCGCCGCCACTACGGCTACCGAGGACCCGCATCGGCTCGGGCTGTACGCGCTCGAGTCGACCGAGACAGCGGCGCCAGCGACACCCGCCCTGCGGCAGACCGCCACCGAGGTCTCGGCCGCGGCCGATCGTGGGACCAGACTGAGTTCCCTGCTCGGGCAGGCGTATTCGACCCAGTCGACCGCGGCCGCCAAGGTCGACGCGATCATCGCGGACTTCCGGGCCAAGGCGAAGAGGGCCGCGCCCGCGGTGAACGGGAACAACCTCGACGCCATCGTCGAGCTCGCCGAAGAGGCCATCTCGGAAGCGGTCGGGGTGGTGGGTAATGCCAGCACCGAGATGGATCAGTACACCCGCAACACCAGGGGGCTCACCAGCGATCTCGGCGGGACCAACGGGGTGACCGTTCCTACCGGCGCGACGGAGGTGGCGCCCGGGGTCTATGTTCTCGGCACCGGCGGATCCGACACGTCGTCGTGGAACGACTCGTCGTGGGATGACGACGACGACAACATCGATCCGGCGACAGCGGCGCAGATCGCGTTGCAAGAGGCGCTGATCGACGGCGGGGTCTCACTGGGGACCGCGGCGATCGATGCCGGTGTCAGCTTCGGTACGCATCTGATCGACAAGATCGCCGAAGTCGCGATGCACGGGCTCGACAAGGGTTCGGAGCTGGCGACGACCGGCATCGACACGCTCGCCGCGAATGCCGCCGGAACCGAGGGCACGGCCACCGCACCCGCGGGCACCTCGCCCGCCGCACCGTCGACGAATGGCGGTGGGACCGGCACGAACACACTGTTCGGCGGCTTGGGTGGCGGCCCAAGCACCGGCGGCGGTACAAGCACCGGCGCCGGGGCGAACAACGACAGCGGCGCTTCGGCGAAGCCGGAAGCACCCGCGCCTGCTGCTCCCTTCCAGTCGAATCAGGCGCCGAAAACCGAACAGCCCCCACAGGCTCCGATCACCCCCGCGCCCGCTCAGCAGCCGATGCAAGGCGGAGTGGTGCCGCCGGGCGCTCGCCCCCAGCAGGATCAGGAGACCGAGAAGCCCTCTGCCGCACCCAGACACGGCCAACCGGGAGTCGTCCCGGCGCCGGCGTAGGACGCCCGCATGGAAAATCCGTTCGGTGCCTACTTCACCTCGCCGGACGCCACGCCGTCCGGCCGCCGTCGCCCACAGGGCAAACGGCGGCGCAGGCGGCGGCGCGAGGCCGAGCCGCAGACGATCGGCACGAACCCGGAGATCTGGCCGCCGCCGGACCCGGAACCGTTCGACGACGGCCCGTTCCAGCCCGCGCCGACCGTCGAACCGGTGTATCGAAATCCCGCCGACGACGACGGTTTCACCGGCGATTGGAACGATTGGAACGACGGCGACCTGCCGGTCGAGACGAAACGCGGTGACGATGTCGACTGGAACGACTGGGCCACCGCCACCGCCACCGAGCAGAGCGGTGACCATGTCGAGATTCCGGTATTGCCGCGCCTCAAGGACTTCGGCGGCGGCGGCCAGATCGCACGGCGCCCCCGCAAGAACTTCGACGACGAACGCTATGACGAAAGCGGTGGCAAGGTGAAGGCCGCGGCCGCGATCAAAGGCATTGTCGGCGCGGTGGTATTCGTCGTCCTGCTCGGCCTTGCCGCCACCATCTTCCTCGGCCCCGCCGAGAAACCGACCACCACGACGCAGGCCGCCGTCTCCGGCACGCGGGCAACGACCTCCACCGTGGTGCCCCCACTTCCCGCGCACGCTCTGTCCGGCTGCGAATCCTTCCGCACCCCCTCGATCACCATCAGTGCCGAACGTGGCGACACCGCGAGCCCTGAGGGCGCCATCCTCGGCTTCGAATACAGCTACTACGTCGACCGCGACGCCGCCAAGGCCCGTTCCTTCGTCACCGACAACGCCCACGTGGGCGACGCGTCCGCGCTGGCCGCGGGCATCGGCTCGCTCCCCCTCGACGTCAAGTACTGCGTCCACATCACCAAGGCCGACGCCGCCGACCCCACCCTCTGGAACGTCACCATCCACCAGAAATGGCCGGGCGACGCCACCACCGAGAAGATCGACCAGATCATGCGCACCACCGAGGTAGCCCCCGGCCGCCACCGCATCACCAGCATCGACCACCGCATCTGAGAAACGCGAAGTCCGCCGACCGCTGGGTAGATTGAGCCGGTGTCGATCCAGATGGACGGGCCCCGGCTGTTCGGTCACGGCGCGCAGCTGGCATTGGCGGTGGTCATGGCAGCGGTGCTGCTCCCCGCGAGCCTGCAATCGGTTCGGGTGAGCGGAGTGTCGACCCCGTGGGTGCTCGCGTTGACCCTCGCTCTGCTCGCGCTGCACGGCTGCGTCGCGACGGCCCGCCGCTGGCCGATTCCGTCGTTCGCGATCGGCGCGCTCGGGTGCGCGGTGCTGCTGGTGGCACCCGATATCGACGGTGTCACCGACTTCTCGGAATCGAGCCGCTACAGCCCGGTCCTTTTGCCGAGCGTGCTGTGCTTCTTCGCCCTGTTGTACGCGGTCAGCGCGCACACGACGCCACCGTGGCCGACCGCCGCGCTCGGTGTCGGCCTGGCAGGCAGCCTGCTGACATTGGCCAGGCTGTGGGAATTCACCGCGGCGCCCATCGAGGCGTGGGCCTGGTGGCTGTTGTTGTCCACCACAGCGTTCGGTGGCACCACCGCCGCGTGGGCGCTCGGCCGCTACCGCGCCACGCGAGCCGCGTGGACATCGCAACTCGCCGAACGGGCCGCCGCCGACGAACGCCGCCGGATCGCGCGCGAGATGCACGATGTGGTCGCCCATTCCTTGGCGGTGATGGTCAGCCACGCTGAGGCCGGTCGTCTCGTGGTGCCGAACTCGCCGGAGCGCGCCACCGAGATCCTCACCACCATCGCCGACGCGGGCCGCGAAGCGCTCACCGAGATGCGTGGCCTGCTCGGCGTGCTCCGCGACGACTCGGCGTCGACCGAGCCGCAACCCGGACTCGTCGACCTGCCCGCGCTCGTCGAGCGCGTCCGCGCGACCGGCGTCGAGGTGGAGCTGTCGATGGACGACCGGCTACGCACCACGCCCGCGGTCGGCCTCACGATCTACCGTGTCGTCCAGGAGGCGCTGACGAACGTGACCCGCCATGCCGGTCGACGGCCACGAGCCCGGGTCAGCCTGACCACGGTCGGCGCCGAGATCGAGGTGCGGGTAACGAATTCCGGTACTGCGACGGAGTCGACGGGGACGGGTAAGGGGCTGATCGGCATGCGGGAACGAGTCGACGCGGTCGGTGGCACCCTTGCCGCCGGGCCGACCGGCGACGGTTGGATCGTCGAGGTGCGGGTGCCGTGCTGAGCGACACCGAGCACGTCCGCGTGCTGATCGTCGACGACCAGGAGCTGATGCGATCGGCCCTGCGCATGATGGTGCAGAGCCAGCCCGACCTGGACTTGGTCGGCGAGGCCGTGGACGGGGACGAGGCGGTGGCGGCCGTGCGCGCGCGCCGGGTCGACGTCGTGCTCATGGACCTGCGCATGCCGAAGCTCGACGGCATCAAGGCGACCGCGATCATCACCGCGGAACAACCGCGCTGCCGGGTGATCGCGCTGACCACCTTCGACCTCGACGACTACGTCTTCCCGGCCATCCGCGCCGGCGCGAGCGGCTTCCTGCTCAAGGACGCGCGGGGCGAGGAGATCATCGACGCGATCCGCATGGTCCATGCCGGGCACGGCGTCATCGCGCCGTCGACGACGCGCCGCCTCATCGCCCATGTCGCCGACTCACCGAGCGCGAATACCGAGGCCGCGGCGCGGATTCGGGCCGCACTGACACCGCGCGAATTCGACACGCTGCTCGAGCTCGCCACCGGTGACACCAACCGGGACATCGCCTCGCGACTGCACCTCTCGGAAGCCACCGTCAAGACCCACGTCGGTCATGTGCTCGCCAAATTGGGTCTGCGCGACCGGGTTCAGGCTGTCGTGCTCGCCTACGAGACCGGTCTGGTCGGACCGTCCAGGCGCTGAGCCGATCTCATCCTGGAGGAGGAGAACATCGAGACCAGCGGCCGAAGAACATCGTCGATCCAGCGGCGATCGTTGACGCATGAGCGCAATCGCTGCCACGACCGCCGTCCTGCTGATCTGTGTCGGCCTGCTCCACGCCTTGTGGACGGTCTCCCCGTGGCCATGGAAAACCCACCTCGACCTCGCTCACGCCGCCATGGGCTGGACGCGCGACGAACCGCCGGGGCGCTGGTTCATCCCCGCCTGTCTCGCGGTCACCGCGGCGCTGACCGCCGCGGGCTACGTACTGGTGCTGCGCGCCGGAATCTGGGACTCGCCGTTCCCCGACTGGATGGTCACGGTCGCCGCGTGGACGGTCGCGGGCGTTCTGCTCGCGCGCGGGGCATCGGGCCTGTTCGACCCGGGCAGCGGGTCGGCGGATACACCGGCGATCTATCGGCGCCTCAATCGGCGCGTGTACGCACCGCTGTGCCTGGTCCTCGGCGGCCTCACCGCAGTGGTGGCCGCTTCATGATTCCCGCGGACGTCGACCACCGCACCTGAGCCCACTGATACGAGAAAGTCCCCCACACCGGAATCGGTGTGGGGGACTTTGTCGTGTTGCGACCCTGACGGGACTCGAACCCGCGACCTCCGCCGTGACAGGGCGGCGCGCTAACCAACTGCGCTACAGGGCCTTGTTTCCTTACATCGGGGAGCGACATTACCCGGTGAACCCCCGTTTCGGTAACCGAACAGGTCAGGTGGCAAATCGCTTGTTGACATTGACGTCAACGTCAACAACACTTGTGATGGTGACCACAAGCGAGGCGCAGGAGCGGGCCCGATCGGCGCGCAAGGACAGCGCGGGGCCGCGGCGGAGCGAGCTGCTCGACGCGGCGGCGGAAAGCTTCGCCGAGCTCGGGTACGACCAGACCTCGGTGGAGACGATCACGACGCGCGCGCGGGTCTCCCGGGCGACGTTCTACGCGTACTTCTCCTCCAAAGACGAGGTGTTCGGGGCGATCACCGAGCGGGTCTGCGCGCAGTTCCTCGACGCGCAACTCGTGGTGGACGTCGAGGTCACCGCGGCGGCCGAGGTCATCGGGGCGACCACACGGGCGTTCACGGAAGCCGTGTTCGCCAACGGCGCGCTGGTGGCGCTGATCGAGCACCGGGCGGGGATCGATCCGGCGATCGGCGCGCAGTGGTCGCGGGTGCGCACCCGCCTGCGCAAGCGGTTCACCGCCTTTCTCGAACGCGACGAGGTGCGCGGCGAGATCGACCCGTGCGCCCCGCTGCCGCGGATCGTCGAGACCCTCGCCGACGCACTGCTGATCGGCGCCTCCCGGCTCGCCGGAGCCGACCGCGACCGGCGCGAACAGTTCATCACCGACCACATCGCCATCGCCGAACGACTGATCGGCTTCACCAGCCAGACCGAGTACCCGGAACGGAAGTGCCCATGACCGTCGAACCAACCACCGTCGCCCCGCCGTCACTCACCGCGGCACTGGCGGAGATCCACGCACGGCAGAGCGCTGTCTGGCCCGCACAGGTCCCACGCACGGTGGAGTATCCGATCGAATCGATGGCCCTGGTCGACTACCTGCGCCACTGGGCGGCGCGACAACCCGAAGCCACCGCGATCGCCTACTACGGCCGCGACATCAGCTACGCCGAATACGACGAACTCTCCGACCGTTTCGCCGGTTGGCTGCTCGCGAACGGCGCACAGGCGGGCGACCGGATCGGGGTGTACCTGAGCAACTGCCCGCAGTTCCTCGTCGCCATGCTCGGCATCCTGAAGATCGGCGCGGTGCACGTGCCGATCAATCCCCTGTTCCGCACCCACGAACTGCGCCACGAGCTCGTCGACGCGGGCGTGACAATCCTTCTCGCCCAAGACGATCTGGCCCCGCTGGTCGACGAGGTGCGCGCGGACACCCCCGTGCGGCTGATCGCGCGCACCGCGCTGTCCGACATGTTCACAGACGAACCCGCCGTCGCCGCCCCCTTCGAGACCACCGCGGCCGAGACCGACTGGCACCGGATCATCGAAAGCCCGCGCGCCCCGGCACAACCCGCCGATCCGGACGCACTCGCCGCGCTGAACTACACCGGCGGAACCACCGGCATGCCGAAGGGCTGCGAGCACACCCAGCGGCACATGGTCTACACCGCGGCGACCGCCACCGTGGGCAACGGCTCGCGGGTGGGCGAACGCCCGCTCATCGCGCTGAACTTCCTGCCGGTGTTCTGGATCGCGGGCGAGGACTTCGGCATTCTGTTCCCGCTGGTCAACGGCGGCACCGCGGTGCTGATGAACCGATGGGACGCCGAGACGGCACTGACCCTGCTCGGCCGCTACCGGGTCACCTCGATGATCGGCATGATCGACAACTACGTGGAGATGATGGAGCACCCGGCATTCGACCCCGCCGGACTCACCGCGCTGGAGAACACGACCGGTGTCTCGTTCGTGGTGAAACTCGACGCCGAGATCCGGGCTCGCTGGCGCGCCGCCACCGGACTCACCCTGCGCGAGACCAGCTACGGGATGACCGAGACCCACACCGCCGACACCTTCACCCTCGGCCTGCAGGACGACGACTACGACCTGCGCAGCGAGCCGGTGTTCTGCGGCCTGCCGGTGCCCGGAACCGACATCCTGATCGTCGACGAGGACGGCGCGCCGGTACCGATGGGCCACGAAGGCCAGATCATCGTGCGCAGCCCCTCGATCCTCACCCGGTACTACGGCAACCCCGAAGCCACCGCGGCGACCGTGCGCGATGGCTGGTTGCAGACCGGCGACGTCGGCAAGCTGAACGAGCGTGGCGCCCTGCACTATCTGGCAAGGAACAAGGAGATGATCAAGGTCAACGGCATGAGCGTGTTCCCGTCCGAGGTCGAATCCCTGCTGATGCTGCACCCGCATGTGCAGACCGCCGGTGTGGTGCCCAAACCCGATCCACAACGCGGGCAGGTGCCGCTCGCCTTCGTCCAGTTGATCCCCGAATCAACCGTCGCGGCAGCCGAATTGCAGACCTGGGCGAAACAGAACATGGCCGGGTACAAGGTCCCCCAGATCGAGATCCTCGACGCGTTGCCGATGACGGCGACCGGCAAGATCCGCAAGGGCGAGCTGTTCACCATGACCGAGCGCATCGCCGCCACCGAATCCGAGGACATCCAGTGAAGCTGCTGATCGCCAATCGCGGCGAGATCGCCCTGCGTGTGATCCGCACCGCCACCGAACTCGGCATCGACACCGTCGCTGTCTACGCCACCGACGACGCCGACAACCCTGATGTGCACGCGGCGGGCGAGGCGATCGAGTTGGCGGGCACCGGCGCCGCGCCCTATCTCGACCACGCCGCGATCCTGGCCGCCGCCAAGGAGTCCGGCGCCGACTACCTCCATCCCGGCTACGGATTCCTCAGCGAGAACGCCGAATTCGCGCGTGCCTGCGCGGCCGATGGCGTGACGTTCGTCGGCCCCGATCCCGCGGTGCTCGACCTGTTCGGTGACAAGTCCTCGGCCCGCGCGACCGCCGTTGCCGCGGGCGTACCGGTGTTGCCCGCGACCGAGGGACCGACTACCGCCGAGCAGGTCCACGCGTTCTTCGGCACGCACCCCGGCGCGATCATGATCAAGGCGCTGGCCGGTGGCGGCGGCCGTGGCATGCGGGTGGTGCGGACCGCCGGGGAGATCGACGACGCCTACCGCCAGTGCGCCGCGGAGGCGCAGCTCGGTTTCGGCAACCCCGCGGTCTTCGCCGAGATCCTGTTCGAGAACGCCCGGCATATCGAAGTGCAGATCATCGCCACGGGCGGCACGGCGCTCGCGCTCGGTGATCGCGATTGCAGTGTGCAGCGCAGGCATCAGAAGCTGCTCGAAATCGCGCCTGCTCAGGGTCTTTCGGAGGACCTGCGCAGGGAACTTCACACGGCGGCAGCGCGGCTGTGCGCCCATGTCGGGTATCGCGGACTGGCGACCGTCGAATTCCTGGTCTCCGGCACCGAATTCGTGTTCCTCGAGGTCAATCCGCGCATCCAGGTGGAGCACACCGTGACCGAGGAGGTGACCGGTGTCGACCTGGTCGCCGTGCAGCTCGCGATCGCCCAGGGTGCGCCCCTCGACGGCCTGGGCCTGCCGAGCGGAATCGTCTCCGACGGCACCGATTCCACCGGCGAACCCGCCGCCGCGGACGGCATCGCGATCCAGGCCAGGGTGAACATGGAGACGATGGCGGCCGACGGTTCGGCCGCGCCGACCGCGGGCACGCTGACCACCTTCGCGCCGCCGACCGGGCCGGGCGTACGAGTCGACACGTTCGGCCGCGCCGGGCTGACTCCGAGCCCGCGGTACGACTCGCTCCTGGCCAAGGTGATCACCCGTACCCGCGGCCAGTCCTTCCCCGCCGCCGCCCGCAAGGCCGCGACAGCACTCGCCGAGTTCACCGTGACCGGCATCGGTACGAACATCTCGTTCCTGCGAGAGATCCTCGCCGATACCACCTTCCAGTCCGGCGTCGCCACCACCGGCTTTCTCACCGAGCGACTGACCGACCTGGTCGCGGCGGCCCTGACCGATCAGCCCGAGGTCGCGGTCGCCGCCGTCGAGCTGTATCCGGGTCAGGAGGCCGTACGCGCACAGCTCGCGGGCACGGTGGTCGAAGTGACGGACGAGGGTGTCGACATCGGCGCCGGTGGTCAGCTCGTCGTGCTCGAGGCGATGAAGATGCAGCATGTGCTCACCGCACCGGATGCCGCCAGGACCGTCCGGGTGCTGGTCCGCCCCGGCCGAGTCGTCGCGCCGGGCGACCCACTCGTCATCATCACCCGCACCGGTGCGGGTGAAACCGGCAGCGCGCACACCGATCTGGATCCCGGCCGTACCCGCGCCGATGTGGACGAGATCCGCGCCAGGCACCTGGCAACACTCGACGAATCCCGCCCGGCGGCCGTGGCGAAGCGGCACAAGCTCGGTCGACGCACAGCAAGGGAGAACATCGCCGACCTGGTCGACGCGGGCAGCTTCGTCGAATACGGCGCGCTCACCTTCGCCGCGCAACGCAGCCGACGCACCGAAGCAGACCTGATCGCCAACACCCCCGCCGACGGCCTGATCACCGGCTTGGCGACCATCGGCGCCGACCGCTTCGACAAGGCAGACGCGGTGGTGATCTCCTACGACTACACCGTGCTCGCGGGCACACAGGGCAAGAACAACCACGCCAAGACCGACCGCGCCTTCGAGCTCGCCGAACGCAAGCGGGTTCCGGTGGTCCTGTTCGCCGAGGGCGGCGGCGGCAGGCCGGGCGACACCGACTGGACCGGCATGGGCCTCGACGTGACGACCTTCCGCGCGCTCGGCGCCCTGCGCGGCAAGGTACCGCTGGTGACGATCGTGTCGGGCCGCTGCTTCGCGGGCAACGCCGCCCTGGCCGGCGCCTGCGACGTGATCATCGCGACGCCGGACGCCAATATCGGCATGGGCGGACCGGCGATGATCGAAGGCGGCGGGCTCGGCGCCTACCGCCCGGAGGACATCGGCCCGATCGACGTGCAGCGCCGCAACGGCGTCGTCGACCTGGTCGCCCGCGACGAGGCGCACGCGGTGGCGCTGGCCAAGCAGTACCTGGGCTATTTCCAGGGCCGGGTCGACGATTTCGAAGCCCCCGACCCCCGCCTGGCCCGGCATGTGGTGCCGGAGAACCGGTTGCGTGCCTATGACATCCATCGCGCCATCGACGCGATCGTCGACATCGGCTCGGTGCTCGAGCTGCGGCCCGACTACGGAGTCGGCGTCGTCACCGCGCTGGTGCGGGTACACGGCGAACCGTTCGGCTTGATCGCCAACAGCAGCCACCACCTCGGCGGTGCCATCGACGCCGAGGCCGCCGACAAGATGGGCGAGTTCCTCACCCTGTGCCAATCCTTCGGGCTGCCGGTCGTCTCCCTGTGTGACACACCGGGTTTCATGGTCGGACCGGAGGCGGAGAAGACCGCGACGGTGCGCCGGTTCAGCAAGTTGTTCGTGCTCGGCGCCCAGCTGAGCGTCCCGTTCGGCACGATCATCCTGCGCAAGGGCTACGGCCTCGGTGCGATGGCGATGACGGCGGGCCATTTCCACGCGCCGAACTTCACCGTCGCCTGGCCCACCGGCGAGATCGGCCCGATGGGGCTGGAGGGCGCCGTTCGCCTCGGCTTCAGCAAAGAGCTCGCCGCCGTGGCGGATCCGGCCGAGCGCGAGACGCTGTTCGGGCAGTTGCTCACTCTGGCCTACCAGCAGGGCAAGGCGATCACCGCCGCGACGGGTTTCGAGCTCGACGACGTGATCGACCCCGCCGACACCCGCACCTGGATCGCCACCCTCGTCAGTAGCCGGGCGCGCGCAGGATCCTGAGCACCAGATCGGCGTTGATGTCGCCGAGTTCCTCCGGGGTGAACTCACCGCCCGGCCGGTACCACCGGCAGATGTCGATCCCCAGCGACATCATCGCCAGCACGGCGACGCGGGGATCGGCGACGGTGAACACGCCGCGCTCGATCCCCGCCCGCACCTCCGCGACCGCGGCCTGCCGGATCCGGCGGCGGATCGCGGCGACCATCTCGTGGTGGCCGGGGGCGAGGTGCCTGCTCTCGTACTGGGCGATCCGCGCCCGCCGGTAGCTGCGCGCGTGCAGGACGCTGAACGCGGTGACCAAGGCCCGTATGCGGTCCACCGGCTCGGTATGGGGCGCGACGGCGGCTTCGATGATGGTCAGGGTGTTCTCGACGGCATGCTCGACCAGCCGGAAGAGCAGATCCTCCTTCGAGGCGAAATACACATACATCGCCGCCGGGCTCAACCCCGCGGCGGCGGTGATGTCCCTGGTGCGGGTGGCCTCGAAACCCTTGTCGGAGAACAGCACTACCGCCGCGTCGAGCAAGCGCTGCGCGGTGTCGCCCAGCGTGGCGGCCGGGTCGGCCAGTGGGTCGTCATCGAGCAGCCCGGTCAACGGATTCCCCTTCGCTATGCCTGTGATTGACATTACATCTTTGCGGGCTCACACTGAGCAAGCGCTCACTCACTTGAAGTTGACGTCAACTTCCAATAGTTTCAACCCTGCGGATTCACCGAGGAGTCACCGATGATCGAACCCGGCCAGCGGACAGCCGTCACAACACCGCCGACCTCGCCCGACACAGCACCGTCGTCGGCCGACGGCAAACGCGCGCATCGCAAGCTGCTCGCCGCAGGCCTGGTCGGCAGCTCGATCGAGTGGTACGACTTCTTCCTCTACGGCACCGCCGCCGCGCTGGTGTTCCCGCACGTGTTCTTCCCCGATGCCTCGGCGCTGATGGGCACCCTGCTCTCGTTCAGCACCTTCTGGGCGGGCTTCGTCGCACGCCCGATCGGCGGCGTGCTCGCCGGGCACTTCGGCGACCGGTACGGCCGCAAGCCCGTGGTCGTCGTCTGCCTGCTGGCCATGGGCATCGCCACCTTCGCGATCGGCTGTCTGCCCAGCACCGGCTCGATCGGCGTGCTCGCGCCCGTACTGCTGGTAACGCTGCGCTTCGTGCAGGGCATCGCCTGCGGCGGCCAGTGGGGCGGGATCGTCTTGCTGCTCACCGAATCCGCGGGCCCCAAGAAGCGCGGATTCGCGGGCACCTTCGGGCAGATGGGTGTGCCGCTGGGTTTGATCACGGGCAATCTGGTCTTCCTGGCCGCCACCGCGGCGCTGTCCACCGACGCGTTCCTCAGCTGGGGCTGGCGCGTGCCGTTCCTGGCCAGTGCGCTGCTGTTCCCGGTGGTGCTCTACATCCACACCAAGGTCGAGGACTCCCCCGAATTCCGTGAGTTGCAGGCCGAGACCGCGAAGAAGAAGGCGCCCGCCGTCGCCCAGGCGCCGCTGGCCGAGGCGATCAAGGAGCACTGGCGCACCATCCTGCTCGGCTGCGGCCTGCTGGCGGGCACCAACTCACTGTTCTACGTGAGCATCGCGGGCCTGCTCAGCTACGGCACCGCCGAACTCGGCATGAACCGCAATGCGCTGCTGGCTATCTCACTGATCTCCTCCGGCTTGCTCACCGCGGTGATCCTGTGGGCGGGAGCCCTGTCGGACCGGATCGGCAGGCGACCGCTGATCCTGATCGGCGGCGCGGGGATGGCGCTGTGGGCGTTCCCGTTCTTCGGGCTGATCAATACCGCCAACGTGCTCGCCGTGTTCGTCGCCGTCACGATCGGTTCGGCCATGCAGGCGCTCACCTACGGTCCGCTCGCCGCCTTCATGGGTGAGCTGTTCGCCCCGCGGGTGCGGTACTCGGGCGCCTCGCTGGCCTACCAGCTGGCCGCGATCACCATCAGCGGCGGCACCCCGTTCATCATGACCGCGATCATCGCCGAAACCGGATCGACCACCGGGGTTTCGCTGTTCCTGATGGCCATGGGCCTGATCACCGTGTTCAGCGCGTGGAAGCTGCGCGAAACCAACACCCCGGCCGTCCGCGACGACCCGGAAGCGGTGCCGGGAACCCAGCTGTACTGACCGATCCCCTTCGATTCGACCCTGCTCGGGCTGGAAACAGCCCGGGCGAAAGGATTTCTGATGAGAGTTGCCGAGAAAGTCGCCATCGTGACCGGTGGCGGCGCGGGCATCGGCGCCGCACTGGCCGCCGCGCTCGCCGCCGCCGGTGCGAAGGTGGTGGTGTCCGACCTCGACGAGGCCGCCGCGCTGGCCGTGTCGGCGCAGATCAACGCCGATCACCCCGGCACCACCGTCGGAATCGGCGCCGACGCCGCCGACACCGAGGCGATCAGCGGCCTGATCGCGGTGGCGCAACAGCAGTTCGGACCGGTCGACCTGTACTTCGCCAATGCGGGCATCGTCGGCGCCCCCGGGCTCGACGTCACCGACGCCGACTGGGACCGCGCGCTCGAGGTGAACCTGCGCGCCCACATCCGTGCCGCGCAGCTGCTGGTGCCCCGGTGGGTCGAACGCGGTGCGGGCTACTTCGTCAGCACCGCCTCCGCCGCGGGGCTGCTCACCCAGATCGGTTCGGCCACCTACTCGGTGAGCAAGCACGCCGCGGTCGGGTTCGCCGAGTGGCTCAGTGTCACCTACGGCGACCAGGGTGTTCGCGTCAGCTGCCTGTGCCCGATGGGCGTGAACACGAAACTGCTGTACGCGGGCCGGGATTCGGGCGAGGAGCTCGGTATCGCGGCGACCCGCGCCGTCGTCTCGGCGGGCGAGGTCCTCGAACCCGCCGAAGTGGCCGACATCGTGCTCGCGGCCGTCGACGCCGAGGAATTCCTGATCCTGCCGCATCCGCAGGTGTTGGAGATGTACCGCCACAAAGGCGCCGATTACGACCGCTGGCTGGGCGGCATGCGTCGCTACCAGTCGTCGCTGCTGGCCGAAACCCGCTGAGCGAGAGAGAAATCATGTCACTGTTCGATCTGAGCGAGCGCTCGAAGAAGTACTCCGAAGACCTGCTCGACTTCATGGACGCGCACGTCTACCCGGCCGAGTCCGTCTACGACGCGCAGATGCGCGAATCCGGCGACCCACATTTCCAGCCGCCGATCCTGGAAGAGCTCAAAACCGAGGCCAAACGGCGCGGGCTGTGGAACCTCTTCCACCCGCACCCCGGCCGCGGACCCGGCCTGACCAACCTCGAATACGCGCCGCTGGCCGAGATCATGGGCCGCAGCCATCTCGCGTCCGAGGCCTGCAACTGCAACGCCCCCGACACCGGCAACATGGAAGTGCTCGAGCTGTTCGGCACCGACGAGCACAAAGAGAAGTACCTGAAGCCCCTGCTCGACGGCACCATGGCCTCGGCCTTCGCGATGACCGAACCACGGGTGGCCAGCTCCGATGCCACCAATATCGAACTGTCGATGGTGCGTGACGGCGAAGACTACATACTCAACGGCCGAAAGTGGTTCGCCACCAACGCCTTGCACAAGAACTGCCGCGTGATGATCGTGATGGGCAAGACCGATCCCACCGCGGCACCGCACCGTCAGCAGACCATGATGGTGGTCCCGATCGACGCCCCGGGCGTCACGATCCTGCGCGGGCTGCCGGTGTTCGGCTACCAGGAACGCGAAGGCCACGCCGAGATCGACTTCGCCGACGTGCGGGTGCCCGCCACCGATGTGCTCGCGGGCGAGGGCGAGGGTTTCGCGATCAGCCAGGCCCGGCTCGGACCCGGCCGCATCCACCACTGCATGCGCAGCATCGGCATGGCCGAGCGCGCACTGGAGATGATGTGCAAGCGCGCGCAGGCGCGGGTCACCTTCGGCAAGCCGCTGGCCGACAACGCCAATATCCAGGACTGGATCGCCGAGTCGCGCATCGATATCGAGATGATCCGGCTGCTCACGCTCAAGGCCGCCCACCTGATGGACACCGTCGGCAACAAGGCCGCGCGCACCGAGATCGCCGCCATCAAGGTGGCCGCGCCGAACATCGCGCTCGAGGTCGTCGACCGGGCCATTCAGGTGCACGGTGCGGGCGGCGTTTCCGACGACTTCCCGCTCGCCGCCGCCTGGGCGCAACTGCGCACGCTCCGGCTCGCCGACGGCCCCGACGAAGTACACAAGCGGGCTATCGCACGTCAGGAACTACGCAAATGGCGCTGACCGGCCACACCGCGGGTATCTGACGAACACACAGACAGGAGGACTGATCACGATGAAAGCCTGGCAAGTAGCCGAACTCGGCGAACCACGGGATGTACTGCGGTTCAACGACATCGATGACCCGGTGGCGGGTCAGGGGCAGGTGCTGGTGCGCGTTCTCGCGGCGCCGGCCAACTTCCCCGATGTGCTGTTGTGCCGTGGGCAATATCAGGTCAAGCCACCGCTGCCGTTCACCCCTGGCGTCGAACTGTGCGGTGAGGTGCTTGCGGTCGGTCCGGGGGTCGACCGGTTCGCGATCGGTGACCGGATCGTCGGCACCGCGAACCTGCCCGGCGGCGCGTTCGCCGAGCTGGCCGTACTCGACGCGGAGAACGCCTTCCCCGCACCGGAATCCCTCGACGACGCCGAGGCGGCGGCACTCACCATCGGCTATCAGACGAGCTGGTTCGCCCTGCATCGCCGGACTCGGTTGCAGCCCGGCGAGACGCTGCTGGTGCACGCCGCCGCGGGTGGCGTCGGCAGCTCCGCGGTGCAGCTGGGCAAGGCCGCGGGCGCACGGGTGATCGGCGTCGTCGGCGGGCGCGCCAAGGCCGACTACTGCCGCGAGCTCGGCGCCGATCTCGTGATCGACCGGCACACCGAGGATTTCGTGCCGATCGTCAAGGAGTTCACCGGTGGTCGCGGCGCCGACGTGGTCTACGACCCGGTCGGCGGCGACGCCTACGCCAGGTCCACCAAATGCATCGCGTTCGAAGGCCGCATCCTCGTGATCGGCTTCGCCGGCGGCACCATCCCCCAGCCCGCGCTCAACCACGCACTGATCAAGAACTATTCGATCATCGGCCTGCACTGGGGTCTCTACAAGCAGTACAACCAGCAGGCGATCCACGACTGCCACGCCGAGCTGACCCGGCTCGCCGCGGCCGGACAGGTGAAACCACTGATCAGCGAACGACTCTTGTTCGCCGACATCCCCGCCGGACTCGGCCGCCTCGGCGACGGCGATACCGTCGGCCGCGTCGTGTTCCACCCGTGAACGCCGGTATATAACTACAACCATGGAACGAGCCGCCGACACCGACAGCGAGGGCGCGCTGCCTTCGATGGCACGCACCTCGCTGTTGCGCGACCTGCCGACCACCCCGCGCGGCCTGCGCACCAGGGACGCGCTGATCGCGGCGGGCCGCAAGGTGTTCGAGCGGATGGGATACCTCGATACCCGGCTCATCGACATCACCCAGGAAGCCAGCTGCTCGTCGGGCACTTTCTACACCTACTTCGCGAGCAAAGAGGAGATCTTCGCCGCGATCCTCGAGCACGCCCAGGAAGACATGATGCATCCCGGGATGCCGCATGTGACGGGCGAAGACGACCCTGCCTCGATCATCGAAGCCGCCAACCTGGCCTACTTCGAGGCCTACAAGCGCAATGCCGAGCTGATGGGCCTGCTCGAACAGGTCGCCCATATCGACCCCGAATTCAGCAAGCTGCGCCAGAACCGTGGCGATGCCTTCATCCGCCGCAACGCCCGCGGCATCGCCGACCTCCAGCGCCGCGGCCTCGCCGACCCCGATCTCGACCCGATGCTCACCTCGCGCGCCCTCTCGGGCATGGTCAGCCGCATGGCCTTCAACTATTTCGTCATCGGCGACGGCGAGCTCGACGGCAGGCAGATACCGATGGAAGAAGTTGTCCACACCCTGACCCGCCTGTGGACCAATGCCCTGCGGATGCCCACTACGAGCTGACCGGCTCGCCACCGGAAAACGAAAAAATCCCCTCACCGCGTACTTCGGTGAGGGGATCGAAGGTGGCCAGAGCCGGGATCGAACCGGCGACCTACCGCTTTTCAGGCGGTCGCTCGTACCAACTGAGCTACCTGGCCGGAAGTACCGGATTGCTCTGGTACTACGTGCGACCCTGACGGGACTCGAACCCGCGACCTCCGCCGTGACAGGGCGGCGCGCTAACCAACTGCGCTACAGGGCCATGCATACCTGCAGTACTACTAGACACAGTCCGAAGACTGTACCCCCTACGGGATTCGAACCCGCGCTACCGCCTTGAAAGGGCGGCGTCCTAGGCCGCTAGACGAAGGGGGCTCGTTCCGAATCTCTCCGGGGCGGCTTCAACGTTTCCGTTGGGAGCTCGCATAGCTTATGACAGGTGTGCGCAGAGTTCCAAATCGCCTGGTCAGGCGCCCAAACCGAGGTCATCAAGGCGTGCCTGTTCGCGCCAGCCCTCGGTGCGGAAGTTCTGGATCCACAGCGGGGTCGCCATTGCCTCCACGATAACCTCCAGCACCTCGGCGAAGCGGGCGCGCAGGTCGGCGGCGGAACCGTTGGCGATCGGGTCGACCAGATAGCGCTGGCCCGCCAGTGCGGCGGACAGGGTTCGGGTGAAGCGGTCGGGGTCGGCGTCGGCGCGCAGGTGGCCGTCGTCGATGGCACGGACGGCGAGCACGCGGGTGGCGCGGCCGACGATGCGTCCGCCGCCGTTGCCGGTGTCGCGATGGAAGTCGGGTTCGATCACGAGGCGGTACTCGGCTTGCACGATGGTGTCGTGCTCGAGGCGCAGCGCGATCTCGTCGACCATGCCGTGCAGCACGTCGAGCGGTCCGAGGTCGGCGCGCGCCAGCCAGCGCTCCGCGCAGATCCGGTACCGCTCCACCGCGGTATCGAGCACCGCGCGCGCCAGGTCTTCCTTGGAGTCGAAGTGGAAGTACATCGCACCCTTGGTGGCGCGCGAACCTTCCAGAATGCGGTTGAGCGATGCCGCGGCATATCCACTCTTCCCGAACTCGACGGCCGCGGACTTGATTATCGCCGCGCGTGTCCGGCGCGCCCGCTCTTGCTGCCGTGCCATGCTCGAAACGCCTCCGAACCTTCTCGACGCCTGCGGTCGAATACAGACCGTTGGCGCGAATTGTGGTTTTAATTCAAACTTTCGGTATGAAAAACTCGCGGTGTCTCGCACTGCGGCGCCACCACGTGTGAGAACCGCCTCCTCCTGCGGTAACGGCTACCCCTTTGCCGGGAGTTCGCGCACCCATCGCGATCACCTCGGCCTGCAATCCTTCGGTGAATTTCGAAACGCCGCACCCTGCACCGGAGCCACGGAAAACGCCGCACCGGTGATTGTTTCGAAATTCACCAGGCGATCACCGTACCCGTATTCCCGAGTCGACACGCGGCGATTGGAGTAGCTATCCGAACATCCGGTCCGGTTATCCACGTCAGCAAACGAGGCGCTACCGGAATGGTTGCTTCGGGTACGAATTCCGTAGGCGCGCAGCCCGGTTGAACGACTCACCGGCACCGCCGACGTTCGCCGAACGGTCGCGAGACCGGCGCCCACCTGGACCACTCCATCGCTGCTGCACCCCTGCTTGTCGAAAGATGTTGCGATACAACAGTATTCGATGACCATACGCAACCCGTAGCGTGAACGACCCAGGGCACCAGGTGTTTACCGGGAATCGTCGCGGGCGCCGGCATTGTTACCGGCCGCCACCAGCGGCGATCAGCCGCCTGCGACTCCACCGGGGACCACTATTCGGCCCTTCGGCACAGTGTCCGCTAGACTCCGCTGCGCGCCCCTTTAGCTCAGTTGGTAGAGCTGGTGACTTTTAATCACTAGGTCGTAGGTTCGAGTCCTACAGGGGGCACCATCACTACCACGGTGACCATCGTCACGTGGCGACGCGCCAAACCCAGACGCCGCCGAAACCGCCGGTTTCGTGCATCTATTCACCTAACCTGAGCGCGACCCGGGCTACCGGGCACCCTCGACCCTCAGGCGGAGTGAGATGACTTCCTTCGACGATTTGCTGTCCCAAGTCCCCATCGCCCAGATCGCCGACCAGCTCGGCGTCGACCAGGCGACCGCGACCACGGCCGTGCAGGCCGCGCTGCCGACGCTGCTCGGCGGGCTCCAGGCCAATGCCGCCCAGCCGCAGGGCGCGGCGTCACTGCTCGGCGCGCTCGACAACCACGGCGGCCTCGTCGAAGGCGAGGGCGCGGTCGATCTGCGGCAGGTGGACACCGACGACGGCGAGAAGATCGTCGACAACGTCTTCGGTGACGAGAAGAACACCGTGATCAGCGCGCTCGGTGCGGGCGGCGGGACCGGCGGCAACGACCTGATCGGCAAGCTGCTGCCGATTCTCGCCCCGATCGTGCTCGCCTACGTGGCCAAACAGCTCACCGGCGGTGGCGGCGCCGCGGCACCGCAGCAGACGCAGGCCTCCGGCGGTGGTCTCGGTGATCTGCTGGGTGGTCTGCTCGGCGGCAGCAGCAACACCGGCAGGCTCGGCGGCATGATCGGTGACGCACTGTCGAAGAACGCGGGCGGTGCGCTCGGCAGCGTGCTCGGCGGCCTGCTCGGTGGGAAGCGCTGAGAGTTCATCTACCCGTAGCTAACACCGCGAGGCCCGCAGCGATAGACCCTATGCTGCGGGCCGAGCACCTAGACTCGTCAGCACGACCATCGGTCCTACCGTCGAGTTGTGGCGTTGCTCAACTTCGTCGGAAAACCACTCTGTTGCGTTCCGCATCACACCTACGGTGCCGTAAGGTATGGCCGCATCGCGACGTTCGACCGCAAGCACGACAGCGAAGGGTTTTTACATGGCAAGGGATCTGACTCAACTCGAACTGCTCACGGAGTTGGAGCCGGTTGCCGAGGAAAACGTCAACCGCCACATGGCGCTCGCTAAGGAATGGCATCCGCACGACTACGTCCCGTGGGACGAGGGCCGCAACTTCGCCGCCATGGGCGGCATCGATTGGGATCCTGAGCAGTCCAAGCTCAGTGAGGTCGCCAAGGCGGCCATGATCACCAACCTGCTCACCGAGGACAACCTGCCCTCTTACCACCGTGAGATCGCCGAGAACTTCTCCCAGGACGGCGCCTGGGGCACCTGGGTCGGTCGCTGGACCGCCGAGGAGAACCGCCACGGCATCGTGATGCGCGACTACCTGGTGGTCACCCGCGGCGTGGATCCGGTCGCCCTCGAAGAGGCGCGCATGATCCACATGACCAACGGGTTCGCCTCCCCCACCGAGGTCGACGCGGGCTTCCTGCACTCGGTCGCCTATGTGACCTTCCAGGAACTGGCCACCCGGGTGAGCCACCGCAACACCGGCAGGGTGTGCGACGACCCGATCGCCGATCGCATGCTCCAGCGCGTCGCGGCCGACGAGAACCTGCACATGATCTTCTACCGCAACCTCTGCGGCGCGGCGATGGACCTGAGCCCCGACCAGACCATCGAGGCCATCTCGATGATCGTCGAGAACTTCCAGATGCCCGGCGCGGGCATGCCGAACTTCCGTCGCAACGGCGTGCTGATGGCCAAGCACGGCATCTACGACCTGCGTCAGCACCTCGAAGAGGTCGTGCAGCCGGTGCTCAAGAAGTGGAACGTCTTCGATCGCACCGACTTCACCGCCCGCGGTGAGGCCACCCGTGAGCGGCTGGCGGACTTCCTGGAGAAACTGGGCTCCGACGTGCTGAAGTTCGAGGAGCAGCGCGACCGGATGCTCGCTCGCGAGGCCAAGAAGCTCGAAATGGTCTCCGTCTAGGTTTCACAACGAAAGCGCCGCCCACCGGAATCCGGTGGGCGGCGCTTTCGTCGGTCGACGGGGTTATTTCATCGGGAGGGCGCCGTCGGCACTGCCGACGTCGGTGATCTTCCAGTCCTTGCCCGCGTCGACGGTGATGTTGTAAGTGACCGTGTTGCGCAGGCCGTCGGGGTTCTGCGCGTTGGTGGTGCTCACGTCGACGAAGGCGGCGACCTTGTAGACCTCACCCTCCTGCGAGAGCACCTTGGCGGTGATCGGTGCCGCGGTGGAGGTCCACTTCAACGGGATGATGATCTGCTCGAGCTTCGCGCCGGTGGCATCGAACTTGTTCGACAGTTCGGGGGAGGTACCGGCCTTGAGCTTGGCGACCCAGGCATTGACGTCCTGGTAGTTCAGGGTGGCCGAGCCGACGGAGTAGTCGAGGGCGATCTGCTCGGCCTTCGCGTTGTCGGCCGCCTGGTTCTTCGTGTCGGAGATCTCCGAGCGCGCCGAGCCGAGCAGCACACCGAGCACGAGGGCGATGATCGCGAGGACGGCGATCACGGCGCCGCCGACCAGCGACGAGACGCGCACGGCGACCGTGCCCGTGGCAGGCGTGGCAGGGGTTTTCGTCAGGTCGGTGGCGCCTTCGTTGCTTTCGGCCATGGGGGTCTTCTCCGATTACGTGGGGACAGCGCACCGCCGGAGGCGACGATGCCAGCAGAGTAAGGCTACTGAGGTTTCGGACCTGCTCCGGACACGGCGTAGCAGGTAAACGATGTCAGCTGGGTCGCAGTGGCGGCGATGACCCGCGGATAAGCAGCAGGACGCGAGATCGATCACATCAGGGCGGATGAGACAATCGTGTGCGTGACTACCACGCTGCCCCAGGCGCCGACGGCGCTGCGGATCGGGCCCTACCCGGTCGATCCGCCGGTTGTGCTCGCGCCGATGGCGGGCATCACCAACCGTGCCTTCCGCAGGTTGTGCCGGGAGTTCGGTAGCGCGACCTCGATCTACGTGTGCGAGATGATCACCGCACGCGCGGTGGTCGAGCGCAACGAGAAGACGCTGCACATGATGTCGTTCGACGCCGACGAGCATCCACGCTCGATGCAGCTCTACGGCGTGGACCCCAAAACCCTCGGCGAGGCGGTGCGGATCATCGTCGGCGAGGGCTGGGCCGACCACATCGACCTCAATCTCGGCTGCCCGGTCCGCAAGGTGACCAAGCTCGGCGGCGGTTCGGCGCTGCCGTACAAGCGCAGGCTGTTCGCCAATATCGTCCGCGAGATGGTGGCCGCGGCCGAACCGGCGGGCGTTCCGGTGACCTTCAAGTTCCGGATCGGCATCGACGACGACCACCACACCTACCTCGACACCGGCCGCATCGCCGAGGCCGAGGGCGCCGCCGCCGTGGCACTGCACGCGCGCACCGCGGCGCAGCTGTACTCGGGCGCGGCCGACTGGTCGGCCATCGCGCGGCTCAAGGAAACCGTCACCTCCATCCCGGTGCTCGGCAACGGCGATATCTTCACCGCCGACGACGCGCTGCGGATGATGAACGAGACCGGCTGCGACGGCGTGGTGGTCGGGCGCGGCTGCCTCGGCAGGCCATGGCTGTTCGCCGAACTCAGCGCCGCCCTGCGCGGCGAGCCGATCCCGGAGGGGCCCACGCTCGGCCGCGTCGGTGAGATCCTGGTGCGCCACGCCACCCTGCTCACCGAGCACGACGGTGAGGACAAGGCGATGCGCGATATCCGCAAGCACATGGCCTGGTACCTGATGGGTTTCCCGGTCGGCTCGCAGCTGCGGCGCAGCTTCGCCACCGTGTCGAAGTTGTCGCAGATCGAGGATCTGGTCGGACAGCTCGACCCGACTGTGCCCTTCCCCACCGACGCGCTCGGACCGCGCGGGCGTCAGGGTTCGCCGCAGACCAAGGTCGTGCTGCCGGAGGGCTGGCTCGACGACCCGGAGGACGACACTGTTCCGGCCGCGGCCGATGTGATGCACAGCGGCGGCTGATCAGCCCCTGATATCGAGCCGACATCAATTCGTAAGTCGTCGCTGTCTCGGCCGATGGCACCCGCTCGAGCAGGGCTTTCCGAGGCCCGCCGAAACTTCGCAACCAGATTGTCAGCGATTCCGGTGTGCACTGGAGTGGCTACTCGTGGCGGAATCGTTATCATTGCGGGATCGTTCGACTCTGGTTCGAATCGGAGCCGTGCGATGACGCGCAGGCTGCGCCAGATAGAGAAGTGAGGTTCGTTGGTGGGTGACGATCGGCGCGGGCGTACGCCCCGGCCCGGAAATCGCGCCCCCTGGGAGCGGTACCCAGCGGCCGAACCCACCGAGCAACCGGAAACCGGCTCGCGCCGTTCCCGGCACGCGGACTCGACGCAGGACGCCGCGCCGCTGACGGTGGCCGACCTCGTCAACCGGGTCGACAGCGAACGCACCAGGCGCGACCGACGGGTGCCCCCCGCCGAGAGCGGCGACCCCGCCTCGCGTGCGGGCCGCCGCGCCCGCGAACAGGCACCGCGTCCCACCCCACGTCCCGACATCGCACCCCGCACCGACGGCTCCCCCGTCGTCGACGACATCGCGGGCACCCCACCGCATCGCGCCGAATCCCCCGCCGACCGCACCGCGACCACCGCGCTGCCCGCCCAGGCGAAGGAATCGGTACGCACAGCCGCCCCCGCGCGGCGCGTGGCCGATCCGATCGATCCGCCCACCGACATCCTGCCCACGGTCACCACCGCCGAGCCCAAGCGCGCCAGGCCGGTCAAAACCGCGGCCGCCGCACCGCCGCGTCGTCCGGGCAGCGACAGTCGGCGTAGCAAGCAGGCGCGGATGGCGGGCCGGGTCACGCTGACGTTCGTCGCGGTGCTCGCCCTCGTCATCACCGGCGGCGGCTGGAGCTACCTGCAGGCCACCAACAGCAGCTTCACCCAGGTCGACGCGCTCGGCGGCGGTGCCTCCGGCGACGTGCTCGACGGCGATATGCAGCTCGGCGACGAGAACTACCTCATCGTCGGCACCGACACCAGAGCGGGCGTCAACGCCGACATGGGCGCGGGCTCGGCCGAGGACACCGAAGGCGCCCGCGCCGACACGGCGATGCTGGTGCACATCCCGAAGAACCGCTCGCGGGTAGTGGTCGTGTCGTTCCCGCGTGACCTCGACGTCACCAGGCCGCAGTGCGCCGGTTGGGACAACGAGAAGGCCACCTACACCGACGAGAAATTCCCCTCGGCCCTCGGCGGCAAGCTCAACGCGGTGTACGCCCTCGGTGGGCCGCGCTGTCTGGTCGACGTGATCCGCAAGATGTCGGGCCTGACCATCGGTCACTTCATCGGCATCGACTTCGCCGGCTTCCAAGCCATGGTCGACCAAGTCGATGGTGTCGAGGTGTGCTCCACCAAGCCGATCATCGACGGAGTGCTCGGCACGGTGCTCGAGACCTCGGGTAAGCAGCGCATCAACGGTGAGACCGCGCTCAACTATGTCCGCGCGCGGCATGTGGTCGGCGAAGAACGCAGCGACTACGACCGTATTCACCGTCAGCAGCAGTTCCTGGCAGCACTGCTGCGCGGCGCGTTGTCGAGCAAAGTGCTGCTCGACCCGGCGAAGTTGCAGGGCTTCGTCGAGGCATTCCGTCAGCACACCTTCGTCGACGGTGTCGGCACGCAAGATCTGATGCTGCTCGGCCGGTCGCTGCAGAAGGTCAACGCGGGTGCTGTCACCTTCATCACCGCGCCCACCGCCGGTACCACCGCCTATGGCAACGAGATTCCCCGCGAGTCCGACATCAAGGCGATCTTCCGCTCGATCATCGACGATCAGCCGCTGCCCGGCGAGGAAACCGCGCCGCCGGTGACGAGTTCGAGCGAGGCTCCGCCGACCCAGGCACCCAAGGTCTTCGCCGTGAGTCCCGGCTCGGTCTCGCTGCGGATATCCAACGGAACCGGCCGCACCGGCGTGGCGCAACAGGCCGCGAACAAGCTCTCGAACATGGGTTTCGGGATCTACAACGTCGGCAACTACCCCCAGGGCAGCGATTCGACCGTGGTCCGCTTCTCGACCGGCAACGAGGCCGCGGCCGCCACCGTCGCGAGTGCGATTCCCGGCGCGGTGCTCGAACGCGATGACGATCTCGACGGAATCATCGAGGTCATCCTGGGTTCGAACTTCGCCGGACAGGTCCGTACCCCGGTCTCGGTCGGCACCGAAATCCCCGACGCGGGCACCGGCAAGCCGATCACCGCGGCCCCCGTAACCCTGCCGTCCGACCTCGAACACATGAACGCGGCCGACACCAGCTGCGACTGACCGCGCTGACCTGCCACGACACTGCCATGCGGCATTAACCCGGTGTTGGGTGACAGCGGTGCGGGTACCCACTAGGGTCAGCAATCATGCGTGTCATCTACAACGAGCAAATGGCCGACCTCGCCAACCTCCTCGGCGAGATGGCCGGTCTCGCTGGCCAGGCCATGGAACAGGCCACCCAATCGCTGCTGCAGGCCGACCTGGGTCTGGCCGAGCAGGTCATCGGCGAGCAGGATCGGATCTCGGTGATGATCACCGAAGCCGAGGAGAAGGCCTTCGCGCTGCTCGCACTGCAGGCACCCGTCGCGGGCGACCTGCGCCAGGTCGTCAGCGCGATCCAGATCGTCGGCGACGTCAACCGGATGGGCGCGCTCGCGCTGCACGTCGCCAAGGTGACCCGCCGCCGCCACCCGGCCCACGCCCTCCCGGAGTCGGTCAACGGCTACTTCGCCGAGATGGGCCGCATCGCGGTCAACATGGGCGCGGGCGCCAAAGAGGTGCTCGAGTCCCGCGACCCCGAGCGCGCCGCCCAGCTCAACCAGGACGACGAGGCGATGGACGACCTCCACCGCCACCTGTTCACCCTCCTGATGGACCGTGACTGGAAGTACGGCGTAGCCGCCGCCGTCGACGTCACCCTCCTGGGCCGCTACTACGAGCGCTTCGCCGACCACGCAGTGGAGATCGGCCGCCGCGTCATCTTCCTGGTCACGGGCGTCCTCCCGGGCGACGAGGAAATCGAAACAAGCTGAGAGAGAACGCAAAAAGGCCCGTGCACATTGCACGGGCCTTTTGCTAACCCACTCACTGATCTCGCACGAACATGGGTAACTCACCGGGTACGGGCTGCACCAGCCACCACCATCGTCTGGCCGCCAACGCAAACCTCCCCGCACCCAGGTCTGGCCTGAAGTCGCGGGGAGGCGGGATAATCGGCGTCAGCCGAAGCGGCCGGAGATGTAGTCCTCGGTGGCGCGCTGGGTGGGGTTGGAGAAGATCTTCTCGGTGTCGTCGATCTCGATCAGGCGGCCGGGCTTGCCCTGGGCCTCGAGGTTGAAGAAACCGGTCTGGTCACTCACCCGCGCGGCCTGCTGCATGTTGTGGGTGACGATGACGATCGTGAACTCTTTCTTGAGCTCGGTGATCAGGTCCTCGATCGCCAGGGTGGAGATCGGGTCGAGCGCCGAACACGGCTCGTCCATCAGCAGGACGTCGGGCGAGACCGCGATGGCGCGGGCGATGCACAGACGCTGCTGCTGACCACCGGAGAGGCTGCCACCGGGCTTGTCGAGGCGGTCCTTGACCTCGTTCCAGAGGTTGGCGCCCTTGAGCGAGCGCTCGGCGACCTCGTCGAGTTCCTTCTTGTTGCGCACACCCTGCAGCTTCAGCCCGGCCACCACATTGTCGCGAATCGACATGGTGGGGAACGGGTTCGGGCGCTGGAACACCATGCCGATGGTGCGACGCACGCCGACCGGGTCGATCGCCGAGCTGTAGATGTCCTCGCCGTCGAGCAGCACGGCACCTTCGACGCGGGCGTTCGGGGTCACCTCGTGCATGCGGTTGAGCGAGCGCAGCACGGTGGACTTGCCACAGCCGGAGGGACCGATGAAGGCGGTGACGCTGCGCGGCAGCACGGTCAGTTCCACATTCGCCACGGCGTGGAAGCTGCCGTAATAGATGTTGAGATCTTTGACGTCGATCCGCTTGGCCATCTGAGTATTCCGTTCGCTTCTATCGGTTCCGGGTGAGCAGCTTGTTGACGCCGGCGGCCGCCAGGTACAGCACTGCGATGAGCAGGATCAGCGTGAGCGCCGCACCCCACACACGTGCGCGGCCCGCGGGCTCCGGGTTCGCCAGCTCTTGGTAGATCAACAGCGGCAGCGAGGCCATGTTGCCGTCGAAGATGTTCTGGTTGATCGACTTCGAGTAACCGACCAGGACCAGCACCGGCGCGGTCTCACCCATCACACGAGCGAGCGCGAGCAGGATGCCCGAGATCATGCCGGGTGCGGCGGTGGGGATGACGATCCGCAGGATGGTCTTCCACTTCGGCACACCGAGCGCGTAGGACGCCTCACGCAGCTCGTCGGGCACCAGCTTCAGCATTTCCTCGGTGCTTCGCACGACCACCGGCAGCATCAGCAGCACCAGCGCCAGCGAGACGGCGAAGGAGCTCTGCGGCATACCGAAGGTGGCGATCCACAGCGCGAAGATGAACAGCGCGGCCACGATCGAGGGCACACCGGCGAGGATGTCGACCATGAAGGTGGTGACCTTGGCGAGCCGGCCGCGACCGTATTCGACCAGGTAGACCGCGGCCATGATGCCGAGCGGTACCGCGATGATCGAGGCCACCGCCGACTGCACGATGGTGCCGTAGATCGCGTGGTACACACCGCCGCCGGTCTGATCCGGCAGGATGCCCTTCTGGGAGTTGAACCACCAGTCCGACGAGATGATGGTGCTGAAGCCCTTGGTGATCACCAGGCCGAGCACCCACACCAGCGGGATCAGCGCGATGACGAAGCACAGCGTGACCAGGCCGGTGGCGATGTTGTTCTTGATCCGCCTGCCGGTGCTGACGTGCCGGAACGTCGGCGCCTTGACCGGTTTGTCGAGGACAGTTGTCGGAGGCATCAGCCGTTCACCTTTCCGCCGGAGGCCAGGCGGGCCAGCGCGTTGACGATGAAGGTCAGCGCGAAGAGAACGAAGCCGGCGGCGATATAGGCGCCGGTAGGCAGCGGTGAACTGAACTCCGAGGCCGCGGAGGCGATCTTGGAGGCGAAGGTGTAGCCGCCGTCGAACAGCGACCACTCACCGGGCACGGTGGCGGTGCGCAGCACGACGAGCACCGCGATCGTCTCACCGAGCGCGCGGCCGAGGCCGAGCATGGAACCGGCGATCACACCACTGCGCCCGTAGGGCAGCACCGTCATCCGCACGACTTCCCACTTGGTGGCGCCGAGGGCCTGCGCGGCCTCGATGTGCGCGCGCGGGGTGAGCGCGAACACTTCGCGGGCGACCGAGGTGATGATCGGCAGGATCATCACCGCGAGCACGACACCGGCGGTGAAGATGGTGCCGCCACCGCCGATCGAGACGTTGCCGTCGGAGAAGAGGAAGAACCAGCCCAGGTTCTCGTTGAGGAATTCCTGCACCGGCGCGATCTGCGGCGCCAGCACCAGGAAACCCCACAGACCGAACACGATGGACGGCACCGCGGCGAGCAGGTCGATCAGCATCGTGAACGGCCTGCCCAGCCGCGACGGCGCGTAGTGCGTCAGGAACAGCGCGATACCGACACCGATCGGCACCGCGACGACGAGCGCGAACACCGAGCTCAGGACCGTGACCATGAACAGGTCGCGGATACCGAAGCGGAGATTGTTGGCATCACCGGTCGAGAACTCGGTGCTGGTGAAGAAGTTGGCATTGTCGGCCATGAGCGAGGGGACCGCGCGGATCAGCAGGAACAGCGCGATCAACGCGATAGCGGCGACGATTGTCGCGCCGGCAGCGGTGGCCATCCACCGGAAGATCGTCTCGGCGTTCAGGCGGCCGGTACGACCCCCGTCAGGGGCCTTGTCGATTTTCGGTTCGGTCGGCATATTCGCAGTATCTCCGGCCGCCCGTGGGCCCGTCGAATCCGACGAGCCCACCGCGGTCACCTCAGGGTGCATTGTCATGGCCAGAAAGCGATCAGGAAATGGCGTTGATCGCGGTGGTCAGCTTGGTCTTGAACGCGTCGGGCAGCGGCACGTAGCCCGCCTCGGTCAGACCGGACTGGCCGTTGGTGACGGCCGAGGTCAGGAAGGCCTTGACGGCCTTGCTGGTGTCGGCGTCGGCGTACTTGGAGCACACGACCTCGTAGGTGGCCATGACGATCGGGTACGAGCCTGCGACGGTCGGCTTGTAGAACGAGCTGGTGTCGAGCACCAGGTCGTTGCCCTCGCCCTTGACCTTCACGCCGTCGATGGCCTTGGCGGCGGTCTCGGCCGACAGCTTGACCGGGTCCTTGCTCGCGGAGGTGATGATCTGCGAGATGGACAGGTTCTGTGCCTTGGCGAAGGACCACTCGTTGTAGGTGATCGAGTTCTTGGTGCTCTTGATGGCGGCCGAGGTGCCCTCGTTGCCCTTGGCACCTTCACCGACGCCACCGTTGAAGGTCTTGCCGCCGCCCTTGCCCCACGCGCCGTCCGAGGCCGCGTCGAGGTAGAGCTGGAAGTTGTCGGTGGTGCCCGACTCGTCGGAGCGGAAGATCACGGCGATCTTCTCGGCGGGGAGCTTGGCGTTCGGGTTGAGCGCCTTGATCTCCGGGGCATCCCAGGTGGCGACGGAGCCGTTGAACACCTTGGCGGCGGTCGGGCCGTCGAGCACCAGGTCGGTGACGCCGTCGACGTTGTAGGTCACGGCGATCGGGCCGAAGACGGTCGGCAGGTTCCACGCGGGGGCGCCACAACGCTCCGCGGCCTTGGCCGGCTCTTCCTTCTTGGAGCTCAGCGCCGAGTCGGAGCCACCGAAATCGGTCTGGCCGCCGATGAACTCGTTGACGCCGGCGCCCGAGCCACTCGAGGTGTAGTTCAGGGTGAAGCCGTCGCAGTTGTTCTCGTAGGCCGCGACGAAACGCTCCATGGCGTTCTTCTGCGAGGAGGCACCGGACGCCTTGAGCGCCTTCTTGCCACCACAGGCAACGCTGGTGTTGGCGGCGTTGCCGGCCTCGCCACCGGTGGTGTTCTCGTCACTGCCACAGGCGGCCAGGGTCATGGCGCCCACGGCGAAGACGCCGACCAGGGCACTGGTGCGCTTGAAGTTCACTTTTCCTCCGACAATGCTGGGTGTCTCACTCGGTCCCTCACCGGCCCGAGTGAGGCTGGCTGACGCTCGCTGTCCCGAAGGAATGCGCGCACCAGGCGACGACTGTGCCGCCCAGAAGTAACCTAGGGTCGCCCGGTTGACAGTTGGCCCGACGTGGGTTAACGGAGAATGAACAGCCCGGCGCGATCAATGCCGCGAATGTGACGTTAGCCCCAGTTTTACTCGCACGTACCCGGTCATCCGCGCAATATTCTCCTCGCACACCAGAATTCACCTCGGATGTGAGGTAGCTCGCATCAGGGCAGCGCGTACGCGACGTCGATGTGGGCGGGGGCGAATCCGAGCTTGGTGTAGGTGTGCACGGCGGCGGTGTTGTCGGCCTCGGTGTAGAGCAGGACCTCCGTGGATCCGGCCGCGAGCAGGTGCCGCAGACCGGCCAGGGTCAGCAGTCGGCCGAGGCCACGCCCCTGCGCGGACGGGTCGACCCCGACCACGTACACCTCACCGGCGGGGGCGGCGTCGGGATGCTGTTTGGTCCAGTGGAAACCGAGCAGGCGGCTCGGGTCGGCGGCGTCGAAGGCCAGGAAAAGACCGGCCGGTTCGAACCAGGATTCCGCGCGCCGAGCGGCGATATCGCGCTCGGTCCAGCCGCCCTGTTCGGGATGCCAGGCGAAAGCCGCGTTGTTCACCCGCAGGATTTCGAGGTCGTCGACGGGGCCCGCGTACGTGCGCAAGATGAGATCGTCCGGAAGCTCGAGTTCCGGTAGCTCCGGGATTGCCAGTGAGCGGCGCATCTGCCACAGCTCGCGGGCGGTGCTCAGTCCGAGCCCGCTCGCCAGCGCCTTGGCCGCGGGCAGGTCACCGTGCGCCCACACCCTGGCACCCGCGCCACCCTCGGCCAGCGCGGCGCGGACCAGATCCGCGCCGATGCCGGCACCACGCGCGGCGGGGTCGACGGCGACCTCGGCCATCGCGGGGTGTTCGTCATGTGCCGCAACGAGATTCGCGTAGCCGACCACCTCACCGGCGCGCATCGCGAGCAGGTGCCTTGTCGACGGGTCGACTTCGGCGAGGGAGAGCACCGCCTGCT
The DNA here is from genome assembly GCF_042719755.1 of Nocardia sp. NPDC058519. Classification (NCBI taxonomy): domain Bacteria; kingdom Bacillati; phylum Actinomycetota; class Actinomycetes; order Mycobacteriales; family Nocardiaceae; genus Nocardia; species Nocardia sp. NPDC058519. The sequence continues at coordinate 170,542 of NZ_JBHXNK010000005.1, read as the reverse complement.
CGGAGACCGGGGCGACGCCGTCGGCGTCAGCCGCGCGTTCGAGCAGCGCGCGCACCCGGTGCACGGTGCCGGGCTCGACCTGATCGGTCCAGGTCAGGGTTGCTGTATCCGGCATCGCGTTCTCCTCGAAGCGTGACAGGGGCTACTGCGCGCTGCCGTTGAGTGGGGCGAAGGAGTCGTCGCCGTCGACGTCCTCGTCGACGAAGCTCACCACCTCGCCCTTGGCGGCGGCTGTCCGGGCCGGGCGCACGGCCTTGTAGCCGACGTTGCGCACGGTGCCGATCAGCGACTCGTACTCGGTGCCGAGCTTGGCGCGCAGGCGCCGCACGTGCACGTCGACGGTGCGGGTGCCGCCGAAGAAGTCGTAGCCCCAGACCTCTTGCAGCAGCTGGGCCCGGGTGAACACCCGGCCAGCGTGCTGCGCGAGGTACTTGAGCAGCTCGAATTCCTTGTAGGTGAGGTCGAGCGGGCGACCGCGCAGGCGCGCGGTGTAGGTGCCCTCGTCGATCACCAGCTCACCCAGGGTGATCTTGCCGGTGTTCTCCGGGCTGGCGACCCCACCGTTACGTCCGACCAGCAGCCGCAAGCGCGCGTCGAGCTCGGCGGGGCCGGTCCCGGGCAGCAGGATGTCGTCCAGGCCCCAGTCCGCGTTGACGGCCACCAGGCCGCCCTCGGTCAGTACCGCGACCACCGGCACCGAGGACCCGGTGCTGCCGAGCAGCCGGCACAGACCACGCGCCGCGGCCAGGTCTGTTCTGGCGTCGACCAGCGCCACATCGGCGCTACTCGCCTCCAGCAGGGACGACACCTCGGTCGGCGCGGGCCGGACGTTGTGCGCCAGTAGCGTCAACGACGGCAGGACCGCATCGGGGTTGGGGTCGGAGGTCAGTAGGAGCAGCTCCATGGGGCTCTCCTCCTATCTCGTTGCTCCGCGGACGACAGCAGCCGCGTAGCTACGTCGCCGAAACACAGGTTAAGTCGTGTGCAACATTAGCGCCTCTACCGCCACGACCTCGCAACACGGCGTCCGTTTTGTGTCGTTGGCACCCGTCCTGGTCGGACCGCGGGCCCGCGACCCGCGACACCAGCCGCTAGTGTCACAACTATGCGCAAGCTGATCATCGGGCTTCTCTGCCTGGCCGGTTTGGCGGTGGTCATCGATTTCGGCGCCGCCGCCTATTCGGAATACCACGTCTCCCGCCAACTGCGGGCGGGCGCGGATCTGTCGGCCGACCCGGAAGTGACGTTCCACGGATTCCCGTTCACCGCCCAGGCGATGAGCGGCCGCTACGACGAGGTGACCATCCGGGCCCGCGGCATGCGCCCCGATATTCCGGGCGAGATCGGTATCGAGGCCACCCTCGAGGGCCTGCACGCCCCAGCCAGCCAATTGCTCGACGGCGCGGCCCGCAATGTGCAGGTCGAACGGATCGACGCCAGGATGCGCATCGAACCCACCGAGCTCGGCAAACTCTTCGGCATCCCCGACCTGCAGGTGCACACCCGGCCCGCCGACAAGTCCGACGGCACCGGCGGTTCGGGCGGCTCCGGGATGACCACCGCGGGCGCGCTCGTGCTCACCGGCACCCTGGCAACCGCGCCGAACGGCCGCGTCCTCGGCGCGGGCGTTGTCCCCACCGGCAGCAGCACCCGGGTGCCCGTGCAGGTGCAAGCCGACCTGTTGCTCGACGGCGACAAGGTCCGCATCCAGGCCACCGGCTTCTATCGCGACAGCGACAGCGGCCCCTCCGATGCGACGACCACCACCAAGTCCGAGATCCCCGAGGCCGATCGCGCGGCGGTGCTCGATCGATTCAGCCGTACCATCGATACCAAGGAGTTGCCGTTCGGTGTCGCACCGACCGAGGTGTCGGCGCTCGGCGGCCAGATCGTCGTCGAGGGTGTCGGCCGCAACGTCACCATCGACCTGGACCGATTGCAGCAACCATGATCGAGATCGTCATTCTGGCCGCCGTCATCGCGGCCGCCGTCGCGGTGGGCTTCTACCTGTCGCGCAGGCAAGGGCAGGTTCGTCCCGCCACCCTCGACCCGGAGACACACCAGCGCACCCGCCTGCTCGACGCCGCCGGTGTGACCGGCGAGGTCCCCGCGGTGCTGCACTTCTCCGCCGACTGGTGCGGCCCGTGTGACGCGGTCCGCCGGGTCGTCGCGGGCGTCACCGCCGAGCTGTCGGAGTCCCCGAACGCCCCGCGCGACATCGAGATCGATATCGACGCCGACCCCGCGCTGGCCCGTGAGCTCAACGTCCTTTCCCTGCCGACGACCTTCGTCTTCGACGCCGAGGGCAAGGAGCGCTTCCGCATCTCCGGCGTCCCGAAGCCCGGCGACCTGCGCACCGCCCTAGAACCCCTGACTGTGTGATCTAGCCCCGTATTCAGGGGGGCCGAGACATTCTCCGGGGAGACCGGGTAAACTACTTCTCGTGCAAACCGACCACGAGCTGATGCTCACCCGACGCCGCACAGTTGACCTGTGTCGCCTCGGTGGTTGTTGCTGCCTGTGCTGCTGAACGATCGGCCCTTTCTCTCCCGAGATTTCTGACGTCGATCTATGCCCCGCCGCGCGAGTGATCCTCTCGGATCCCCCGGCGAACAGGTAGATCCCCCTGTAAGTGCTCATATGAAGCGCAGGAGTTCGCACAATGACCGTTTCTGATTCCCCACCTCGCGTCGACGTACGCGGGCCGCGTTTCGTGGCCTGGATCACCACCGGCGTCCTGATCCTGGTGCTCCTCGTCAGCGCCGTCTCGACCGCCGCCGCCGCGATCTTGATCGGCCTGCAGGCCGTCGTCTTCGCGATCGGCGCCACCGCGGGCCCTGTCAAGCACCCTTACGGCAGGATCTACGCCGCGTTCGTCGCGCCGCGTAATGGTCCGCCCACCGAGACCGAGCCCGTGCCACCGCTGCGTTTCGCGCAAGCGCTCGGCTTCGTGTTCGCCGGTCTCTCCCTGCTGGGCTTCGCGCTCGGCTCCTCGATCGTCGGCGCGGTGTTCGCCGGCTTCGCCCTGTTCGCGGCGTTCTTGAACGCGGCGTTCGGGGTCTGCCTGGGTTGCCAGATCTATCCGCTGGTAGCTCGCTTCCGCCGGTCGCCTGCCCCGGCACCGAACTGACCCTCCTGCACGTCATCTCTGAAAGGAACAACATGGCTCGCTCCGATGTCCTGGTCTCCGTTGACTGGGCCGAAGAGAACCTCAACGCCCCCGGCGTCGTCTTCGTCGAGGTCGACGAGGACACCTCCGCCTACGAGGGTGGCCACATCGAAGGCGCCATCCGCCTGGACTGGAAGGACGACCTGCAGGATCACGTTCGTCGTGACTTCGTGAACCAGGAGCAGTTCTCCGACCTGCTCTCGGCGCGTGGCATCAGCAACGACGACACCGTGGTGCTCTACGGCGGCAACAACAACTGGTTCGCGGCCTACGCCTACTGGTACTTCAAGCTGTACGGCCACAACGACGTCAAGCTCGTCGACGGCGGCCGCAAGAAGTGGGAGCTCGACGGTCGTCCGCTCTCGCGTGACGCGGTCTCGCGCCCGGCCACCCAGTACAAGGCCGCCGCTCCCGACCTGACCATCCGCGCCTTCCGCGACGAGGTCATCGCGGCCATCGGCGTCAAGAACCTGGTCGACGTGCGTTCGCCCGACGAGTTCTCCGGCAAGATCCTCGCTCCCGCGCACCTGCCGCAGGAGCAGAGCCAGCGGGCCGGCCACATCCCGACCGCGATCAGCGTGCCGTGGAGCAAGGCCGCGAACGAGGACGGCACCTTCCGCAGCGACGCCGAACTGGCCGAGCTGTACAAGGACGCGGGCCTGGACGGCGAGAAGGAAACCATCGCCTACTGCCGTATCGGCGAGCGTTCCTCGCACACCTGGTTCGTGCTGCAGGAGCTGCTCGGCCACCAGAACGTCAAGAACTACGACGGCAGCTGGACCGAATACGGTTCGCTCGTCGGCGTGCCTATCGAGTTGGGAGCGTAATCAATATGTGTGCAGCACCTACCCAGGGTCAGGCCATTCCGGCCGGCGTCGATGTGGAGAAGGAAACGGTCATCACCGGCCGTGTCCTGAGCACCGACGGCCAGCCCGTCGGCGGCGCGTTCGTGCGCCTGCTCGACGGCAACGGTGACTTCACCGCCGAGGTCGTGGCCTCGGGCACCGGTGATTTCCGCTTCTTCGCCGCGCCGGGTTCGTGGACCCTGCGCGCGCTGTCCTCGTCGGGCAACGGCTCCGCCGAGATCAGCCCCGAGGGCGCGGGCATCCACGCTGTGGACGTCGCGGTCGCGAAGTAAAGCTCACAACGGCCCTGGTAGTTCCTGTGCGGGAACTGCCAGGGCCGTTTTCGTATCTGTTGCGAGGGGTAGCTAGACTTCGGTTGTGGTCATCTTCTTCGAGGTACTCCTTGTTGCCGTGTCGATTCTCATCGGCTGGTTCGGCCTTTACGTCTTCTACCGGCTCTTCACCGAGTCATGAGCGGGCTCGCCGGCGAGGGTAACGAACAGGCCGAGCGAGCGAGTAACGAGCAAGACGCTCCGGCCGAGCGTCGTAGTGGCGACGAGGCAGTGAATGTCGCCGCTGAACGGGCGAAAGAGACCGGCGCCCGAAACATTTCGGTCCTGCCCGGTCTTCCCCTGCCCGAAGACACGGCCAATCTGCGCCTCGGCCCGGATCTGAACCACGCCATGCTGGCCCTGCTGCCGCTGGTCGGCGTGTGGCGCGGCGAGGGCGAAGGCAATCACCCCACCCAGGGCGACTACCACTTCGGCCAGCAGATCATCGTCTCCCACGACGGCGGCGACTACCTGGCCTGGGAATCGCAGACCTGGAAGCTCGACGCCGAGGGCAAGTACACCGGCCCCGACCTCCGTGAGAGCGGCTACTGGCGGGTCGGCGGTGAGGGTTCCGAGGAGATGCTCGAATTCCTGCTGACCCACAGCAACGGTGTGATCGAGCTGTACTACGGCACGGCCCGCAACCACGCCTCATGGGAACTCGCGACCGACGTCTCCATCCGCAGCACCTCCGGCGCGGTGGTCGGCGGCGCGAAACGCCTCTACGGCATCGTCGAAAACGGTGACCTCGCCTACGTGGAGGAACGAGTGGACCCCGACGGCGCCCTCGTCCCCCGCCTGTCGGCGCGGCTGGTCCGCTACATCGGCTGACATCTGCACGAACGGCCCGTCCAGATCTCTCTGGGAGGGCCGTTTTCGTCGTGAAATGGAGCGACCCCCGAGCCTTTCCATCGCATTCGGTGAACGCGATGGTCCCGGTTGGATCATCCGGGGGCTCGGGGGTCGGGTGACTGCCTGGGATTCGCTCAGCGCACCGCTGGGGAATCTCCCGCAGTGGAGCTGCTAGCGGGCAGCCACCTCACGCATCCGTTGAACATACATTCTTCAGACCACCTCCTCTCTTGTGTACTGATGAATCTAGCTGCGCCCGGCGTGGTCGGCAATTGAATTAATTGCGGTGCTGACCTGGGCGAATGCCTCAGTTCGCCGAGGCTGCCACGGCGTGGGGATGTTCGACGTGGCAGGTACCGGTCGCGTCGACGGTGACGATCGTGTCGGCTCCGTGGCCGAGCGGGAGTTGGTGGGTGACAACGACAACTGTGCGATCGGGGGCTACGAGGCCGCTGTTCGCGTCAAGGAGCTCGCGCAGGAGCTGGTCACCAACGGCAGCGGACAGGTGTTCGGTCGGCTCGTCGAGGAGCAGGGTGTGCGCGGGGGCGACGAGGGCGCGGGCCAGCAGGATGCGGCGGCGTTGACCACCCGATACCGCGGCCGCACCCGCGGTGAGCGAGGTGTGCACACCGTCCGGCAACGAATCCAGCCAAGGGCCGAGCCCGACTGTGCGCAGCGCGCTTTCGGCCTCATCGAGGCCGAGATCACCACGCGCCACCCGCAGATTCTCCAGAATCGAGGTACCGAAGAGGTGCGCGTCCTCCGCGAAGAACGTGACCCCGTCCCGAGGCGTATCGAACAGCCCAGCCCATGCCATCAGCAACGTCGTCTTCCCTGCCCCACTCGGCCCGAGGACAACCACCCGCCGCCCTTCCGGCATCGCGATCGTGGTCGGCTTGCCGGCGACCGCTGAGGGCTCCACCGAACTGTCGCGAAGGCGATGCAGCGCGGCTCTGGCGGTGGTGAGGGTGGTCGCGGCGGCCGGGAGGGCACCGACGGCTTCGAAGGCGGACAGCGGCACCAGGACGAGGATCGCCAGGGCCATCGGGGTCATCCCGCCGGGGAGTCCGCCGGTCGGCCCGTAGGCGGCGATGCCGACCAGCAGGGCACCCAACGCGCTGATCCCGATCGAGAGCGGGGTCGCAGCGGCGGCCCACGCGCTGCGCGATGCCGCCGAATCCTCCGCGGCCACCGCACGGTGAGAGGCCTTGTCCGCCACCGCGAGCGCCGCATCGAGCCGACCCGCGACGCGCAGTTCAGCGGCGTGGTCGAGCACGGTCACCGCCTCAGCGGTGAACTCCGCCCGATCGGCCCGCACCGCGCGCTCGGCCTCCCGCGCGGCCATCGCCGACAACCATGGCGCCACGATCCCCGAAACCCCCAGCGCGACGGCCAGAATCACCGCGGCCAGTGGCGAGATGACCGCGATCAACCCCACCGCGGCGAACGACAACACCACCGCGACCGCGACCGGAACCAGCACCCGGACCACGACCGCCCCGAGGTCATCGATATCGGTGCCGATGCGCACCAGCACATCTCCGCGCCGCATCTCCCGGCCCGCCACGGTCGCATGCCGACCCGACGGGCCTGCCCGATCCCGCCACCTCCAGACATCGGACCGGGCCAGCGTGCGATACACCGAGGTCCGGGCGGTGGTCATGGCCCGCAGCGCCACATCGTGGGTGGCCAGCCGCTCCAGATACCGGCACAACCCCCGCGAGATGCCGAGCGCCCGCACCGAGACCACCACGACGCTCAGGTCGAGCACCGGCGGCATCTGCCACGCCCGCGCGATCAACCACGCGGCCAGCGCGGCCAACCCGAGCCCGCTCCCCAACGCGGCCACGCCCCACGCGATCGCGACCGCGACCCGTGCGGGCGACAACGCGAGCATGCGCCACATTTCCCGCACGTCCCCGATGACACCGGCTGAGCGGTCCAACCGCACTTCCCGATCAGCACTCACGAGACTCGAACCTCCTGACCGATTCGTTCGGTGGCCGCAACCGCACCAGCGACCACTTGGACGACAACATCGGCGGCCGCCAGAACCGTTGGACGGTGGGCGATGACGACGACCGTCGCACCGCCGGCGGCGAGCGTGCGCAAGGTGTCGAGCACGCGTTGCTCGCTCTCGGGATCGAGGTGGGCGGTGGGTTCGTCGAGGAGCAGGATCGGGCGGTGGGCGGCCAGGACGCGGGTCAGGGCGAGGCGCTGACGCTGGCCGAGCGAGAGGCCGGTGCCGTTCTGGCCGACAACCGTGTTCCAGCCTTCCGGCAGTTCCGCCAGGACGGAATCGAATCCTGTTGCGGCGCTGACTGCCCGAAGCTCGTCATCGGTCCGATCTGATGCAGTCCGCGCGCCGAGCAACTCGACGTTCTCGCGTAGCGTCCCGGGCACCAGCACCGGCCGCTGCGGCAGCCATGCGATGTGGCTCCACCAGCTGTCAGGGTCGAGTGCACGAACGTCGGTGCCGTCCACCAGAACCGCCCCCGCGTCGGGTTGGATCAACCCCAGAATCGCTTGCAGTGTGGTCGATTTCCCACACCCGTTGGGGCCGGTCAATACCGTCACCAGCCCCGGCGCGAGCTCGGCCGTCAGCTGATCGGGCGCGGTGCCGGTGCGCGCGGCGACAGTCACACCGCGCAAGGTGATCGTGGGTCCACCCGATGCCGTCACGGCACGACCTACCGCGTCAACTCGCTGCCGTGCGTCAACGCTCGGCTCGAGCACCGCGAATGCCCGGTCCGCCGCGGCCATCCCGTCCTGCGCGGCATGGAACTTCTCCCCCACCTGACGCAGCGGCCAGTACACCTCCGGAGCGAGGATCAGCGCCACCAGCCCGCCGTACAACGCCATCTCCCCGAACACCAGCCGCAGCCCGATCGCCACCGCGATCAACGCGACACTCAGCGTGGCAAGGCTTTCCAGCACCATCGACGACAGGAACGCCATCCGCAGCGCGCGCATGGTCCGCTGCCGCAGCGAATCACCGAGCGCCTGCACCTGATTCGCCATACTCGGCGCGTCCCCGCCTTCCCGCCCGAGCGCGCGCAAGGTGGGCATGCCCGCGAAGAGGTCGAGGATCTGGTCGGACAACCGGGTGGTCGCGGCGAGCGTCGCCTCGGCTCGCCCCTGGGTGAGCAGCCCGATGAGCACCATGAACACCGGGATCAGCGGCACCGTGATCACCGCGATCAGCGCGGAGGTCGGATCGTGCAACGCCATGACCACCAACACCACCGGCGGCACCAGGCACGCCAGCAGCAGCGCGGGGAGATAGCCCGTGAACCAGCCACGCAACCCGCTCAGACCGTTGCCGACAACGACCGCGATCTCGGTCCGCCGCGCGTCGAGTTCCCGCGGCGGCAGTTCGGCACCGGCCCGCAGCACCGCCGTCTCGAGCTCGGCGACCACCGCGCTTCCAGCCCGATGAGCCAGCCGCGCCTGCCACCAACTCGCGAGGCCCCGCACCGCGACAGCCGTGGCGAGCACCACCAATTCCGTAGTCCACGAACTGAACTCACGCGTATTCGGATCAGTGATGACCCCGGCGAGCACCCGTCCCAGCACGATGGCGATCACCACGATCGTCGCGGTGATCACCAACGCCAGCGCGACAGCGATGACGAGGTGCGGCCGCGCCGACCGCGCGTACCGCAGCAACCGCGGATCGACCGGTCGCCGCCCTGATCGGCGTCGAGCCTGCCCCGGTCCGTCCTGCGACAAGCTTTCCGACACCACCGCGTCCGACCTTTCGCGAGCAGAACCTTCCCGGGACGAGGCCGACTCCATCGGTCAGCCTTTACCGCTCAACGGCAAACCCACCGGCGGCGGAATCTGTTCGACCCGAATCCGCTGCCGGAACACCCAATAGGTCCACCCCTGATAAATCAGCACCACCGGCGTAGCGATCAGCGCCGCCCAGCTCATCACCTTCAACGTATACGGCGTCGACGACGCGTTGTAGATGGTGAGGTCGTAGAGCGGACTGATGGTCGAGGGCAGCACATTCGGATACATCGACCCGATGATCAACACCGTCGCCGAGACAACAGTAAGCGTCGTCCCGACAAAGGCCCATCCATCACGCCCCGCGCTATTGGCTACCGCGGCGAGAACAAGCCCGAGCACGGCAGTCACCAGAACGATCCAGGTCCACCCGGCGCCATAGGCGAGCTGAGTCCACAAGCCGAATCCGCCGACCACCACCGCGGTGGGAATCAGCAGCAACCTGGCGATCCGCAAAGCATCCGTACGAACCTCGCCCGCGGTCTTGAGCACCAGGAACACCGCACCGTGCAGCGCGAACAGCACCGCCGTCGCCAATCCGCCGAGCAACGCGTACGGGCTGAGCAGCTCCCCCACCGACCCGACGATCTGCTTGTCCGCGTCCAACGGCACGCCACGCACCATATTCGCGAACACCCAGCCCCAGGCCAACGCCGGAATCCACGATCCGATCCCGATCCCGATATCGCACCAGGCCCGCCATTTCGGATCATTGATCTTGCCCCGGTATTCGATCGCGCACACGCGCAGAATCAACGCGACCAGCAGGAGCAGCAGCGCCAGATAGAAACCCGAGAACACGCTGGCGTACCACTCGGGAAACGCCGCGAACAACGCTCCGGCGGCGGTGATCAGCCACACCTCGTTGCCGTCCCAGACCGGCCCGATCGTATTGAGCACCACACGCCTGCGCGCGTCGGCACCCTTACCGAGAATCGGCATCAACATGCCCACACCGAAATCGAATCCTTCGAGCACGAAGTAGCCGGTGAACAGCACGCCGATCAAGATGAACCAGAACTGTTGCAGACCCATCGTCGGCTCCTAGTACGCGAAGGAAAGTTGGGGAGTGTCCGAGTCGGCCGAACTCGCCGCGTGCACCTGCGTGTCCGGCCCCTCGACGACGTATCGCCGCATCAGGTAGAACCACACCATCGCGAGCGCGCCGTAGAGCAGCGTGAACACGACCAGCGAGAACAGCACGGTCCCGGCATCGTGTTCGGAGACCGCCTGCTGCACCGTCATCCGAATGTTCGGATCACCGGTCGGATTCGGCACCACCGCCCACGGCTGACGCCCCATCTCGGTGAACACCCATCCCGCGGCATTGGCCAGGAACGGCGTGGGGATCGCGAGCAGGCTCAGCCAGGCGAACCACCGCTGATTCGGCACCCGGCCACCGCGCGTCACCCAGAACCCGGCCAACAGCAGCAGCACCGACCCGCCTGCCAGCCCGATCATGGCGCGGAAGGACCAGTAGGTGACGAACAGGTTGGGCCGATAGTCACCGGGTCCGTACGCGACGTTGTAGGTCTTCTGCAGATCGACCACACCGTCGAGCGTCACCCCGGTGAACTCGCCCTTGGCGAGATAGGGCAGCACGTAAGGCACCTTCAGTACGTGGATCACACTGTCGCAATTGTTGTGCGTGCCGACGGTGAGGACCGAGAAGGAGGGGTCAGTCTCCGTGTGGCACAACGATTCCGCCGATGCCATCTTCATCGGCTGCTGTTCGAACATCAGCTTGGCTTGGATATCGCCGGTGAAGATCAGCGCGACACCGGAGAGCGCGACCACCACCAGCGACGCGCGTCCCACCGGTCGCCACATTGTCCGCGCCGCTTCGAGTTTCGCGGGATCGCCACTGCGCGCGTTGCGCACCATCCACCATCCCGCGATGCCTGCCACGAAGGTGCCCGCGGTGAGAAACGCGCCGGCCACCACATGCGGAAACGCGGCCAATGCCGTGTTGTTGGTCAGCAGCGCCCAAATGCTTTCCAGCTCAGCGCGTCCGGTCTCCGGGTTGTACCGCGCGCCCACCGGATGCTGCATGAAGGAATTGGCCGCGACGATGAAGAAGGCCGAAGCGTTCACGCCGATGGCGACGATCCAGATCGTCGCCAAGTGCACCAGCTTCGGCAGCCGGGTCCACCCGAAGATCCACAATCCGATGAACGTCGACTCCATGAAGAAGGCGATCAGCGCTTCCAAAGCCAGTGGCGCACCGAAGACGTCGCCGATGAAGCGGGAGTATTCGCTCCAGTTCATCCCGAACTGGAATTCCTGCACGATGCCCGTCGCGACCCCGAGGGCGAAGTTGATCAGGAACAGCTTGCCGAAGAATTTGGTCAGCCGGTACCAGCGTTCATTGCCCGTGACCACCCAGGCGGTCTGCATCATCGCGATCAGCGGAGCCAGACCGATGGTCAGTGGAACGAACAGAAAGTGGTAGACGGTCGTGATCCCGAACTGCCACCGGGAGACATCAAGGGTGTCCATCCGACCTCCACCGATCTACTACGACAACTTGTAGTAGATCGTACGCCGGGATTCACCTCACTCGAGCGTGACAACCGCCACGGCGCGTGGAAACCCTTTCCGCAGGGGCACGCCCACCCGTGCCCCACACACGGATCACCAGTCTCCGATGGTCCCCGGCCGTTCGATGCCGAGGTCGACCATATCGATGATCTCCTGAGCATTGTCGGGGGCCGACATGCGCACACCGTCGAGCTGGTTCACTCGGGCGGCGAGGGTGATGCTCGACAGCAGCCAGATGCTGTCACAGTCGAAAAGGTCCGCGGTGAACAGCGTCTGGTACTTGCACGTCCAGCCGGACTTCTCCGCCACGTTGAACAGGGCCCGCTGCGTGACACCGGGCAGCACACCGCTCTTCGCGGGCACCGTGATGAGTTCCTTGCCGCGTGCGATCACCACCGACGAGCGCGGTCCCTCCAGGACCTTGTGTTCGGTGCTGTGGAAGATCACGTCCTCGGCGCCCATGCGCCGCGCGAACCGCAGCGCGGCCATATTGGTCGCGTACGACAGCGTCTTCGCGCCGAGCAGCTGCCACGGCGCCGCCTGCGCCAGGTCGACCGAGATGCCGCGCGCCAGCGACATCACCTTCACGCCCTCCGCGCGCGCCGTCGCGACCCGAGCGGGCACCGGGGAGACGAGCACATACGCGGTGGGCTGCGGATCCTCCGGCGCCAGTTCCGAGCGCGGCGCGTCGAATTCCGAGTCACGACCGCGGGTGTAGATCAGCCGCAACATTCCTTCCTCTTCGGATCCCCATTCCTTCACGGCCAGTTCCACCGCGGTGCGCCATCTCGACAGACCCGGCTCCGGTAGTTCCAGCGCTTGCGCCGAACGACGCAGCCGCGCCAGGTGAAATTCCAGCGCGGTGGCCGTGCCGCCGCGCACCAAAATAGTTTCGAATACTCCATCGCCGCGAAGTGCGCCGATGTCGTCGGCATAAAGCGACGGCACGTTCGCGTCAGCGACCGTCCCGTCGAGTGTCACAAGAACCCGATCTCCCATGTGCCGAGCGTAGGCGTTATCGCTCTGTTATGCCTACGGCTGGATCGAATCGAGCTCGCGACGCGCGCCGTGAGGATGACCAGGTTCAGCGCGTGTCGGCAGACGCGCCTACAGTGGGTGTCGTGTCACAGGTCGTCGTCCCCAGTCCTGTTCTCCATACGCCGGGTGCCGTCGCGGGTGCTCCCGACACTCCGGACGCCGCGGTCGCCTGGCATTACGGTGACCCGTTCGGAGAACAGAAGGCTGCCGCGGAGCGGGTCGCGGTCGTGGATCGCTCCCATCGCAGCCTCGCGACGATCACCGGCGCCGAACGCCTGAGCTGGCTGCACACCATCACCAGCCAGCACATCGCCGCGCTGCCCGACGCGCACAGCGCCGAGACGCTCGACCTCGATCTCAACGGCCGCATCCTCAATCATTTCGTCCTCACCGACCTCGACGGCACCCTGTGGCTCGATACCGAGGCCGACCGCGGCGCCGAGCTGCTGGCGTTCCTGAAGAAGATGGTGTTCTGGGCCGACGCCAAACCCGAGGCCGCCCCCGATCACGCCGTGCTGAGCCTGCTGGGCCCCCGAGTGGACACCCTGCTCGACGCGCTGGGCATCGCACAGCTGCCGGAGACCTACGTCGTCGCGGCGCTGCCCGGTGGTGGATTCCTGCGGCGGATGCCGGACTCCTTCGACCTGATCGTCCCCCGGACCGAGCTGTCGGCCTGGTGGACCAGGCTCACCGAGGCCGGGGCCGCTCCGGCGGGCATGTGGGCCTACGAGGCGCTGCGAGTGGCCGCGCTGAGGCCCCGCATCGGCGTCGACACCGACGAACGCACGATCCCGCACGAGACCCGCTGGATCGGCGGCATCGAGGAGCACGGGGCCGTCCACCTGAACAAGGGGTGCTACCGCGGGCAGGAAACCGTCGCCCGGGTCCACAACCTCGGCAAGCCCCCGCGCAATCTCGTGCTCCTGCACCTCGACGGCTCGGCCGACGAGCGCCCGTCGACCGGTGACGACGTGACCGCGGGTGGCCGCACCGTCGGCCGCCTCGGCACCGTCATCGACCACTACGAACTCGGCCCGATCGCCCTGGCCCTGGTCAAGCGTTCGGTCCCCGCGGGCACCGAACTCGTGGTCGGCAGCATGGCCGCCGCCATCGACCCCGACTCGATCCCCGCCGACGACACCGAGCAGGCGGGGCGCGCCGCCGTCAACCGGTTGCGCGGGCGATGAACCGTCCGGCCATGCGCGTGGGCGATACCGGCCGCGTCGAGGCCGTGTGCGTCGTGCACGCCGAGATCGAGGTCCGCACGCGCGTCGGCCGCACCGCCATCGACAAGCGTCCGGTCGATGGCCGTGTAGCCGTGGCCGCACTCGGCCTTGCCGGTGACCACGTCTGCGACACCGCCAACCACGGCGGCCTCGACCAGGCCGTCTACGCCTACGCCGAGGAGGACGCCCGCCGCTGGGCAGGCGAACTCGACCGCGAACTACCCGCGGGCTGGTTCGGCGAGAACCTGCGCCTGACCTGCCTCCCGGTCAGCGACGCGGTGCTCGGCGCGCACTGGGCGATCGGCGACACCCTCCTCGAGGTGAGCGCGCCCCGCGTGCCCTGTGCGACCTTCCAGCAGTGGTCCGGCGAACCGCGCTGGGTGAAACGCTTCGCCTTGCGATCCGACACCGGCGCCTACTTCCGGGTGCTCACCGAGGGCACGATCGGCGCGGGCGACGAAGTCCGCGTGGTCCACGTCCCCGAACACGGCATCACCGTGCGCGATCTGTTCACCGGCGCCGACCCCGCCCGCCTCGAACGCCTGCGCGCGGAGGAACCGACCATCTCCGCCGACGTGCACATGCAGATCGACCGCCACACCCGCTCCCGCACCGGCATCACCGTGGAGGTCCGGGGATGAACGGTCCGCAGGTCAGCACGGAGGTCAGCGAATGAGTGTCGAATTGGTCGAAGTCGTCCGTTCCGGCTTCCGTGAGTGCGTGCACCGCGGATCCGTCGTGATCCTCGACGCCTTCGGCACCCCCACCCTCGAACTCGGCGAGATCCACGGCCCGATCTTCCCGCGCTCCACCAACAAGCCGATGCAGGCACTGGCCCTGCTGCGCAACGGTTTCGACCCCGTCGACGACGACGAACTCGCCATCGCCACCGCCTCTCACTTCGGTGAACCCGACCACATCGCCCTCGTCCGCCGCCTGCTAGACCGCTTCGGCTGCACCGCCGCGGACCTCGCGTGCCCGCCCGACCTGCCCTTCGAGGAAAAGGCCCGCGCCGCCGCGATCACCGGCGAAGGCCCGAGCCCGCTGTACATGAACTGCTCCGGCAAACACGCCGCGATGCTGGCGACCTGCGCGATCAACGACTGGCCGCGCACCGGATATCTCGAGATCGAGCACCCACTCCAGCAAGCGGTTCTGGCCACCGTCGCCGACGTCACCGGCGAACCGGAGACCGATCTGGGCATCGACGGCTGCGGCCTGCCGATCGTGCCCGTCTCGCTGATCAACCTCGCGCGCGCCTTCGCCGGCTTCACCACGGCCGAATCCGGCACCGCGCCGCGCCGGATCGCCGATGCCGTTCGGGCGAATCCACGAGTGATTTCCGGCACGAGCGGGCCGGATCTGCTGGCTATGTCGGCGACCCCTGGACTGTTCTGCAAGATCGGCGCCGACGGCGTCCACGCGGGTGCGCTACCCGACGGAAGGGCCTTCGCGTACAAGATCGAAGACGGTCACGATCGGGCCCGGATGCCGCTGACGCTGGCGATTCTGCGCGAACTCGGCGTCGAGTGGACCGATCAGCACACTCAGCTCGCGGCCACCGCGGTGTTCGGCGGCGACGCCAGAGTCGGCGTGATCCGGGCGATCCCGGGAGTCATCTGAGACCGGGCGGTCTGGGCGAAGAAGGGGCAAACCGGGGCGCTTCGACAGGTCTTCACCCACTCCTGGGAGCGCGACGGTCTGACACACGCTAAAGTGTCTGTCAGGAAGAGTATTAATTCGAACGGGGCCGCCAACAAACCCCAGGCCGCCCCGCAGTGACGCGAGGGGGTCAGCCATGGGCCGTGGCCGGGCTAAGGCAAAGCAGACCAAAGTCGCACGTGAGCTCAAGTACAGCTCCGCGCCGACCGACTTCGCGAGCCTTCAGCGCGAGCTGTCGGATAGCGATGCTCCGCCCTACTCCCAACCAAGGAGTGGTGCAGTGCTGTCCGATGAGCATGATGCGGACGAGTCGCCGTCTCGTTGGAACGACGAGGACGACGGCTACGACAGCTGGCGCCGCTGACCTGACAGCGACGAAGGGGGAGGCCTGCTGGCCTCCCCCTTCCAGCCGTTCTCAGGTGAGTGACGACAGGCTCGCAGTAGCAGTTACGGCGAATACCTGAATACGCGACGAGCGTCCTGTGCATGCACAGGACGCTCGTCGTGTTCGCTCGCCCCGAGGCCCCGACCACCCCGAGCCGCCGCGCAGACTCTCCGGGTAGGGGTTAACCGATCGGTGGCCGGAACAAACCCCCGCAACGCAGCTGAGCCGGGTCGCGGCGATCGCGACCCGGCTCAGTGGTGGTTGTCGTTGCTCAGAACCTGGGGTGGTCGCCCAGCAGCACCGCACGCGGCGCTTCGACATCGGCGGCCTTCTTGACCTGACCCAGCGTCCAGCAGTCGATGTGGCGGGCGGTGAGCACCGCCAGCGCACGATCGGCGTCCTCGGGCGCCACGATCGCGACCATGCCGACGCCCATGTTGAACGTCTTCTCCATCTCGATGCGCTCCACGCGTCCGCGCTGGGCGATCATCTTGAACACCGGTGCCGGGTTCCAGGTGCCACGATCCAGCTCGGCCACCAGGCCCGCGGGCAGCACGCGCGCCAGGTTGGCGGCCAGGCCACCACCGGTGACGTGCGAGAACGTGCGCACGTCGGTTTCGGCGATCAGCGCGAGGCAGTCCTTGGCGTAGATGCGGGTCGGCTCGAGCAGTTCCTCACCGAGGGTGCGGCCGAACTCCTCGACGTAGCCGGTGAGCGACATCCGGTCGATGTCGAGCAGCACCTTGCGCGCCAGGCTGTAGCCGTTGGAGTGCAGACCCGACGACCCCATCGCGATGACGACGTCGCCCGGGCGCACCCGGTCGGGGCCGAGGACCGCGTCGGCCTCGACGACACCGACGCCGGTGGCGGACAGGTCGTAGTCATCGGGATCCATCAGACCCGGGTGCTCGGCGGTCTCGCCACCGAGCAGTGCGCAACCGGCCTTGATGCAACCCTCGGCGATGCCGGAGACCAGCTCGGCGACCTTCTCCGGGATGACCTTGCCGATGGCGATGTAGTCCTGCAGGAACAGCGGCTCTGCGCCACACACCACCAGGTCGTCGACGACCATGGCGACCAGATCCAGCCCGACGGTGTCGTGCTTGTCCAGCGCCTGGGCGACGGCGATCTTGGTGCCGACGCCGTCGGTGGAGGCGGCGAGGAGCGGTTCCCGGTATCCGCCCTTGAGCGCGAACAGCCCGGCGAAGCCGCCGATACCGCCCTGCACCTCGGGTCGGCTGGCCTTCCTGGCCAATGGTCCGAACAATTCGACGGCGCGGTCACCGGCTTCGATGCTCACGCCTGCCGCAGCGTAGGAAGCGCCTGCACCGCTGGGTGTCTGTTCAGTCATTGTGGGGGAAAGCTCCAAACCGAATCGGCGGATAGATGCCTAGTAACTCTAAGTGATCCGCCAGTCCGGGTGTCGTGCGGCTCCTAGGTCATTGTTCCAGCTCCGTGGCGAATGTGGCGGCGATCTCCGCGCGGCGGCGTCGCTGTTCGACCGGGTCGGGGACCGGAACGGCGGCAACGAGGCGGCGGGTGTACTCGTGCTGCGGGTTGCGCAGGATCTGCTCGTTGTCGCCTTCCTCGACGCAGGATCCCTCGCGCAGGACCATGATCCGGTCCGCGAGCTGGTCGACGACGGCGAGGTCGTGGCTGATGAACAGACACGCCCAACCGCAACCACGCTGCAACTCGGCGAACAGCTCGAGCACCGCCGCCTGCACCGACACATCCAGCGCACTGGTCGGCTCGTCGGCCACGAGCAGATCCGGGTCGAGCACGAGTGCCCGCGCCAGACTCGCCCGCTGACGCTGCCCACCGGACAGTTCGTGCGGATATCGGTTCTCGGTGCCCGCGGGCAGCTGCACGTCGTCGAGCATGTGCCTGACCCGCTCGCGAATGCTCGCCTTGTCGCCGATGCCGTGCACCACGAGCGGTTCGGCGACGCATTCACCGACGGTCAGGCGCGGATTGAGCGAACCCGCCGGGTCCTGGAACACGAACCCGAACCGCCGCCGGATCGGCCGCAGTTTGCGCTGGGACAGCTCCGCGATGTCCTGCCCGCGAATCAGCACGTGCCCCTCGCTCGGCCGCTGTAGCGCGGCCACACAGCGCCCGATGGTCGACTTTCCCGACCCCGACTCACCGACCAGCCCCAGGGTCTCCCCCGGCCTGATCTGCAAGCTGACGCCGTCGACCGCCCGGAAAGCGGGCCGCCCGAACGGCCCGGGGAACGTGACGACCAGATCCCTCACATCGAGCACCGGCTCGACGGTCCGGTCGATCGCGGGCCGCTCGATGGTCGCCGCACCGAGATGCGGAACGGCATCGAGCAGCGCCCTGGTGTAGTCGGCCTTCGGGCTCGCGAACAGCTCGTGCACCGGCGCCTGTTCGACCACCTCGCCCGCGCGCATCACCACCACCCGGTCGGCCAGGTCGGCGACGACACCCATGTTGTGGGTGATCAGCACGATCGCGCTGCCGAGCCGATCGCGCAGATCTCGCAGCAGTTCCAGGATCTCGGCCTGCACGGTGACATCGAGCGCGGTGGTCGGCTCGTCGGCGATGATCACCTTCGGCTCACACGAGATGGCGATCGCGATCATCACCCGCTGCTTCTGCCCGCCGGAGAGCTGATGCGGGTAGTAGTCCACCCGGTGCTCGGGGTCGGGCAGCCCGACCGTGCGCAGCAGCTCGATCGCCTTGGCCTTGGCGGCTTTCCGGCTCATCCCGCTGTGCGCGCGCAGCGCTTCACAGATCTGGAACCCGACCGTGAACAGCGGGTCGAGCGCCCGCGCCGGTTCCTGGAACACCATCGACACCTCGCCACCGCGCAGTGCGGTGAGCTGACGTTCGGTCATCGAGGTGACCGGCCGATCGCCGATGGTGACCAGTCCGCGCACCGAAGCCGAATGCGGCAGCAGCCCGATCGCGGTGCGCGAACTCACCGACTTGCCCGACCCGGACTCGCCGACGATGGCGAGCACCTCACCGGGGAACACCTCGTAGGACACATTGCGCACCGCGTTCACGGGTCCGCTGTCGGTCGAAAAGGTGACCGAAAGGCCCGAAACGGCCAGTGCGGCAGTCTTCTCACTCATCGACTGTTTCCTTGTCTGCCGAGGTGACCGCACGCCTGGTGCGCAGCAGCGGGTTCAGTGTTTCGTCGAGGCTCTCGCCGACCAGCGTCATCCCGAGCACCACCAGCACGATCGCGGTTCCGGGGAAGATCGAGGTCCACCAGATGCCGTTGGAGACATCGTTGAGCGCCTTGTTCAGGTCGTAGCCCCACTCGGCGGCCTGGGTCGGCTCGATGCCGAATCCGAGGAAACCGAGCGCGGCGAGGGTGAGGATGGCGTCCGCGGCGTTGATCGTGACGATCACCGGCAGCGAGCCGGTGACGTTGGACAGGATGTGCCGGAACATGATTCGCGTCGTCGACGCGCCGGTCACCCTGGCGGCATCCACGTACGGCTCGGTCTTCACCGCGACCGTCGCGTTGCGCACCACCCGGAAGTACTGCGGCACATAGACAACCGTGATCGCGATGGCCGCCGACAGCATGCCGCCGAGACTGCTCGACGTACCACCGGCGACGACGATCGACACCACGATGGCCAGCAGCAGCGACGGGAACGCGTAGATGGCGTCCATGATCAGCACCAGCGTCTTGTCGACCCAGCGCCCCACGTACCCCGACAGCAGGCCCAGCGGCACGCCGATCAGCAGCGACAGCGTCACCGAGATCGCGATCACCAGCAGCGCGGTGCGCGCACCGAACAGCACCCGCGAGAGCACGTCCTCGCTCCGCACCGAAGTGCCGAACCAGTGCTCGGCCGACGGACCCTGCTGCGGCACGAAAGCCACACCGTCAGCAGTGTTCTGGGCCAGCCCGTAGGGCGCGAGCAACGGCGCGAACGCCGCCACGAACACGAACACCCCGACCAGCACCAGCCCGGTGATGAGGGTGACCCGTTGCAGACCAGCGGTTTTCGACAACAGCTCGGCGCCGGGCAGACGCCGCCGTTTCACAGCGGTGCTCATCAGAACCTCACCCTCGGGTCGATCAGCGCGACGATGGCGTCCACGACGAAGCTCATCACCGCGACGACCAGCGCGATGAACGCCACGATGCCCTGCACCGCGATGAAGTCGCGCGCCCGCAGATACTCGGCGAGCTGATAGCCCAACCCTTTCCATTCGAACGTGGTCTCGGTGAGCACAGCGCCGCCGAGCATCATCGCGATGCACATGCCCATCACCGTGATGATCGGGATCAGCGCGTTGCGCACCGCGTGCCTGCCGGTGACCACCCGCGTGGACAACCCGCGCGCCCGCGCCGCCTCGACGAAATCGCTGCGCAGCGTCTGGATCAGGTTCACCCGCACCAGCCGCAGGAAGATGCCGCCGGTGAGCAGGCCGAGCGCCACCGCGGGCAGCACCGCGTGTTCGAGTACGTCGAGCACATAGGACGGTTCGCCGTAGAGGATCGAATCGATGATCAGGATGTTCGTCTTCGGCGAAACGTGTTGTAGCGCGAGCTCTACATCCGTGCTTGCCCGCCCGCCGACCGGGAACCAGCCAAGCCACACCGAGAAGATCAGTTTGAGCAGCATGCCGACGAAGAACACCGGCGCCGCGTAGGCCAGCACCGCGGCGAACCGCAGGAACGCGTCCGAGGGCGTATCCCGGTGTGTCGCCGCGTATCTGCCCAGCGGAACGCCGACGGCGAACGCGACGAGCAAGCCCCAGAACACGAGTTCGAAGGTGGCGGCACCGTAGGTGATCACCACCTCGCTGATCTGCTGGTTGTCCTGGGTCCGCCCGAAGTCACCGTGCAGAAAGCCGGTGATGTACTCCCAATATTGGGTCAGGATAGGGCGATTGAGCCCGGCCGCTTCCTTGCGTTCCTCGATCTGGTCCTGGGTCAGCCTGCCACCCATGGCCGCGCTGATCGGGTCACCGATCACCCGCATCAGGAAGAACACCACTGTCACCAGCAACCACGCGGTGGGCAGAATCAGCAACAGCCGAATCAGCAGGTACCGCAGCAAAGCCACCTGGCGGGAACCCCCGCCGCGCATCCACCCGAAACGCCGCGCCCGGATCGGTGATCCGGGCGCAGCGGCAACGTCACTCACTTGCCCGTCGCCTACTTACTCAGGACCGTGAACCGGAACTTGAAGGAGCCGTCGAGGGTCTGATCGACACCGTTGACGCCCGGCTTCGACACCGCGACCTGCTTACCCGAGAGCAGCGGCAGGGTCGGCAGGTAGTTCTGCGCCAGATCGGTCTGGATCTTCTTCAGCAACTCGGTCCGCTTGGTCGGGTCGGACTCGGTGGCCTCGGCGGTGAGCTGGGCGTTGATGCCGGGGTTCTCGAAGTGCGACTGCAGGAAGTTGTTCGGGCCGAAGAACGGCGTCAGGTAGTTGTCGGCGTCCGGGAAGTCGGGGAACCAGCCGAACTGGTACATCGGGTAACCGTCGGAGGCGCGCTCCTTCTGGTAGGTCACCCACTCGGTGGACTGCAGGTTCACCTTGAACAGGCCGGAGGCCTCGAGCTGGGACTTGACCGCCGCGTACTCCTCCGAGGAGCTGGAGCCGTAGTGGTCGGGGTTGTACTGCAGGTTCAGCGTCACCGGGGTGGCGACGCCCGCGTCGGCGAGGAACTTCGCGGCAGCGGCCTTGTCCGGCTTGGCGCCGTAGAGATCCTTGAGCGGCTCGGCCGAACCGGCCATGCCGGCGGGCACGTAGCCGAAGGCGGGCTGGTAGGTGCCCTTGTAGACGCCGGCGGCCAGCGCCTCGCGATCGACCGACGACGCGAATGCCTTGCGCACGGCCAGCTTCTGCTCCGGCGTGTTGCCCGGCATGGTGTTCATGTTGAACACGACGTAGCGCAGCTCGCCGCCGGGGCCGTCGGTGACCTTCACCTTGGAATCGGCTCGCAGGGAGTCGATATCGGTGGGGGTGAACGAGCGGTAGCCGACGTCGATGGCGCCGTTCTGCAGGTCCAGCTTCAGGTTGTCGGAGGTGGCGTAGTACTTGGTCGACACCGTGGTGTTCTTCGGCGTGCCGAGGATGCCCTGGTAGTCGGGGTTGGCCTGGTACTCCACCAGCTTGTTCTTGTCGTAGCTGCTGATCGTGTACGGCCCGGAGTAACCCTTGGCGGCGACGACCTCGTCGTCGGTGGCGACCTTGTCGGCCGGGAACACCTTCTCGTCCACGATCGGGCCTGCCTGGGTCGGCAGGATCGTCGGGAAGGTCTGATCATTGGCGACCTTCAGGGTGAACGCGACGGTGAGATCGTCGATCACATCGGTCTTGTCGAGATTGCCCAGTAGCGACGCGGGACCGTGCGGATCGTTGATCTTCACCATCCGGTCGAAGGAGAACTTCACGCTCTTGGCGGTCAACGGGTTACCGCTGGCGAATTTCAGCCCGGACTTGATCTTGCAGGTGTATACCGTGGGAGTGGTGAATTCGCATTTTTCCGCCGCATCGGGCTTGGGCGTGGTATCGCCCGGCGCGAAGTTCAGCAGATACGAATAGATCTGGTTCTCCACCAGCAGCGAACCGTTGTCGTACGCCGCGGCGGGATCGAGCGAGAAGATCTTGTCGGTGGTGCCGACGACCAGGCCCGCACCGGAGCCCGCTTCATCGGTACGGCCGGAGCCGCAACCGGCCAGCGCGGCGGCGACAGCAGCGGTAATACCCACCGCGGCAATTTGTTTCGCGCGCGTACTTCGTGCCTTGTTCAACATCAGGTCCCATTCTCGAACGCCGCGCAGCCGCCGCACCCGGATCACAGGAGCGACGACTACATGGTGAGCTAGCGATATATCGAGGGACCGTACAGGTGAACCATTACCGGCCAGTTTCAAATGGTCCGAAAAATTGCCGCCATGTTATGAACTAATCTTACGAAATTGCGGGTCACCGGAATTACTCTCGTACACAACACAAAAGGGGCCGATCAGGTTTATCCTGTCCGACCCCTCTGGTGAGGTGTAGCGTGCCGCGCTCTACGGCCGACGCGCCTTATGGGCGACTGAGCGCGTCCACGTTCGCGTTCTCGCCGAGCAGCTTCGACTCGGCCTTGCCCGAGAGCATCCCCTCGAGCACGTTCTTGCCGATGGCGGCCTCCGGCGGCAGTTCGATCGGGTAGTCGCCGGTGAAGCAGGCGGTGCACAGGCGCGAGCGCGGCTGTTCGGTGGCGGCGATCATGCCCTCGGTGGAGACGTAGCCGAGGGTGTCGGCGCCGATGGAGCGGCGCACGTTCTCGACCATGTCGGCGTAGCTGTCGTCGGCACCGGTGCCGTTGGCGATCAGCTCCGCGCGCGAGGCGAAGTCGATGCCGTAGAAGCAGGGCCACTTCACCGGCGGCGACGCGATGCGCACGTGGATCTCGAGCGCGCCCGCCTCGCGCAGCATGCGGATCAGCGCGCGCTGGGTGTTGCCGCGCACGATGGAGTCGTCGACGACGATCAGCCGCTTGCCGCGGATCACTTCCTTCAACGGGTTGAGCTTGAGCCGGATACCCAGCTGACGGATCGTCTGGCTCGGCTGAATGAAGGTGCGGCCCACGTAGGCGTTCTTCATCAGGCCCTGGCCGTACGGAATGCCGGAGCCCTGGGCGTAACCGACCGCGGCGGGCGTGCCCGACTCGGGCACCGGGATCACCAGGTCGGCGTCGACCGGATGCTCCTTGGCCAGCTTGCGGCCGATCTCCACGCGGGTGGAGTGCACCGAGCGACCGGCGATCGTGGTGTCGGGACGCGCCAGGTACACGTACTCGAAGACGCAACCCTTGGGCTCTGGATTGGCGAAGCGCATGGAGCGCACGCCCTCGGAGTCGATGGCCAGCAGCTCGCCCGGCTCGATCTCGCGGACGAACGCGGCGCCGACGATGTCGAGCGCGGCGGTTTCGGACGCGACGACCCAGCCACGATCGAGCCTGCCCAGCACCAGCGGGCGCACGCCGTGCGGGTCACGCGCGGCGTAGAGGGTGTGCTCGTCCATGAAGGTGAGGCAGAACGCGCCGCGCAACTGCGGCAGCAGTTCCATCGCGGCGGCTTCGATGCTGGAATCCGCCGAGGCGTGCGCCAGCAGCGCGGTGACGATATCGGAGTCGGAGGTGGCGCCGGTCATCTGCGGGCGGCCATCGATCACACCGGCGCCGATCAAGCCGAGTTCGCGTGCGCGACCGGCCAATTCGGCGGTGTTCACCAGGTTGCCGTTGTGGCCGAGCGCCAGGCCGGAGCCGACGGAGGTGGTGCGGAAGATCGGCTGCGCGTTCTCCCAGGTGACGCCACCGGTGGTGGAGTAGCGACAGTGTCCGACGGCGATATGCCCCGGCATGGCCGCGAGAGTCTGCTCGTCGAAGACCTGGGAGACCAGGCCGAGATCCTTGAAGACCAGGATCTGTGAACCATCGGAAACGGCGATTCCGGCCGCCTCCTGCCCGCGATGCTGCAGGGCGTACAGGCCGTAGTAGGTGAGCTTGGCCACGTCTTCGTCGGGAGCCCAGACGCCGAAGACGCCACACTCCTCGCGCGGCTCGTTCTCGGGCTCGTCGGCAAGAGTGGATGTGCTGTCGATCGTGCGATCGGCGTCGGTCACCGTTTGCTCCCTGTTCGGGCGGGCTGGGGGCACCCGTCATTCTACGGGTGATTCGGGCCTCGACGTACACCACGGCGCAAACCCGGCGCAATCGAGGCGTTCTGATCACCCGAATTCCGGAGTCCCAGCTGTTACGGTGCGGTTCGTGACCACCGATGACAGTGCGCACGAACCTGCTGATTCCCCAGCGTCTCCCACAGACAACGTCGATTCGGTAGCGAAGGATTCCGATTCGCCGCGGCGAAGGGAAGCGACGTTGGACACACTCCGGATTCCGCCCCGGCGCTGGGTTCGGATCGTGCTGGCGCCGACCACTGTCCTCGCGATCGTGTTTTCCCTGCTCGGCGTCATGTATCTGGCCTACATCTCCGATCCGGAGGGGAATCTGCACGATTTCCCGATCACGCTGGTCAATCAGGACGTCGGTGACACCATCGACAACAACGGCCGCCCTGAGCAGGTGAATTTCGGCAAGCAGGTGGCCGACGCACTGGTGGCGGGCATGCCCGCCGATCAGGTCGACGTGCGTGTGGTCGGGATCAGCGAGTCCGAGCGGCTGATGCGCACCGCCCAGATCTACGGCGCCATCATCATCCCCAGCGACTTCAGCAAACGACTGGGCATTCTCGGGGTGGGCAGCGTGGTCGGCGGTGAGATCGAGCGCCCGATCATCACCGTGCAGACCAATCCCGGGATGGGCCCGTACTCCGCGGGCATCGTGACCCGCATCGGCGAGCGGGCGATGACGGAAGTTAACAAGCAGGTCGGCCGGCAGCTGACCACGCAGGTCCGCGACACGCTCGCCGCGACACCGGAGGGCGCGCCGACGCCACAGCTCTCCGGCGCCGCCCAGTTGACGCTGACCCAGCCGATCCACGTGGTCGAGCAGGAGTGGCGACCGCTGAGCCCGGGCGCAGGCCTCGGCCTGACAGCCTTCTTCTACGCGCTGCTGATCCTGATGGCCGGCGTGGTCGGCGCGATGGTCATCCACACCATGGTCGACGCGCAGCTGGGTTTCCAGCCCACCGAGTACGGCCCCTGGTACGTGCACTATCCGCCGACACCGATCTCGCGGTTCCACACACTGTTGATCAAGTGGGGCGTGATGGCCTTCGTAACCGTAGTGGTCTCGCTGATCTATCTGGTCGTGGCGAAGATCCTGGGCGTCGCCGGGCACCAGCCGATGCAGCTGTTCCTGTTCTCGGTGCTGGCGCTGGTCGCGGTCGGCATGACCTGTATGGCCTCGCTGGCCGCCTTCGGCACCGCGGGCCTGCTGATCAATCTGGCCGTCTTCGTCATCCTCGGCCTGCCCTCGTCGAGCGGCACCGTCCCGATCCAGGCGACCCCGACCTACATCGCCTGGCTGGCCGAGTTCGAGCCGATGCACCAGGTCTACCTGGGCATGCGCTCGATCCTGTACTTCGAATCCGACTACACCGCGGGCCTGGGTCGCGGAATCTGGATGTCACTGCTCGGCCTGCTCCTCGCCCTGGTCGGCGGTGTCGTCATCACCAAGTATTACGACTACAAAGGCCTGCACCGGGAGAATCTGATCGACAAGAAGAAGGCCGCGGCCTGACCTACCCGAGGGCGGGGTCGTCGGCCGTGCGCAGCGGCACGATCGGCAGCCACCCCGCTATCTCGCCCGCCCTTGTCCCCGACGCACTCACGACCCCGGCCCGCACCGCGTCCTCGAACCCGAGCAGCCCGGTAGCCAGCAACAACCAGGTCCGCGCGTCCGTCTCCACCACGTTCGGCGGATTCCCTCTGGTATGCCGAGGCCCCTCGATACATTGCACCGCCACGAACGGCGGCACCCGAACCTCCACCGAATGTCCCGGCGCACTCCCCGCCAGGGCCCGCACCGTCCCCTTCACCGCGGCCGCCAACTCCCGCCGCCCCGGCACCGGCAACGCCGAATCCCGCAACCACTCCCCCACACCCAACACAGCCGCCCGCACCTCCGCGGGATCAACCTTCTGTCGCGCCATTCCCCAGACGCTACCTAGCGCAACCGACACACAGAGGACAACCATGACCGCCTACCACCTCGAAGTCTTCCGAGACGACCGCTGGTGGATGATCCGAATCCCCCAACTCGACGGCCTCAACGGCAACATCGAAGGCCTCACCCAAGCGCGGCGCCACGCCGATATCGCCAAAGAGGCAACCGACTACATCTGCACAGTCGCCGATGTCGCAGCCTCCACCGTCGAACTCATTTACGCGCTAGCGTGATTCCCGATGAGACGTGCGACAGCCTTGATCTCGATCCCCGTGGCGACGCTGATCGTCGCCTGCCAGACGCCCGACGACACCACCCCGCCCGAACCGCCACAGACCGTGCTGGCGTGCCAGGGCAAATTCGTGACCGGTCCACAGACGATCGCCGGATTCGACCTCTCGAAATTCATGCAGCGCACCCGCCTCCCACCGGATGTCCGCATAGCCGCGGGACGATCGGCCGTGTCGCCCGAGCGACCGGGCTCGGTCGACTTGTACCTCGACCTCTGCCTGCCCGGCACGGCAACGATGAACGACCTCCTCCCGGTCGCCACCGACCTGGCCAACGACCTCAAGGCCGACGAACTCGGCTCCCGCACAGCCACATTGACCATCGCCTGCGTCTGCGCCCACCTCCCGGGTCGCACCGAAGTGCGCGACGAGGACTTCCCGGCGCACCCGTGGAACGGCACGCCGTCCCGCGACGCCGAGTACCTGACCTGGACCAGGTCCGACCGCTGAACCACGGGGCTCTCGGCAACGCCCCGGCGACCGATCGAACGCCCGACGGCGCCGATCGGCGGGGGGCGTCGTACATTCGTCCTATGAGTGTTTCCGGTCCCCTGGAGCCGACCACGCTGCGATTGCGCGGTGCCGACGGGCTCACCCTGGTCGCTGACTGCTTCGGTGCGGAGGACGGCCCGTTGGTCGTGATGCTGCACGGTGGTGGGCAGAATCGGTATTCGTGGAAGCGGACCGGGCGGGCGCTCGCGGGGGCGGGGATGCGCGTTGTCGCCGTCGACGCGCGTGGGCACGGTGACAGTGATTGGTCGCCGACGGCGGATTACTCCAGGAATGTGATGGTCGCCGACCTGCACACCGTGCTCGAGCAGCTCGGTGCGACGCGGGAGGCGGGTGCGGTGGTGGTCGGGGCCAGCATGGGTGGGATCACCGGGCTGCTCGCCACGGCGAAGCCGGGTGGCAGCGCGATCCGCGCGCTCGTGCTGGTCGACATCGTGCCCCGCTCGGAATCCGCGGGCGTGGAGCGCGTCATGGACTTCCTCGGCAGGCACCGCGACGGCTTCGAGACCCTCGACCAGGTCGCCGACGCGGTCGCCGCCTACCTGCCGCACCGGCCGCGCCCCGACAATGCCGACGGCCTGCTGCGCAACCTGCGCGAGCGTGACGGCCGCTGGTACTGGCACTGGGATCCCGACCTGATCAGCGACGTCAACGACGACCCGGACGCCCGCATCGTCGAGATGGAAGCCGCCGCCGAGGCCTTGACCATCCCGGTCCTGCTGATCCGCGGCGGCAAGTCCGATGTCGTCAGCGACGAGGGCGCCGCGGCCTTCCTTGCCCTCGCACCGCACGCCCGCCTGGCCGAGATCAGCACGGCGGCGCACACCGCCGCGGGCGACGACAACGACGCCTTCACCGAGGCCGTCGCCGGTTTCGTCGCCACGGCCTGAGCTAGCGCCTCAGCCCGTCGACCCAACGGGCAGCGGTGGGCGCGAGCGCTCCCCCGGCATTGATCGCCAGATGCAGGAGCGCGGGTGCGGTGGCACTGCCCGACCTGCGGCGGAGTTCGGTGAAGACGAGCCCGGCGAGGGTGGTTGCCAGGACCGTCGGTAGTACCGGATCTTCTGCGGCTCTTGCCGGTTGGATGTGCCAGAGACCGAAGTCGACGGCGCTGATCACCGGGGCGCCTGCGCTCTCGGCGAGTAGCGGGTCGAGGGTGCCCCGGAAGATCGCTTCCTCGGCTAGGACGGTGCCCACGGGGATGTGCAGGGCGATCCATTCGAGGGTCGACGTTTCCGGTGCGCGGACGGCGATTTCGAGCGGGAGGCGCCGCAGCGACGGCACCGCCAGGGCAACGGCGTAGCCGGCGAGCACTATCGCCACGCTACCCAGCCCCCACCGGAACCCGCTGGCCGACAACCAGTTCGGGCTACCCCGGAAGAGCTTTGTGTATCCCGTCGCAAACGCGATATTCGCCGCGGTGCGCCCGCGAAGGGGAAGATCGAGGGAGGGAAGAACCCGGTTGTTCCACAGCAGCGGAAGGACCAGCGCCGCAGCACTTTCGAGTCGTCTCACTTCACCTCCCGCTCATAGGTCTCCGCCGATTCCAATGCGACACGGATACTTTCGATAACGTCATCGTTCACTCCATCAGGCGCGGCGACGGCCAACCACCCGTCCAGCACCAAACTGCCGTACCGATGCCCGTGCCCGTCCACAACCCCTTGCGCATTGGTTAGATCGGCCGTGACCTGCCAGAACGTCACGAAGGGCGCCCACCGCATCTGGGTCGACACATCGGAACCACGTGGCTCGCTCAACCAATCCGGCTGCGTGAAGATCAGATCGGCCGACCACCACACGATCGGGTCGGAGGGATGTTGCAGGTAGGCGATGCGAGGTGCGCGCCACGGCTCCGAGCCGGCGAAATCCGTTGCGTCATCGGCGAATCGAACGACCAGCCCGTCCGCGTACACCGGCGCCACCTCGGGTGACCCCGGATCGCGGCGATCGACGAACTGGCTCCACAACCGATTCGAATTCGGCGGCCCGACCCACAACGCGCCGTCGACCTCCTCGCGAAGATCGGCCAGCCCGTCGAACGCCTCCTCCGACCCCTGCGACCCCAGACTCTCCCCGTAGACGAACAGCTTCGGCCGATGCCCTTCCGGCTGGGCCGACCACCGCTCGTACACCGCCTCGAACAGCTCCCGGCTGGCCGCGGCCGCCTTCTCCCGGTCCGACAGGAACGAGAGCACGCTGGGCAGATACGAGAACTGGGTCGCCACGATCGCCGTATCACCGCCGTAGAGATATTCCACGGCCCCCGCCGCCATCCCGTTGACCCAGCCGGTCCCGGTGGTCGTGACCACCACCATCGCCTCACGTTCGAAGGCTTTGGTCCGCTCGAGTTCGGCGACAGCCAGCTGCGCCGCGGTCTGGTCCCGCGGCACCGATTCCAACCCCACATACGCCCGAATAGGTTCGCGCGCGGTCTTTCCCGTCACCTCGGTGATCGCGGCGGCACTCGGACCATTGGAAACGAACCAACGGCCCTCGAACCCCAATGTCTGCCACGGCGCGAGCGACCCTGGACTCCCCGAACGCTCCGGCGCGATCGGCTGCACCGCGTACGGCGTGGTCCGGTCGTTGCGCACGCTGAACGCCGAGTTGGCCACCGCGAAGAACGCCTGCGAGGCGACACCGTTGAAGATCGTCACCGTGAGCACGACCAGTACGAGCAACCCGGCGGCCGGCGCCACTTCACGCGGCACCCGCACCCACCGATTGAGCTGACGAGCCAGCCCGAGCACCATGATCCGCACCGTGCGGTACGCGGCCACCACAGCCACCCCGACGGCCACGCTGAGCAGCCCGGTGCGCAGATACGCGGGCGTGGTGGTGCCCGCCATCCCCATCAGCGAGGTGATCTCGCGCTGCCATCGCGCCGACTGCACCAGCATCACCGCCGCGACCAGCGCACACCCCACCAGCACGGTCGCTTTGATCGCATACCGCAGCCGATCCGACGGGCTGGGAATCGGCAGCCGAGCCCGCACCCACCGCCGGAACACCCATTCGAGCACACACCCGAGCCCATACCCGATCGCGGCGTTGATACCGCTGATAAGCCCCTGGAACAGCCAGTCACGCGGCACCAGCGACGGCGTCACCGACAGCCCGAAAAACAGCGTCGCCAGCACCAATCCGACATAATTCAGATCGACGGCGTCCTCAACGCGCCGCGCGACAACGCTGCCGCGCGCACGCAGCATCGCTGAAGTCGAAGCGCGCTCGGTCACCGCCCCAGTATGGCCGCCGGTAGGAGACAATCACCGGATTTGTGCCTGCGGAGCCGCTCACAAACTACGTACCGCACTCGAGTAGTTGTACGCGCGATCGCCGAGCGCCGGATCAGCACACTGAGAGCCATGAGCACAAACACCAAGCCGAAGAACACCTCGGCCTACATGGCCCAGGCCGCGATCGCGTTCGCTGTCAGCCTGTTCGGGACCGGCGCCGGAATCGCCTACCTGCCGCTGGACGGCTGGCAGCGCGCGTTCCTCGCGATGTCGGGCCTGTTCCTGGTGACCAGCTGCTTCACCCTCGCCAAGGTCGTACGCGACCAGCAGGAGACTCAGTCACTGATCGGCCGGATCGACGAGGCACGGCTGGAACAGCTGATCGCCGAACACAATCCGTTCAAATCGGTGTCGTGAGCCGAACCGCCGGGGCGCCGATCGAGGGGTTCGGCGCCCGGCGGTTCGTCACTTCAGCTGATGCTCGGTAGCCATGGATTCTTCGAGGAACACGCGAATCCGGGCAGCCAATTCCGGTGTGTAGTCCGGTGGTTGGGCCACCGCGGCCCACGCGTCGGGCACCAGGTTGCCGTAGTTGTGACCGTGCCCGTCCGAAACCGTCTGCGCACGCGGCAGATCCGCCGCCACCTGCCAGAACGTGACGATCGGGTACCACGACATCGCCGGTGCCACATCGGGTCCGCGCTTCTCCCGCAACCAATCCGGGCTCGAGAACAGCAGATCCGGCGACCACCACACCACCGGGTCGGAGGCGTGCTGCAGGTAGACGATGCGCGGGTCGTTCCAGGCGGGCGTCGGCTCGGTGAGCTGATCGGCGTTCGCCGCGAACCGCACCGACATTCCGTCGGCGTAGATCGGGGTGATCTCCTCGGTGCCGGGGTCACGCCTGGTCACGAATTCCGACCACAGCCGGTTGGAGTTGGGCGGGCCGACCCAGAGCACACCGTCGGTGCGGTTACGGATATCCGCCAGACCGGAGAACGCGCCCTCCGACCCTTGCGAACCGAGGCTCTCGCCGTAGACGAGCAGCTTGGGCCTTGAGTCTTCGGGCAGCGTCGACCAGCGGTCGTACACCTTGTCGAACAGCGTGCGCCCCATGGTCATCGACTTGTCCCGGTCGGACAGGAACGACAGCGCGCTGGGCAGATACGAGTACTGCGTCGCCACCAGCGCGGTGTCGCCGCCGAACATCAACTCGACCGCCTCGGCGCTGGTCGTATCGACCCAGCCGGTGCCGGTGGTACTGATCACCACGAGCACTTCGCGCTCGAAAGCCTTGGTGCGCTCGAGTTCGGCGATGGCCACATCGGTCTGCGCCTCGACGCCGTCCCCTGATTCCAGCCCCGCGTAGACCCGAATCGGTTCGCGCGCGGGTTTTCCGGTGACCTGACCGATCGCCAGGGCGGTCGGCGCGTTCGCCACGAACCACCGCCCCTCCGAACCGAGGGTGTCCCACTTGGCCAAAGAGTCGGGGCTGCCGGAACGTTCGGGCAGCGTCGGCTGCACCGCATTCGGTGAGGTATGGCTGTTGCGCGCGCTGAACGCCGAATTGGCCACGGCGAAAAAGCCTTTCGCCAACACGCCGTTGAACAACATCGCCGCGGCCACCACCACGACGATCACCCCGAGCGGCCGCGCGAACGCGGCCGGAATCCGCACCCACTGGTTCAGCGCGCGCGTCACCACGCGCACCAGCCGCACCACCAGCCGCGAGATCCAGATCAGCAGACCCACAACGACCGCGCCGACCAGCACCGTCCGCGGATACCCCGCGTCCGACACCGGCTCCATCCCCATCAGATCGGTGATCTGCCGTTGCCACTTCGAGGACCGGATGCTCATGAGCACCGCGAAGATCAGGCACGCCAGCACGATCGCGCTCTTCAGCGCGACCAGCAACCAGCTCGGGCGCCGAGCCCACGCCGTGCGCACCTGCTCGGGCCAGGTGATCCGCGGCGCGATCCACTTGCGCCAGGCCAAGGCCAGCGCGCAGCCGAGCCCGTAGCCGATCGTCGCGTTGATCCCGCTGACCAACCCCTGGAAGAACCAGTCACGCGGCAGCAGCGAGGGCGTCAGCGACAGCCCGAAGAACATGGTCGCCACGATCAGCCCAGCGTAATCGGGATGAAAAAACCTCTCCACCAGGTGAATTCCCCTGATGAAGAGGTTATCGCGAACTACCGGCGCAGAAGCCGAGCTCGTATCCCCACTGGTCACAAGCTCGACTCCTCTGTTGATCAGGCGGTGTGCGCTCCAAACAGCTTAGGCAGAGTGCCCTCGAACGCCTCGCGCAATTCCGCGAGTGTCACGGTGAACTGACCCTGCACCTCGACCGAATCCGAACCCTGGTCCACCACGCCGATGCGCACCCACGGCAGCTGCCGCGCGTCGCACATCTTGGTGAAACGGGTCTCCTCCGAACGCGGCACCGCGACGAGCACGCGCCCGGCCGACTCGGAGAACAGCTGCACGAACGGGTCCGAGCCCTCGGGAAGCACGATGCGGCAACCGGTTTCGCCTGCCAGCGCCGCCTCGATGACGGTCTGTGCCAGACCACCCTCGGACAGGTCGTGCGCGGCGGAGATCATGCCGTCGCGTGAACCCGAGGTGAGCACCTCCGAGAGCAGCTGCTCGCGGGCGAAGTCGACCTTCGGCGGCACACCACCGAGGTGATCGTGGGTGACCTGCGACCAGATCGAGCCGTCCAGCTCGTCGTGGGTCTCGCCGAGCAGGATCAGCGACTCACCCGGCTCGAGGCCGAGGCCGGTCGGGATGCGGCGGTGCACATCGTCGATCACGCCGAGCACGCCGACCACCGGGGTGGGCAGGATGGCGTCCTTGCCGGTCTGGTTGTAGAAGCTCACGTTGCCGCCGGTCACCGGAATGCCCAGCGCCGCACAACCATCCGCGAGACCGCGTACGGCCTGCTGGAACTGCCACATCACGCCCGGATCCTCCGGCGAACCGAAGTTCAGGCAGTTGGTGACGGCCTTGGGGGTGGCGCCGGTGGTGGCGACATTGCGGAACGCCTCGGCCAGCGCCAGCTGCGCGCCGGTGTACGGGTCGAGCTTGGTGTAGCGGCCCGACGCGTCGGTGGCCAGTGCGATACCGCGGCCCGAGGACTCGTCGATGCGGACGACGCCCGCGTCGGCGTGCTCGGCCAGCACGGTGTTGCCGCGCACATAGCGGTCGTACTGCTCGGTGATCCACTTGCGGCTGCACAGCTGCGGGCTCGAGATCATCGTGAGCAGGGTCTCGCGCAGCTCGTCGCCGGTTTTCGGCCGGGTCAGGGTGGCGGTGGTGTCGGCGATCAGCGCGTCCTGGGTGTCGGGACGCTGCACCGGGCGCTCGTAGACCGGACCCTCGTGGGCGACGGTGCGCGGCGGCACGTCCACCACGGTCTCGCCGTGCCAGGTGATGACGAGGTGGTCGCCGTCGGTGACCTCACCGATGTCGGTGGCCAGCACGTCCCACTTCTTGCAGACAGCCATGAACGCGTCCACGTTCTCCGGCGTCACGACCGCGCACATGCGCTCCTGCGATTCACTCGACAGGATCTCGGCGGGAGTCATGTGCTTGGCGCGCAGCGGGACCCTGGTCAGGTCGATGTGCATGCCGCCGTCGCCCGCCGCGGCGAGTTCGGAGGTGGCGCAGGACAGTCCGGCGCCGCCGAGGTCCTGGATCCCGACGACCAGCCCGGCCGCGTACAGGTCGAGACAGCACTCGATGAGCACCTTCTCGGTGAACGGGTCGCCCACCTGCACGGCGGGCAGCTTCTTGCGTCCGGTGCCGGACTCGTCACCGGAGAAGGAGTCCGAGGCGAGCACGGACACGCCGCCGATGCCGTCGAGGCCGGTGCGCGCGCCGAACAGGATGATCTTGTTGCCCGCGCCGGAGGCGAAGGCCAGGTGCAGGTCTTCCACGCGCATCGCACCCGCGCAGAGCGCGTTCACGAGGGGGTTGCCCTGGTAGGAGGCGTCGAACACGGTCTCGCCGCCGACATTGGGCAGGCCGAGGGAGTTGCCGTAACCGCCGACGCCGCGCACCACACCGTCGACAACGCGACGAGTGTCGGGGGCGTCCGCCGCGCCGAAGCGCAGCTGGTCCATCACCGCGATCGGGCGGGCGCCCATGGCCATGATGTCGCGCACGATGCCGCCGACGCCGGTGGCCGCGCCCTGGTAGGGCTCCACGTAGGACGGGTGGTTGTGGCTTTCCACCTTGAAGGTGACGGCCCAGCCGTCGCCGATGTCGACCACGCCGGCGTTCTCGCCGATCCCGGCCAGCATGGAGGCCTTCATCTCGTCGGTGGTGGTTTCACCGAAGTAGCGAAGGTGCACCTTGGAGGACTTGTAGGAGCAGTGCTCGCTCCACATCACCGAGTACATCGCCAGCTCGGCATCGGTGGGCCGACGGCCCAGAATCTCCTTGATGCGGGCGTACTCGTCGTCTTTGAGACCGAGTTCCTTGTACGGCTGCGGAGCATCCGGGGTGGCTGCGGCGGTAGCGACGGTGTCGACCTGCAGTGTCACGGGAGACCAGGGTCCTTTCGGCCGGGGGGAACTTGATCTGCAGAGTCTAATGGTTGCGCGATAACCGCCCGCCGCCCGTACTGCCTCGAGCTGGGGAGGCGGCCGGATTCGGTCTGGTCACACTTGCGGTTGGGCCACAGGAGTACCCGTTACTCTGGCGCCGTGAACGAAAGTCCGGGGGTTTCCGAGCAGGTCGAGCCGCCTGTCGCCGCGCAGGCCACGGAACCGAGCTCGAAATGGCTGACCGCCGCCATCGGATTGTTCGTGGTCTCCGCCGTGATCGCGCTCCTCGCGCACTGGTGGCACGGGTTCATCGACCTGCAGGTCTACCGCAACGGCGCGCGCGTGTGGCTCGACGGCGGCGACCTGTACGGCCCGATGCCGCCGGTGTACGGGCTCGGGCTGCCGTTCACCTATCCCCCGCTGGCCGCGATGTTCTTCGTGCCGCTGGCCTTGATGCCGCTGGTCGTCGCCGAGGTCGTCGTGCTGCTGACCTCGCTGGCGAGCCTGGGGATCGTGCTGTGGCTGGTGCTGGTTCGCGTGCGTCCCGAGCTCGACCGGATCTCGGTACTCGCCGTGGTGATCGCCGGGCTCGCCCTCGCCCAGTACCTCGAACCGGTCCGCCAGACCTTCAACTTCGGCCAGATCAACCTGATCCTGATGGCCGTGGTCGCCATCGACATTCTCGCGCGCAAGCCGTTCTGGCCGCGCGGGATGCTGATCGGCATCACGGTGTCGATCAAGCTGATTCCGGCAGGCTACCTGCTGTATTTCCTGATCCGCCGGGACTGGAAGGCCGCGGCCACCATGGTCGCGTCGGCCGCGGGCGCGGTGGGCGTCGGCTTCCTGCTGTTCCCCAAGGACTCGGTCGAGTACTGGTTCCACACCGTGTCCGACACCGGCCGTATCGGCACGCCCTACTTCGCGGGCAACCAGTCGATCAAGGGCACCCTGTTCCGCCTCGGCATGGACGAATCGCTGGCGACCGGCCTGTGGATCGGCCTGTCGGCGTTGACGATCGGGCTGGCCTCGGTCTGGATGTACCGGCTGATCGGCGCGGGCAACGATGTCGGCGCGCTCCTGGTGAACGCGGCCGCGGTGTTGTTGGTCTCGCCGGTGTCGTGGTCGCATCACTGGGTCTGGGTGGCCCCCGCGCTGGTCGTCGCCGTCAGCCTGGCCGACCGTCGCCGCTCCCGCGCCTTCACCACCCTCGTCGCCCTGTTCACGGTGATGTTCATCGTCGGCCCGCAGTGGGTCCTGCCACATTCGGGTGACAAGGAACTCGCCTGGGCTTGGTGGCAGCAGATCATCGGCAGCAGTTACGTGTGGGCCACGTTCGCTGTGATCGTCTACGCGGTGATCACCTACCGCCCCACCCGAAAGCCTTCGACGACGCCGGAACTCGCGACCACCTGAGCGCGGCGTCGACCAGAGCCGATCGTCGAATCTGTCAGTCCGTCGCTTCCGGGGTCAGGAACGCCGCAAGGGCTGACGCGTAGGCGGGGACGTCGGCGGCGCCCATGAGCTCGCGGCACGAGTGCATCGCGAGCTGCGGTGCGCCGACGTCGACGGTCGACATCCCCGTGCGGGCGGCCGTCATCGGCCCGATGGTCGAGCCGCACGGCAGGTCGGCACGGTGGACATAGCGTTGCAGCGGCACGTCGGCCTGCGCGCACGCGAGCGCGAACGCACCCGCGCCCGCCGCGTCGGTGGCGTAGCGCAGGTTCTGATTCACCTTGAGCACCGGCCCACCACCGACCTCGATGCGATGCGCGGGCTCGTGCCGGTCCGGGTAGTTCGGGTGCGTCGCGTGCGCCATATCGCCGGAGGCGACCACCGAACCGGCAAGCGCGGCAAGGTAGTCCGCACGCCCACCACCGCGGGCCAGCACGATGCGCTCCAGCACCGCGGGCAGCAGATCCGATTGCGCCCCACGATCGGACTGACTCCCGACCTCTTCGTGGTCGAACATCACCAGCACCGCCGTCGCCGCCCCCGGCTCGTCGGCGGCCGCGAGGAACGCCTGCAACCCGGCGTAGCAGGTGCCCTGGTTGTCGAGGCGCGGAGCGCTCACCAGATCCAGATCGCGACCGACGATCGTGCTCGACGCGAGGTCGTGGGTCATCAGTTCCCAGCCGAGCACGTCGGCGCCGTCGACCCCGGCCCGCTCGGCGACGAAATCCAGGAACGACGCGGGTGCGTCGCCGATCCCCCAGATGGCGTTCACGTGCCGTTGCGGGTCGAGGGTGACCCCGCGCCGGTCCTCGGACAGGTGAATAGCCAGCTGCGGCACCCGCAGGATCGGCTCGTCGACGCGAACCAGCACATCGCGCATCCGCGCACCCTCGCGCACACTGAGCCGCCCCGAGAGACCGAGCTCCCGGTCCAGCCAGGAGTTCAGCCAGGCACCGCCGTACGGCTCGAGCCCGACCAGCTGCCAACCCGCACCCGCCAGGTCGGGATGCTGCTTCACCCGCAGGTTGGGGCTGTCGGTATGCGCGCCGACCACCCGGAACGGAGCAGCGGGCACCGCGTCGTAATCTGCCCACGCGATCAGCGAACCACCGCGCACCACATAGTGTTTCCCGCCCGCGTCGTCCCATGCCGACGCCTCGGTCAACGGCGTGAACCCGTTGCCGTCCAGCTCGGCCGCCACCGTCGCACACACATGGAAAGGCGAGGGTGACGCATCGATGAAGGCACACAATCCGCTGGCCGTGGCCGCTGTCAAGGAAACCGGCATCCTGCGATCCTAGGCACGACACCGCGCCCGGGCACCCCGCATCGGGAAGTACGGTGCCTGATCAGTCGTCGCGTTCGGCGATCACCGCGAGCGCCGCCAGTAATTCGCCGTAGCGGCGAATCCCGAGGCGCGACCGTAACTCTTCCTCCGCTAGCTTCTCCTGCGCGCGGATCCTGGCGGCCAGCTTGGCCCCGAGGCTGCTCAACCCGATCAGGATCCGGCGCCGATCGTCGGTGGCGGCGACCCGGAAGATCAGCCCGCGTTCGGCCAGGTTGTCCGCGTGCCGGGTGGCCGAGGACGGGGCGAGCCGCGCCTGCGCGGCCAGTTCCGACATCGTCATCCCGTCGTCGGTGGACAACTGCGACAGGATCGCCCAATGATCGGCCGTGAGGTTGTCAGCCGACAACGCCGATTCGAGCCGGCCTACCCAGTTGCGCTCCGCGGAGCGCAGCGCGCCGTGCAGCGTGGAATACCCACTTATGATGGCCACCGATTGCATTCCCACCTGCCGAAAAATTCATTCGAACAATCCTGTTCGCACTTGGCGATAGAGTACAGAGTGCCTTTGTTCGGTCAGAGCCGGGATGAAACGATCGAGATTCTCTCGATCGTCCCCACGCAGGGTCCGGGTGGCATCATCGCGCCATCGTGTACCGCCGCCATTTCCCTGGCCGTCGACGAAATCAATAGCGGCACAGGAATTCTCGGCCGCGAAATCCACCTCACGACCATCGACGGCGGCCGCGAACCGGCCGAAGTCGCCGCCGAGGTAGCGGCCTTCCTGGCCACCGGAATGGTCGGCGCGATCACCGGCTGGCACACCTCGGCGGTGCGCCGGGCAGTCGCCGAGGCCGTGGACGCCCGCGTCCCCTACCTCTACGCCACCGACCACGAGGGCCTTCCCGACGAACGCCCCGGTGTCCTGCTGGTAGGCGAACATCCCGACCATCAAACAGTCCCCGCGGCCGCCTGGATGGGCCGTGAACTAGGAGTGCGCCGCTGGGCGGTGATCGGCAACGACTACATCTGGCCCCGCCGGACAGCACTGGCCCTGCGCCGATCCCTGCCCAACCCGTACGACATCATCGTCGAGCACTACGTCCCCCTCGGCACCACCGATTTCAGCGATTTCCTGGAGAACCCGGCGCTGCTGCTGGCCGACGCGGTCCTGATCCTCATGGTCGGCGCCGACACCGCCCGCTTCAATCGCCAGTTCGCCGCCACCGGCCTGCCCACCGTCATGCCCCGCCTCAGCCCGGCGGTCGACGAGAACGTCCTACTCAGCGCGGGCCCGTCTGCGAACACCAACCTCTACGTCGCCTCGAGCTTCTTCATCGACAACCGCACCACCGAGGGCCGGTCCCGGCGCGCCCGCTACCAGCGGCATCAGGGCCAATTCGCCCCGGCGCTGACGACTTTCAGCAACTCCACCTACGAGGCGATCCACCTGCTGAACACCCTGGCCGACACGACAGGCACGCTCGAGGTGGAAGCCATCATCGCCGCGGCGGAAACCGGGCTGGTGCTGGACGGACCGGCCACCCGCCGCGGATTTCTGGGCAATCAAGCAGTAGGCCCCGCCCACCTGGCAATGGCGAACGGGGTCGACTTCTACATCATCGACAGTCTCTAGGCGCCGACGAAACTATCGATCACCGAGAAGAACATTCCGAGACCGTCATCGCTGGGACCGGTCAATGCCTCGGTCGCGTGCTCGGGGTGCGGCATCAAACCGACGACCCGCCCGTTGGCCGAGGAGATCCCGGCGATCCCGCGCTGCGATCCGTTCGGGTTGTCACCCGCGTACCGGAACACCACGCGGCCTTCGCCTTCGAGCTCGTCGAGCACCTTCTCCGATGCCTGGTAACGCCCCTCGCCCGACTTCAGCGGAACAAGGATCTGCGCACCCGGCTCGTACCGCGAACTCCACGCGGTATCGGTCCCCTCGACCTTCAACCACTCGTCCCGGCAGATGAAGTGCAGTCCCTCGTTACGGGTCAGCGCACCCGGCAGCAGCCCGGCCTCACACAGAACCTGGAATCCGTTGCAGATGCCGAGCACCGGCAGACCCTGCCCGGCGGCGCGAACAACCTCGCCCATCACCGGCGCGAATCGCGCGATCGCCCCACACCGCAGGTAATCCCCGTAGGAGAACCCACCGGGCACGATCACGGCGTCGACACCCTTGATATCGGCATCGGCATGCCACAGGCTCACAGCCTCGGCGCCGGCCAGCCGAACCGCCCGAGCGGCGTCGACATCATCGAGCGTCCCCGGAAAAGTAATTACGCCAATGCGCGCGCTCACGAGACCCGAACGACCTTCCAGTCCTCGATCACCGTGTTCGCCAGCAGCGCCTCGGCGATCTGCTCGAGCTGAGCGTCCGACACACTGTCGTCCACCTCGAGCTCGAATCGCTTGCCCTGCCGCACATCCGAGATTCCGGCGAATCCCAGACGCGGGAGCGCGCCGACCACGGCCTGTCCCTGGGGGTCCAGAATCTCGGCCTTCGGCATGACCTCGACCACGACTCGTGCCACGCGTTGCTCCTCAAGTGGTGTGTGGGTTACCCCAGAAATCCTAGTTGACAGGGCCGTCGTGCCCGCGTTCCGGGGTCGCGGCGGCTTAGCATCGGGTATGCGCATCGCCCACTTCGGTCATTCCTGCATCCTCGTGGAACTGCACGGCGTGAAAGTGCTGTTCGACCCCGGCACCTTCGCGCACGGCTTCGAGGGCATCACCGGCTTGGACGCGATCGCGGTGACCCACCAGCATCCCGACCACATCGATCCGAACCGGATCGGCGACCTCATCGAGAACAATCCCGGCGCCCGCCTGCTGTCGGATCCGCAGACCGCGCAGCAGCGCAGCGAGGGCTGGGAGCCGGTTTCGGCTGGTCAGGTGCTCGACATCGGCGAGTTACAGATCACCGGCGGCGGCGGCAGGCACGCGGTGATCCACCCGGAGATCCCGGTGATCGACAACACCGTCTTCCAGCTCGGCACCGAGGCCGACCCCGCCCAGCTGGTCCACCCCGGCGACTCGCTCTGGGTGCCGCCGGTCCCGGTCGGCGTGCTCGCCATCCCGGCCGTCGCCCCGTGGATGCGCATCTCGGAGGCCGTCGACTACCTACGCGCCGTCAACCCCCGCACCGCGGTGCCCATCCACCACGGCATCATCACCCCCTCGGCCCAGGGCATCTACTTCGG
This sequence comes from Nocardia sp. NPDC058519, assembly GCF_042719755.1. Classification (NCBI taxonomy): domain Bacteria; kingdom Bacillati; phylum Actinomycetota; class Actinomycetes; order Mycobacteriales; family Nocardiaceae; genus Nocardia; species Nocardia sp. NPDC058519. The sequence goes on along the minus strand of NZ_JBHXNK010000005.1, from coordinate 129,527 downwards.
CAGGCTGACCGAGATGGCCCCGGCCGGCACCGAGTTCCGCGTCATCGAACCCGAGGACCAGGGCCAGTTCTGAATCAGCGGTAGCTGGTCAGGAACAGGGCTTCGGCCAGTGCCATGTGTTCGATCTCGGTGGGATCCACGCTCTCGTTGGGGGCGTGGATCAGGCATTTCGGTTCCTCGACGCCGATCAGCATGATCTCGGCCTTCGGGTAGGTGTCCTGGAAGACATTGCACAGCGGGATGGATCCGCCCTGCCCCTCGGTGGTCACGTCGCGGCCGTAGGAGGTCGCCATCGCCTGTTCCATGGCGGAACGGGCAGGTCCCTGTGTAGACGCGACGAACGGTTCGCCGAGCGCCTCCACCTCGATGTCGAGCTCGGCGTTCCACGGCACATGCGCGCGCAGGTGCTTCTCCAGCAGGTCGTAGGCCTGCTTGGGTTCGGTACCGGGCGGGATGCGCAGGTTGAGCCTGGCCTTGGTGCTCGGCTGGATCGCCGCCGACGACCCGACCACCGCGGGCACATCCATCCCGAGCACGGTGAGCGCGGGCCGCGCCCACAGCATGTCGGACACGGTGCCGTTGCCGAGCAGCTCGACGCCGTCGAGCACACCCGCGTCGGACCGGAAGTCCGCCGACGGATACTGCACACCGGTCCACTTCTGATCGTCGGTGAGCCCGTCGATCGTGGTGTTGCCCTCGGCATCGCGCAACGACGACAGCAGCTGGATCATCGCGGCGAGCGCATCCGGCGCCGGTCCACCGAACATTCCCGAATGCATCGGCCCTTCCAGGGTTTTCACCGTCAGCACCACATTCACCATCCCGCGCAGGGTCTGGGTGAACGTGGGTACCCCGACGGCGAAGTTGCCGCAGTCGGCGACCAGGATCGCATCCGATTGCAGCAGAGCGGGATTGGCGACGACGAACTTCTCCAGGCCGCCGGTGCCCTGTTCCTCCGAACCCTCCGCCACCACCTTGATCCCGATCGGGAAGTCTGGTCCGATCGCGCGCAGGGCCGTCAGATGCGTGACGATATTGCCCTTGCAGTCGGCCGCCCCGCGCCCGTACCAGCGCCCGTTCTTGTCGGTCAGCGTCCAGACCGGCGTCTGCCACGCGGCATCGTCGAGCGGCGGCTGCACGTCGTAGTGGCAGTACAGCAGCACCGTCGGCGTGCCGGGCGGCCCCGGCTTCGACGCGATCACGGCCTTGCTGCCGTCGGGCGTCTCGTGCAGGCCGACCTCGGTCAGTCCCGCCGCGGCGAACGCGTCGGCCACCCACTGCGCCGTCTGCTCACATCCTTCCGGCGGGAACTGGCGCGGGTCGGCGACGGATTTGAACGAAACGAGCTGGGCCAGATCCTTTTTCGCCTGGCCCATCAGCCCGGAAACCTTGCTGCGCAGCGCCGTCACATCATCGGTCATCTCTTCGCGCCTCACTTCGTGGTGTCGTCCAGATTCAGGGTGTCGAGATGAGAAAGGTAGTCCTGCAAGCGATCCGGGCAGTAGGTGGCGATCGTGAGCGCGACCGCCTCGGTGGTGTCGCGCGGGCCGATCACCGGACGCTGCCCCGGCCCGGCCGCACCGTTGGTGATCGAGGCCTGGTATTTCGCCTTGATCAGCGGCGAACCCGGGTCCTGGCACACCGACCCGCCGTCGTCGCCGAGCGCGTTGGCGATCACGTCCGTCTCCGGCGCGGGCAGACCGGCGGCGAGCAGATTGTTGTGCAGCTGCTCGGCTTTCGCACTCGCCTGGGTGTTCTCGCGGATCTCGGTGAAAGTGAAGAGCCCGATCAGGGCGAACACCACGAGCAGCACACCCGCGGTGACGTAGATCCAGCGTCGCTTGCGGTCGGGGGCGTCTCCGGTCGTCATGCCTGCTGCCCTTCCGGTACGGCGAATTTCCAGCTGTCCCTGCGGTTTCGGTAGAACAGGTACGGGATGAGCAGACCCACGATGCCCAAGCCGCCACCCACGATGAGCACGTACACCAGCGGACTGCCCGCGCCGAACTGCGAGGGCGGCACGAAACCGATCGCGAACGCGGCGATCGAGGAGGCGGCGCCGAGCGCGCACAGCCCCATCAGCGCGGGCGCACGGTAGCCGCGCGGGTGATCGGGATTGTCCCTGCGCAGCTTGGCGGCCGCGGCGAACATCAGCACGTACATGATCAGATACACCTGCGTGGTGATCACCGACAGAATCCAGTACGCACTGGAGACATTGGGGATGAAGGCGTAGAGCAGCGCGATCAGCGTGGTGAACACACCCTGCGCCACCAGCATGTTCTGCTGCACGCCGTGCTTGTTGAGCCGGGTCAGGATCGGTGGCAGATAGCCCTCGCTGCGCCCGATCAGCAACAGCCCCTTCGACGGTCCGGCCAGCCAGGTGAGCATGCCGCCGAGTGCGGCGGCCACCAGCGCGATACCGATGATCGGGGTGAGGAAGCCGATCCCGAAGTGGCCGAAGAACGCGTCGAAGGCCTGCATCACACCCGCGGTGAGACTCAGGCTGGCCGAGGGGACGACCCAGCTGATCGCCAGCGCGGGCAGGATGAAGATCACCAGCACCAGGCCCATGGCCAGGAACATCGCCTTCGGGAATTCCTTGGCCGGGTTCTTCAGCGACGACACGTGCACCGCGTTCATCTCCATGCCCGCGTAGGACAGGAAGTTGTTCACGATCAGCACCAGGCTCGCCAACCCGGCCCACGCGGGCAGCAGGTGCGACGAATCCATCGGGGCCGCGGAGGGATTGCCCTGTGCGAGGAATACCAGACCGAGAACCACCAGCAACGTGCCGGGGATCAGCGTGCCGATGACCAGGCCCATACTCGACAATCCGGCCACGGTCTTGGTGCCCTGCGAGGACACGTACACACCCGCCCAATAGACGGTGATGATCACGATCGCCACGTACAGGCCGTTGGAAGCCAGCGACGGATGAATGATGTAGGCGAAAGTGCTTGCGACATAGGCGAGCAGGCTCGGATAGTAAAAGATCGTCATGGCGAACTGGCACCAGACGGCAAGAAATCCGAGCGGCTTACTCAATCCCTCGCTGACCCATTGATACACCCCGCCCTGCCATCCCGACGCGAGTTCCGCGGCGACCAGCGAGGTCGGCATCAGGAACAGAATCGCGGGAATGATGTACAGGAATACACAGGCCAATCCGTATATGGCCATCGTGGGCGCGGATCGCAGGCTGGCCACCGAACTCGTGGTCATCAGCGCCAATGTCACCCAGGACATATATTTCGTCGTTGTCGCGACTTTCGTCGCGGTGCCCGTCATCAGCGCTGCCTCCTGCTGTTTTAACAACTAGCGGAAACCACTCGATCAACTGGGCAATGATAACCGCCGTGTGTGCGGCGAGAAGGCTCGAAACTCCGGGAAACATATGCACTGTCGAGTGTCGACACACTCGATTCCGAGGCTACCGCCGCGCGCTGTTCGCCAGTGTGCGCGCGGCGGCGGCCTGGTCAGGCAGCTCTGGCTTCCGGGTATGGCTCCCAGCGGTATACGTCGCTGCGGGCACCGTGGTACAGCGCGAGATCGACCGCGTCGAACATCGCCTGGCGCGGGCCCGACCGCTGCAACTGCGCCGCCGACACCGCCAACCGCAGCACGCCACCGCGCCGTGCGGTGCGCGCGGCACCCATCACCAGCGCCCGGCACCACCACGGTTCGGCCCGGAAGCCCTCGCCGATCCCGTACACCCGAGCACGTTGGGCCACATCGCGTTCCAGGTCGAGCATGCTGGTGAGCCCGAATGCCATCCGGAACCCCACGTCGGGCAGCGCGGCCAGCGCACCGGATGAGGCGTCCCAGCGTGGCGCGGCGAACAGCCGGGTGCGCAGTTCCACCCGCTCCATCACCCGATCGGCTGCCTTCAGCCGCAACGTCGCCTCGTGTCGCGGCAGGTCGGCGAACTCCGCGCGCCGGGCCTTGGTGGCGGCCTGGTCGTACCCGTGCAGCACGATCGCGTCGCCTTCGAGGCGCCGCCCGCGCAGCCACGACTGCGTCGCCGGATCGTCGACCAGCCGGTACTTGCCCTTCAATCGCGGTGCGACCAGCAACGACAGCCGCACACCCCGCGCGTCCATCTCCCCCGCGAACTCGATCGCGGCATCGCGAGTCGTATCCCGGATCCCCGACACCGAAACGATCAGCTCAGCGTTCATGCTCCAACGATGACAGCCCGAGGTGACGCCAACGTGCTACCCCGATGACGCCCCGACGAATTTCGTGTCTTCTGGCGGCTGGCGCCGCGGGTTCTACTCCTACGCGTCGGCGAGACCCACTCGGTCGAGGACCCACGCGTACTCGAAGCCGACTTCCTTCCACTTCTCGTAGCGCCCGCTCACACCGCCGTGGCCTGCGGTCATCTCCGTTTTGAGCAGCACCTCGTTGTCGCCGGTCTTGGTGGCGCGCAGCTTGGCCACCCACTTGGCCGGTTCCACGTAGAGCACGCGGGTGTCGTTGAGGCTGGTGATCGCCAGGATGGCCGGGTAGTCCTTGGCCTCGACGTTCTCGTAGGGCGAGTACGACTTCATGTACTCGTAGACGTCCTTGTCCCGCAGCGGGTTTCCCCACTCGTCCCATTCGATCACCGTCAGCGGCAGTGACGGGTCGAGGATGGAGGTGAGGGGGTCGACGAAGGGGACATTGGCGAGGATGCCGGTGAACAGCTCAGGGGCGAGGTTGGCGACCGCGCCCATCAGCAGCCCGCCCGCACTGCCACCGTCGGCGATCAACCGGTCGGGTGCGGTGGCGCCGGTGTCGATGAGATGGCTTGCGCAGGAGACGAAGTCGGTGAAGGTGTTCTTCTTCAGCAGCGTCTTGCCGTGCTCGTACCAGAGCCTGCCCATCTCGCCGCCGCCGCGCACATGCGCCACCGCGAACACCATGCCGCGATCGAGCAGCGACAGCCGCGAGACCGAGAACGACGGGTCGATGCTGGCCTCGTAGGAGCCGTAACCGTAGAGCAGTGTGGGTTTCGGCCCGTCGGGCAGCCCGCTGCGCTTGATGATCGAGATCGGAATCCGGGTGCCGTCGGCGGCGACGGCCCAATCACGATGCTGCTCGTAGTCGCCCGCGTCGTAACCACCGAGTACCGGCTGTTCCTTGCGCAGCAGCAGCTCACCGGTGGCGGGCACGTAGTCGAACACCTGCATCGGCGTGATGAACGAGGTGACGCCGACGCGCAGCGTTGGCTGCTCCCATTCCGGGCTCGAACCCGCACCGGCGGAGAACAATTCGAGGCCGAAGTCGAGCTCGGTCAGTTCGCCGAAGCCCTCCGGCGTGAGCGGCCACACCGAAAGGCGCGGCAGCGCGTCGCGCCGGTAGCCGAGCACCAGGTGGTCGGCGAAGGCGTCGATGTCCTCGAGCCGCACGTCCTCGCGATGCCCGATCAGGGTCGTCATGTCCGACGGGTCGGTGACGGGCGCGACGGCGAGCACGAAGTTCTCCGCCTTCACCCCGTCGATCACATCGTTGTGCAGGATCAGGAACTTGTCCTCGCCCGCGATCACCGCGTGCTCGGCCGAGTACTCCACGCCTTCGCGGCGCGGCAACAGCGGCCGGAACTCGCCCTCGGGGTTGTCCGATTCCAGGACCCAGCCCTCGGTGGTGATCTTGGAACCGAGCCAGACCATCAGGTACTTCTCGGAGCGGGTCGCGCCGACGCTCACCCAGTAGCGATCGTCGGGCTCGTGGAACACCGTCACATCGGCGTCGGAACCGGTGCCGACGCGGTGGCGCCACACGGTGTCGGGGCGCCATGACTCGTCGACCGTCTGATAGAAGATGTGCGTACCGTCCAGCGACCAGGTGGCCCCCGGTGCCGCGCCCGCCACCTCGTCGGGCAGCAGTTCACCGGTGCGCAGGTCCTTGATCCGCAGCGTGTAGCGCTCGTCGCCGGAGCTGTCGACGGAGTAGGCGAGCAGGTTGCCGTCGTGGCTCAGCGAGAACGCGCCGAGGGCGAAGAAGTCCAGACCCTCGGCGAGGATATTGCTGTCGAGCAGCACCTGCTCGCCCTCGATCTCGGAACCCACCTCGAGCTGCGGCGGCGTCCACGCGTCGATTCCCTCGGCCTTCGCGTCGATGGGACAGCGGCAGTGCACGCCGTACTGTTTGCCCTCGAAACTGCGCGAGTAATACCAGTAGTCGCCCAGGCGCGTCGGCACCGAGAGATCGGTTTCCTGCGTCCTGGCCTTGATCTCGTCGAAGATCTTGTCCCGAAGGGGCTGCAGCTGGTCGGTCTGCGCCGCGGTGAAGGCGTTCTCCGCCTCCAGATACGCGATGACCTCGGGGTCTTCCTTGTCCCGTAGCCACTCGTAGTCGTCGACGAACGTGTCACCGTGGTGGACCCGCTCGAAGGGCGCCCTCTTCGCGATCGGCGCCGACACAGTCTCATTCTCGCCAGCCATCCGTCCACCGTAGCCGCCCCACTCCAACCGGGCCCGCCAACTCGGCCGCCGGCCGCTGGTGGCCGTGCCGAAGGCCCGATTTGCGTAGCCTGACCGCATGGGGATGCGGTACGCAATTCGATCGTTGTTCGTGACTGCCGGGGTGCTGCTGGCCGCGGGGTCCGGGGCGGTGCTGCCGGCGAACGCGTGCGCGTGCGGCGGCGTCGTCAGCGGGGACAGTTCGGCCAGGGTGAACAGTGAGTCGGCGGTCCTCGGCTGGGACGGGCGGCGCGAGACCGTGCTGATGCGGCTGGGTATGCAGTTCGCCGGTGCCGACGCGGCGCTGATCGTGCCGACGCCGACACCCGCGACCGTCTCGGCCGGGAATCCGGACTCGTTGCGCGAGCTCTCGCGCATGACCGCACCCGAGCGGGTCACCGAATACGACTGGTTCGGCAGCGGTTCGCTGGGCGGCGACACCTCCGGCGCCGCTCCCGGTTCCGGTCCCGATGTGCTCGGCCGGGTGCAGCTGGGCCCGCTAGAGGCAACCACCTTGCGCGGCGGGGACCTCGCCGGAATCCGGGAGTGGCTCGACACCAACGGTTATCAACTCCGACCCGAAGTGAGCGCCACCCTCGACCCCTACCTACGCGAGGGCTGGTCCTTCGTCGCTATGCGTCTGACCAGCGCGAAGTCTCTCTCCGGCGCTCTCGACCCGGTCCTTCTCACCTTCGACTCCGACCGCCTCGTGTACCCGATGCGCATGTCGGCCGCCGCGACCACACCCCAGTCGGTTCACCTCTACATCTTCAGTGACCACCGGGTGGCACGCGTCGACCCCGACACGAAACCCCACACCATCACCACCGAATTCGCCTCTCCGGTCGGCGAACCCAGCGACCCGGACCTGAAAGCGCTTGCCGCAGGCAACAACTACCTCACCGAACTCTCGATCTACATCCCCGACCCCGCGACCATCACCAGCGATTTCATTTTCGGCCCCGCTGCCGAGAACGTGCCCGTGCGTGACCGGATAGTGAGCAAGGAATACGTCGAAATACTCGGCCTGCCTGCGGGTTACGTGCTGATCGTCACCGGACTGTCGGTGATCGGCGTGATCGCGAGCGCGGTCCTGCGTCGACGATCCGCGAGGTAGCCCGAACGCACCGCGACCCGGTTCTACGGCCGTAGAACCGGGTCGCGTGTGGAGATTGTCAGGCGCCGAGCGCGGGTCCGATGACCGGCCACGAGGCGTGCAGGGCGTCCTGCCAGTAGGACCAGGAGTGCGTGCCCACCGGGTGATAGTCGATCTTCGCGCCGATGCCCGCACCGCGCAGGCGCTGGTCGAAGGCCACCATGCAGGTGTTGACGCCGAGTTCGATGGGTCCGCCGAGGAAGATGTTCTCGGCCAGCGTCGGCTTGAGTTCGGCCTCGTGCGGGCCGGGGATGCCGGTGCCGGTGGACATGTACAGCGCCTTGCCGCGCAGCGCTTCGATCATCAGGGCCGGGTCGTGTGCGGCCCACTCGGGACTACCGGGCGCGCCCCACATGTTGCCGGGATTGCCGCCACGATTGACGATGGAGAACATCATCGCGCCCGCGGCCATCGCGATGTCCGGACAGGCACTGTAACCGGCCACGGCACGGTAGAGGCCGGGGTGGCGGGCAGCAAGGATGTAGGCCGCGTTGCCGCCCATCGACAGCCCGCCGATGCCGTTCACGCCGTTGCCGTTGAAGTGTCCGTCGATCAGGCCGGGCAGTTCCTGGGTGAGGAACGTTTCCCACTTGTACCGGCCGAAACGCGGATCATCGGTGATCCAGTCGGTGTAGTAGCTGGCCTGGCCGCCCATCGGCAGCACCACGTTGACGTTCTTGCCGCGGAAGAAGGCTTCGGCGTCGGTGGCGTTGGTCCAGGTGCTCTGGCCGATGCCGGGGTCGAGCCCGTCGAGCAGGTAGTACGTGCCGCGCGAGCCACCGCCCGCGGGATGCAGCACCTGTAGGTCGACATTGCGGCCCATCGCGGGCGAGGCGACGGTGATAGCCGTCCGGTGCGGAGTCAGTTCGTTGACTCCGATGATCTGCGCGGCGGACGCCGCCGTGGGGTGAACCACCGCCGGTCCGATCACACCGAGAGCAATAGCCAGCACTACAGCAGCAACACCTGTACGACGCACGATCTACCCTCCATAACCGCATGCCAATGACAGTCCAAGGTAACCCACAGGTGAACGAACTGGAAGCATTTAGCGTTTCCGGCGTTTCTTCAGCAAACTCCCCGGTTTGCAATGACCGCTTCGCCCGAAAATGCAGGTCAGCGGGTGAGCGCGCCCCGGATCGAGCCTGCCAGGTAGTCGAGGTCCGCCCGCGCGGGAGTTGTCGGCCGCGCACGCAAGCCGAAGCCGTCGCCGGGTGTTCGCGGGATCACGTGCAGGTGCACATGGAAGACCTCCTGCCCGGCCGTAACCCCGTCGGCGAGGAAGAAATTCACCCCGTCGGCCGCCACTTCACTGCTGCGCAGCGCGGCGGCGATCCGCTGCCCGACCTGAAAGAGCTTGCCGCCCAGGGCGGGATCGAGATCGGCCAGACTCGGCGCGGGCACCTTGGGCACCACCAGAACGTGCCCCGGTGTCACAGGACGAATGTCCATGAAGGCGAGGACTTCGTCGTCCTCGTAAACCTTCGAGGACGGGGCGGCCCCGGCGATGATGTCGGTGAAGATCGTGTACGGATTCACCCGCGTACGGTATCGACTCCGACGCGCGAAAGCCCGCCACCTGCGCCGGAAAAGCGGCAGGGGCGGGCTGATACGCACGGCTCTACAGAATCGGTGACGGCGTGTAGCGCGCGGCTTCCGGATTGGCTTCGACCAGCTTCTGCACCTGCGCGACCACCTCGGACACCTGGTCCGATGCCGCACCGATGAACGCGGCCTTGTCGGCCAGCGCCGCGTCGAGGCCCGCACGGTCGAGAGGCATCCGCTCATCGGCGGCGAGACGATCCAGCAGATCGGGTTCGCGCCCCTGCTCGCGCATGGCCAGCGCCACCGCCACCGCGTGCTCCTTGATGACCTCGTGCGCGGTCTCGCGGCCCACGCCGGCGCGCACCGCCGCCATCAGGATGCGGGTGGTCGCCAGGAACGGCAGGTACCGGTCGAGCTCACGCGAGACCACCGCCGGGTAGGCGCCGAACTCGGCGAGCACGGTCAGGAAGGTCTCCGTCTGCCCGTCGATGGCGAAGAACGCGTCCGGCAGCGCGACGCGGCGCACCACCGAGCAGAACACGTCGCCCTCGTTCCACTGCGCGCCCGCCAGCTCGGCCGCCATCGAGCCGTAGCCGCGCAGGATCACCTGCAGGCCGTTCACCCGCTCGCAGGATCGGGTGTTCATCTTGTGCGGCATCGCCGACGACCCGACCTGGCCCGGCTGGAAACCCTCGGTGACCAGCTCATGACCGGCCATCAGCCGAATCGTGTGCGCGAACGACGACGGCCCGGCGCCCAGCTGCACCAGCGCGGACAGCACATCGTGATCCAGCGACCGCGGGTACACCTGGCCCACGCTGGTGAACACCGTCGCGAAGCCGAGGTGGGTGGCGACCTGCCGTTCGAGGGCGGCGAGTTTGCCCGCGTCACCGTCGAGCAGGTCGAGCATGTCCTGGGCGGTGCCCATCGGGCCCTTGATCCCGCGCAGCGGGTAGCGATCGATCAGGTCGCGCGTCCGGGCGAGGGCCACCAGCATCTCGTCGGCGGCGGAGGCGAAGCGCTTGCCCAGCGTGGTGGCCTGCGCGGCGACATTGTGCGAGCGCCCGGCCATCACCAGCGTCTGGTACTCGGCCGCCCGCTCGGCCAGCCGCGCCGCGATGGCGATGCCGTGCTTGTAGACGTGCTCGAGGGAGAGCCGGATCTGCAGCTGCTCGACGTTCTCGGTGAGGTCGCGGCTGGTCATGCCCTTGTGCACGTGCTCGTGCCCGGCGAGGGCGTTGAACTCCTCGATCCGCGCCTTCACATCGTGACGGGTGACCCGCTCGCGCTCGGCGATCGAGGCCAGGTCCACCTGGCCGATCACGCGTTCATAGTCCTCGACAACCCCTGCGGGGACATCGATTCCGAGTTCGGCCTGCGCGCGCAGCACCTCCAGCCACAACCGGCGCTCGAGCACGATCTTGTTCTCGGGCGACCAGAGCGCGACGAGCTCCGGGCTGGCGTATCGGGTGGCGAGGACATTCGGGACGAGGCTCACGAGCACTCAGTCTAATTGCCGCACCCGTTCGGCCTGCTGGGGCATCATGTTCGGGACCACGGGCGGGGCGACGATGTCGATCATTTCGAGCAGACCGGCCCGGGCGGGTCGGCGGGGCTCGGGGTGGCCTTCGATCAGCGCGGCGACCACCGCGCCGTCGACGACGGCCACCAGCCTGCGTAACTGCTCGGGGCGCACCACTCGGTCGGAGCGGCGCAGCACGTCGGCGAGCAGTTCTTCGAGCTGGGTGCGTAGTCGGAGCTGGACCTCACGTAACTCGGGATGACGGGCCGACGCCACGGAACGCTCGTAGCGGGCGATGAGCTGGCCGCGGGCGTCCAGGTCGCCGTCGTCGGGGCCGACGAGCACGTCGAGGACGAGCTCGACCGTCGCGTCGGTGCCGCGCCTGCGATGGCTGACCTCGCCGACCCGGCGGCGCATCGCGTCGAGTTCGATCGCGCCGCTGAACTCCACGGCGCGGGCGATCAGATCTTCCAGCGATTCGAAGTAGTAGGTGGTCGACGCGAGTGGAAGATCGGCTCGGGAGGCCACCGAACGATGTCGCACGGCGTCGAAGCCGCCTTCGAGCAACAGCTCAGCCGCCGCCGCCACCAGAGCCTGCCGACGTCGTTCGCCTTTCGGGGTCGTTGCGGTGGTCACCGTGCCAACGTGCCAGTCATCATCAGTTCAACCGTGCGCAATCGTCATCGGGGAAACACTGGGAATTCGGGATAACTGAGTTTTACCGTATCCCGGCACAGATGTGTTCGTACTACGCAAAGTTGTTGTCGCACATCACTGTTGACAAGGGGCCGGATCAGCCCTTCAGGAACCCTCCCAGACGCTCCAGCGCTGCGGCGATGTCGTCGGTGGCGCCTGCGAAGGAAAAACGGACCGTGTGGTTTCCATTTGTGGTGTCGAAATCGAGTCCGGGCGCCAGTGCGACGCCGGTTTCGGCGAGCACCTCCGCGCACCAGGCCCGGGAATTGTCGGTCAAATGTCCAATATCGGCGTAGGCGTAGAAGGCGCCGTCGGCGGGGGCGAGATCGGTGATTCCGATCGCGGGCAAACCCTCCAGGAGCAGCGACCGGTTGCGCGCGTACCGGCGCACATGCCCGTCCAGTTCATCCTTGGCTTCCGGCCCGAAAGCGTGCACGGCCGCGTATTGGGAGATCGCGGGCGGGCACACCGTCATATTCGACGCCAGCCGTTGCAGCGCCGGGCGCAGGTCGGCCGGGGCAAGCATCCAGCCGAGCCGCCAGCCGGTCATCGAGAAGTATTTCGACACCGAACCGATCACCACCGATTCCCGGGAGAACTCCCACGCCGAGGAGGTCGGCGTGCTCGCGCCCGCGTAGGTGATGCCGTGGTAGATCTCGTCGGAGATCAGCAGCGTGCCGTGCTGTTCGCACCAGCGGGCCAGCGCGGCGAGCTCGGTGGGGTCGATCATGGTGCCGGTCGGGTTGGCCGGGCTGGCCACCACCAGACCCTTCGGCGGCTCCGGCAGCGCCTCGAGCATCGCCACGGTCGGCTGGAATCTGGTCTGCGGGCCGCAGTCCAGTTCGACGACCGCACAGCCGAGCGCGGACAGCGTGTTGCGGTAGGCGGGATAGCCCGGACGCGCCACCACCACGGTGTCACCCGGGTCGAAGGCGGCCAGGAAGATCAGCGTGAACGCGCCAGAGGACCCGGTCGTCACCACCACCTCGTCGGGGTGCACGTCGTAGCCGTAGGTCTCGCTGTGATGGCCCGCGATGGCCTCGCGCAGCGGCAGAATGCCGAATGTCTCGGTGTAGCCGAGCAATTCGTGATCGATGGCGGCTCTGGTCGCCCGCAGCACCGGCGCGGGCGCCTGCGTCGAGGGCTGCCCCGCCGCGAGCACCAGCACATCGCCGTGCGACCTGGCGCGTTCAGCAGCCGCTTTCCACACATCCATGACGTAGAAAGGGGCAATGGCCGACCGGCGCGATTCTCTGGACACCCGAGAGACGGTAGAGCACCCGATTGCGAGCGTTCACGGATATGGTCGGCACAATGGCTCCGACAGCGAAGACGCAGCCACCGACGCGACCCCTGTGGTCACGTCGGGGCCGGGGCGCGGGGGCGGAATGAAGCGGACAGGGACGAAGGCGGCGGAACCCGCCGACACCGAAACGACCAGCCCCGAGTCGACGCGTTCGGCTACCGATGCGCTTCGCCGTCCGCCTGTCAGCGTCAATGGTCGAATCCTGCAAGCGAATTGGCGCGAACAGCTGCCGTCCAAGGTCGGGGCGCGCGATCGGATGGCCGAGTGGGCCGCGCGGTATCCGCTGGTCGGTGAGATCGCGGGCGAGCTGCGCAGCGGTGAGGTGCGCAAGGTCTTCTGGCGACGGCCCAAGGCGCAGGCGGAGGGCATGTGGGCGCGGCGGCCCAGCCGTGAGCGCGTGCGTCAGGTGCTGGTCGAGCGGCGCGTACTCATCGCCGGAATGGCCGCGGTGGCGGTGTTCGTCGCTGCCGACGGGCAGTTCGGCGGCGCCGTCGACGGGCCCCCACTCGCACCGGGCGAAGCACTGCACGTGGCTATCGCCTATCCCCCGCAGCTCTTATCCAACCCCCAATCGGCGACCCGCATGCTCGCCGCGATCGACGCGGGTGAAAAGCGCCGCGAGGCACTCGTGGTCGCCGCGGCGGCCCGCGCCACCCTCGAACGTGCGAAAGCGGAGGCGGCGGCCGCGGCATCGGGTGAATGGCAGGACTGGATGGGCCAGCGCGCCCCGGTGGTCCCCGGCGCGATGGTGCCCGGATCGACCCCGTCGGTCGGCGGGTTCAGCCTGCCCGCGAAGGGTGCGTTCACGTCCGGTTTCGGCTCCCGCTGGGGCACCTTGCACCGCGGCATCGACATCGCGGGCCCCATCGGCAGCCCCATCTACGCCGTGGCCGACGGCACCGTGGTGGAAGCCGGACCGGCGCAGGGTTTCGGCCTGTGGGTCCGCATCCGGCACGACGACGGCACCATCAGCATCTACGGCCACATGTACGACTTCTTCGTTTCCCAGGGCGAGCGCGTCCCCGCCGGAATGCAGATCGCGCGCATCGGCAATCGCGGCGATTCCACCGGCCCGCACCTGCATTTCGAAATCGTCCAGAACGGTCAGCATGTGGATCCGCAGGCCTGGCTCGCGATGCACGGCCTGCGGCTCAACTGATCGTCCGCGAATTACCCCACGACGCTGTTGCGTTCCGGAACAACAACTTCGGTCGCGCCGATGTCGGTCCGGAAATGGCTGCCGGGAAGTTTGATTCCCGCGAGTCGTGCGTAGGCCCGCTCCCGCGCCTGAGCGAGATCCGCACCGACACCGACCACGTTCAGCACGCGCCCGCCCGCCGACACCAGCGCCTTGTCCTCGCGCTGATCCGTACCGGCGTGCAGCACCAGGGTCTCGCCCTCCAGCGCGCCGTCATCGGCACCGGTGATCACATCGCCGGTGCGCGGGCGCGCCGGGTAGTTCTCGGCGGCGAGCACGACGGTGATCGCGGAACCGTCCTTCCAGCGCGGGGCGTCGACCTCGGCGAGGCGCCCGGTCGCGGTGGCGTGCAGGAGTTCGGCGAACGGGCTGTCGAGCAGCGCGAGCACCGCCTGGGTCTCGGGATCGCCGAAACGGCAATTGAATTCGACGACCGCGGGGCCGTTCGTGCCGATCGCCAGACCCGCGTACAGCAGGCCGGAGAACGAACTGCCGCGCGCGACGAGCTCGGCCGCGACCGGCTTCACCACGTTGTCGATGATCTCGGTGAGCGTCTCGTCCGGCAGCCACGGCAGCGGCGTGTAGGCGCCCATGCCGCCGGTGTTCGGGCCGGAATCACCGTCGCCGACTCGCTTGTGGTCCTGCGCGGGCAGCAGCGGAACCACGGTTTCGCCGTCGACCAGGCAGAACAGCGACACCTCAGGGCCGTCGAGGAACGACTCCAGCAGCACCGGATGGCCCTGCTCGAGCAGCTCGGCGCCGTGGTCGCGGGCCGCGCGGCGGTCGGTGGTCACCACCACGCCCTTGCCTGCGGCGAGCCCGTCGTCCTTGACCACCCAGGTCGGGCCGAAGCGGTCCAGCGCGGCGTCCAGCTCGGCCGGGCTGTCGACGATCTCGCTGTGCGCGGTCCGCACCCCGGCCACCGCCATCACATCTTTCGCGAACGCCTTGGACCCTTCGATGCGTGCCGCGTCGGCCGACGGGCCGAACACCGGGAACCCGGCCGCGCGCACGACGTCGGCGACGCCGAGCACCAGCGGCACCTCGGGACCGATCACCACCAGGTCGGCGGCCACTTCGGCGGCCAGCGCGGCGACGTCTTCGGCGGCGCAGGGATCGACCGGGCGCAGCTCGGCGTGCTGGCCGATGCCGGGGTTGCCAGGGGCCGCGATCACCGCCGTCACGGACGGATCCCGGCGCAGCGCCAGGACGAGGGCATGTTCACGGGCTCCGGAACCGATGACGAGTACGCGCACGGCCCCTAGATTAGTCGCGCCGTCGTAGGTCGCCGCGCTAGGGCCGACCGCACTGATCGTCCCCATGGTCGACTTTTCGGCCGACCGGCGAACTGGTGAACGCACGGCGCAGCATCTCGCGGCCCGGCTTCGCTTGCGCCACAATGAAACCAGGTGTGGCGCGGGAGCCGCCGCCGAAACGGGGAGAACATCATGGGCCTGCTCGACGGGATGATGGGCAATGCCGGTCGCATAGATCCGGCCGCCGCCCAGCAGGAATACGCGAAGCTGTTCGGGCAGGGCGAGCAGGTGTATGCCGCGTTCATCCTGGTCCGCGACGCGATGCTGTTCACCAACCGCCGCCTGATCATGGTCGACAAACAGGGTGTCACCGGCCGCAAGGTCAGCTACCACAGCATCCCCTACCGCTCGATCAGCCACTTCGCCGTCGAAACCGCGGGCACCTTCGACCTCGACGCCGAGCTCTACATCTGGATCGGCAGCGGCGGCGAGCCGGTCAAGCAGCGATTCAACCGTCAGGTCGACATCTACGAGGTGCAGGGCATCCTGTCGCATTTCGTGTCGATCTAGCTACGCTCACCGGTATGGCATCCGTCTTCAGCGCGATCATCGCAGGTCAGATCCCCGGCCGCTTCGTCTGGGAGGACGACGAATTCGTCGCCTTCCTCACCATCGGCCCCGTCACCCAGGGCCACACCCTCGTCGTCCCGCGCGCGGAGATCGACCAGTGGCAAGACGTGGATCCCGCCGTGATCGCCAGGATGATGGGCCTTGCCCAGAAGATCGGCCAGGCCGTCCGCGTCGCCTTCGACGCCCCTCGCGCCGGCCTGCTCATCGCCGGCCTCGAGGTCCCCCACCTGCACACTCACGTCTTCCCCGCCTACACGATGGGCGACTTCGACATCTCGGGCGCGAACACCGACCCCACCCCCGAATCCCTCGACGAGGCCCAAACCAAGATCAAGGCCGCCCTGCGCGACCTCGGCCACGGAGCCAACGTCCCAGCCTGATTTTGCCCTGGATGGAACCGAAACGACCGGTCTCGCGTCTAAGACATCGAGTGGTTGTTGTGCGCGAAAGAGGAGAGACGATGCGACTGGTTGGCTTTGCCGCCGGAGTGTGCGCTGTAGTGGCGCTCGCCGGATGTTCCAAGGCGGTCGATGGGCAGCCTGAGGCCAGCGGGGCTCCGCTGACCAAGGAGCAGTTGTTCGACCCGTGTGCTGTATCGGACAGCGTGTTGCAGGCGGCGGGGGCCGATCCTGCAAAGAAGGACGACAATCCGTTCTCAGTGCCACGTGCAGAGTGGAAGGGGTGCAACTGGCTCGCGGGCGACTTCTTCCTCTCGTTCTACTCGACCACTTACACCATGCAGAAATTCCAAGAAAACACCCACCTACACGACTTCAAAGATGTCACGGTAGGAGGAAGAGCCGCCAAGCAGTATCTCATCGGCGACCGTTCGCCCGCCGAAGAATGTGGGATCGTATTCGAATCCAGCCAGGGCAGGATCACGCTACAGGCCAATAAGGCATCGAGCAGCAAGTCAACGACTGACCCCTGCACTGTTGTAAATGATGCAGCGCCGCACTTTGTTGAAATCATTCCGAAGTAACGACTGCAGACACGAAAGAGATTGCAGCGATGGCAGATACGAACGAAACCGCGAAGGAATTCCAGCGACTGGCAGGGGAGGCGGCCGCGGGAACGCTGATAATCGAGTACGACGCAGCTGAACGGTGCGCGAAGTGGTGCGATGACTACAGCGCCGAACTCACCTCACTTAGCCAGCGCGCAAAGGCCATGGTATTCGCTGAATCCTTCGGAGACCTGAGGTCGGCGACAACACTCGGCGAAAAATTCGCAAACCTTGCGCAGGGCGGCCCTGGATCCGGCTCCTACACGGACGCCATCACCAAGCATCAAGAAGTCCTCGCCGCCATGGCTGACATGTACCGCAAAGCCGGCGCCGCGTACAAGGCCTGCGACGAAGCCACCCAGCTTGCCGTAAAGCAGCAGACCAACAAGCTCGATTGATTTCAGGGGGATAATATGTCGTTTGGAGAATTCTTTTCCGGTATTTCCAATACAAGCACCTTCTTGCCCACGATCGCAAATCGTGTAGGTTCACTGTTCGACAATGACATTGCGCCGACGCAGTCAGAATTGGATGCACAATCGGACGGCAATAAAGAGCGTGCACAAATCTATGGCGACAACAAGGCGCTTGCATCCGGCTTCTCCGGCGAATATGCCTCTCAAGTTTTTCCGGCAGCGATGGAGTCATTCGTCGACATGGAGCATTCGCGCATCATGAAGTTTGCCGAATCGATAAACATCGGACAGATGACCACGAGCATTGACGGTTGGACAGCCCTCGCGGATAACACGAGAGATAAGGCAAAGCTGTTCCGCGATAATATCCAGAAAGAAATGGAACGCGGCTGGGCAGGTTCTGCCGCAAATTCTGCCCTGTCGAGCACCAATAGCTACCTCACCGAAATCAACAAGGTCGAGCAGGCCGCGCGGTTGATCGGCAACAAAATGGCCGAAGCTCGTTCCGGCTTCCAGCAAGTGAAGTACTCAGTGCCCCATGAGTCCGACAAACAGAGCAGCACGGTAGCGGGAATAGTCGTTTCCGCGCTCTCCAACGTGGTCGCGCCCGGACTCGGGTCCACAACCACCTTGGTCATGGACAGCACCAGCGCAGGCCGCGCCGACGCCGCCGAGGCAGCCGCCCGCCAGGTGATGACGACCGTCTACAAGCCGGTCGCCGAACAGTCCGACACTCAGGTCCCGAAGGTCCCCACGCCGGCGAAACCTCAGTCCGACCAGCCGCAGGGCAAACCCACCACGGAAAAGCCGGGCACCAACACCGACAAAGGCACGACCACCGACAAGGGCACCACCACCGACCCGGGCGACGACACCACTCCCACCACCACGGAGCCGGAAACCCCCACCACCGACGACCCCGGCGAAGACGACACCACCGGCGACGACACGACCGGCGACGAGACCACCGCCGCCACGACAACCCCCGAAACCCCCACCACCACGACCCCTGCAGGCACCACCCCGGGCACCACCCCGGCGGGTACCTCCCCTGGCGGCCTCGGCTCCGGCGGCGGAGCGGGCGGCGGAGCGGGCGGTGGCGCGGGCGCAGGCGCGGGTGCGGGCACCCCCGGCGCGGCAGTCCCCGGCACGGCCGGGCAGAAGCAGGGCGCAGGTGCGGGCGCGGGCGCGGGTTCCGGCGCGTCGTCGGGCCGCTCGGGCATGTCCGGGATGGGTGGAATGGGCGCTCCCGGCGCACGCGGCGGCGGCAAGGACGAGGAGAACGAGCACCAGGCCCCCGACTACCTGCGCGGTGTCCACGAAGAACTGCTCGGCCCCGAACGCCTGCACGTCCCGCCGGTGATCGGTGGCGACGCATGACCGACACCTGGGAGCTGACCCCGTTCGAATTCTGGGTCGCCTGGGAAACGCTCGGCCGCGACCGCATGCCCTGGCCCCTCACCTTCACCGCAGGCGTCGAAACCCAGGTCGAATTCGACCTGGAGTGCCGTCGTGCCGCGGATGCGCTGATCGCCAAGATGGGCACCGACGAATCGCTCTACCACGCCCTACACGCCCTGGCGCACCCCGAAATCCGCATCGAACTGTTCGGCCACCGGCTGGACGGCCGTACCCGCATGGTCCGCGCCTGCGCCACCACCGAGGCAGGCAACGGCGCGATCGCCGCCCAGCTCCCCGGCCCCGAATACGGCCAGGGCGGCAACATCCTGATCTCCCTACGCCCGGCCCACGCGATCACCACCCGCCTGCTGGCCATCCTCCCGAAAACCCCCGCGGGCACCACCGGCGGCTTCAACGTCCACCGCGACGACTTCGCCAACACCCCCGACCCCTACGCCCGCCACCGCACCCCCGCCGAACAAGCCCTCAAATTCCTCAAACGCCCCTTCACCACCTACGCGGAATTCCGTGTAGCCACCGGCCCCGCTCTCGACGGCTGGCAAGAAGGCGGCACCACCCTCCAACTGGTCGACTACACCAACGACGGCCGCTACCTCATCCAAGAAGGCGAACGCATCGAAGTAACCCCCACCACCCCCGACAAAATAGAAGCCCACCTCCAACGCCTGATCGACCAAGCCACGGCCACCACCCGCCAGTCGGCCTGGTAGCCCACAACACTGACGGAACCACGCAGGGAATCGTGTACAGCCCGGGGTGTCTGCACACGATTCCCTTGTTCTTTCGCCCAGGAAACGATGTACTGAGCTCCAGTTCGTTCCTATCGGAAGGGGTTTCGCAGATGCGTTCGACCATCGGGCTCACCGCCATCGTCGCGATTTCGCTACTCGGCACCGGAACAGCGTCGGCGGAGGTGCGGGAGGCGAAGATCCAGTGCCTCGGTTCGAACGCCAACTTCCACCTGTACCCGTTCTATCTGTCCCTCGTGGCGACCTCGTCGGACGACCGCCCCGGCACCATCTCGATCCAGCCGCGCGGAGATTCGGCCTTCGGCCCCTTCGGCTACCACGCGACCGTCAACTGGACCAACCTCGACACCGGCGAATCCGGCGTCGCCGCCCAGCACGGCTCCGTCAGCGGCGACATGCCCAGCTTCGACGTCCACACCGGCTGGGGCACAGTCCGCCTGACCGGCGCCGTCGGCACCTCCGGCCTGTCCGCGGGCCAGACCATGCAGTGCTCCGGCACAGACCTATTCGTGCCGTAGCGACCTATTCGTGCCGTAGCACCGAGCGGCCGGGCGCCGCGATAGACGCGATGTTCTTGCCGATCAGTTCGCGGCTCCGAGCGATCTCATCAACAGCCGATCCCACCTCGACAGCGTCGACCGCTTCCTGAAGGGAATGGGCCAGCGATGTCACCAGTTCGACTACCCGATCTTCGACCAGACCCGATGTCCGGGCGAGTTTGCGCCAGTGCGGCAGCCTGACTTCCGCGGCACGCCGCGCCCCGCCGATACCCATCGCCAGCTTCTGATCGAACTGCGGGTACAACCCCACCGGTACGACGTCGTACATCGGCGAGAGGACAACTTCGTCCGGCCGGAGCAGCAGGGAGTAGTTCTTGGCATGTGCGTCGGCATTGCCCAGAAAAGTGTTGACCGCGAGTTGTCGTACGAAGGCATAAGCGATCTCGGTGCCGACCTGTTCACGAAGCAACCGAATGACCTGCTGCGCCGAGACGTCGTACTTCTGAGCAGGCCCCTTGCCCATCGCCTGGGCGATATCCTCGGCATGAAGTCGCGCCGCGACCTGCCCGGTCCGCACTCGGTCGAATCGCTCGACCAAGTAGGCACTCTGGTCAAGTACCCGCATCACCTGTGCCTGCGGTGCTCCGGCGCCGACTTTCGATGCCAACCCGAGAGCCATCGCTTCTACGTCTTCCAGTCCGGATAGCCCTGGCCGTGCGGGTTTGACAATGTGCGTAGAGGGCACCGTCGCATTCGACCAGTACCACTCACCGCCGATATCGGCGAGCGCGAACTTTCCCTGTGTGCCTGCCAGCGAGAACCGCGCGGGGGATGCCGCGCCTACCCACTGATCCGGGGAGCGCTTCAGCGCGGCGATACGTGCGGCCACATCCTCGTCGCCGGCCGGATCGAGCAGCAACGGCCCTACGTCGGGCGGTCCTTCCTCTGCGGTCAGCACCAGCCCGCCTGCGACGTCGCCGCCGGCCTGGCTCAACAAATCGAAGGTGTCGACCGACGCGACTCTGTACACCGACGCCATCTGGTATCGCGCCGCGGCATTGTCCGGCAGCAGGTTGTCCAGAAAGTTCGCCGCGGCACGCCGGGTCGCACCACCCGTGCGTGGCAGCGACAGCGAGATCGGCGTGATGGGCGCGCTCTCGCTGTAGTCGAAACGAACGTGTCCGGATGGCCCACGCGTGAATGTTCCCGCGTGGTAACCCTCCAACCACGCATGGAGGACCTCGGTCATCGCAGATCCATCGCCGGCAACGCGGTGGGTTCGACGCCTAACGCCCGCAACACCTTTCGCAGACCGATGAGATCGCCTACCGATTCGGCCCGCTCGATGGCCACCACCAGAGCGCGATCCACCCCGGCGCGCTCGGCAAGGTCACTGCGCGCCAGGCCCTGGATGGCCCGTTCGTCGCGAACCACCCGAGCCAGTGTCGACGGATTTCGCAAATACTCCTGACGGGGCCGGTGAAGCACCTCCCAGACCCGCGCTTTGTTCCCTGCGATGGCGTGCACGACCAGATTGGACCCGCCGTCCAACTGTGTCGGTGGGCGCCCGGCCCACCAATCGACCAATAGTTCGGCCGGATCATCCACCGTGCGCAACAACCTCAGTCGCTCGGCCGTGCGGGCACGCGCCTGGCCGGTCAATTCGCCCAATGATCTGGCGTGCAGCGCGCGCACAAGCGCGCGCTGCGATGCTTCCGACAACGGCCGCCGCGCCGCCCGCCGAACCGGACGAGGCGCATCCACCACCCAACGGCCGCCCACTTTGCGAGCCGGCACAGCACCTGCCCGGGCCAGCGCGCGTACACGCCGAGGTGACACCCCAGCAAGCTCCGCATAGTCGGCCACATTCATGACACAAGTATACCGATTCGGTTCTCCATATGCCGGACGGAAGACCCGGCAGTTCTACACCAGCAGCAGCGGCGGCCGCGAGCTGGATGGCCTCGATGCCGATGGCCGCGCGCAGCAGCTGCTCGCGGCGCCGCTCACCCTTCGCATATCGCTTCTCTGGTTACGGTAGGCAGCACCGACTCCGAGGAGGAAACGTGGCCGACGCCCCGACCTGGACCAACTACATCGAGCGAGTCCTCGGACCGGCCGGCGGCAGCCGATGAACACTCCGCTTCTGCACCAACGCTTTCCACGCCTGCGCGAAACCCTGCCGCATATCGGACTGAGCTCCGGCCCGACACCGGTCCGCCGACTCGATGCGCTGCCCGCCGGTGGCGCGCCGGTCTGGCTCAAAGACGACTGCGCATTCGGTGACGGCGGGTGGGGTGGCAACAAGGTCCGCAAGCTGGAATGGATTCTCCCCGAGGCACACCGGCGCGGCTCCCGGACCATCCTGACCGTCGGCGGGTTGGGTACGAACTGGGGCCTGGCCGTCGCCCTGTACGCACGCGACCACGGACTCGGTACCGCTCTCGCCCTCGTCGACCAGCCCGTGGACGAGCACGTCCGTGCGCAACTGAGCCGACTCGAGAACAGCGGCGCCACACTGCATTTCACGCACTCGAAGACGCGGACCATCCTCACCGCGCCGATCCTGCTTGCCCGGCACACCAGCGGGGGGCATCTGCCCTACTACCTGCCGCCCGGCGGATCCTCGCCGATCGGTGTCCTCGGATACGTCGAGGCCGCGCTCGAACTGGCCGGACAAGTACACCGCGGCGAGCTACCCGAGCCCACCCACCTCGTGACCGCCGTCGGATCCGGTGGCACGATCGCGGGGCTGCAGCTCGGTTTGCGGATGGCAGGCTTGACGACCCGAGCAGTGGGTGTCGTAGTCAACGACACGCTGCGGTTGGACCCGGCGACGATCACCCGGCTCGCCCGCCGTACCGCGCGACTGCTGCGTAAACGAGGCGCGGATCTTTCCGATCTCGAACCGCGAGTCGAGGACATCGACATCGTCACCGACTGGCTGGGCAGCGGCTACGGCCACCCGACGCCGGAAGGCGAACGCGCCCGAACCTTGTCAGCCGACCGCGAGCACGTGCACCTCGAACCCGTCTACACCGCCAAGGCCATGGCGGCGCTGCTGGCGATGAACGAGCAGGGCACATTCGGCGACGGCCCTGTCCTCTACCTCAACACGAACGGACCGCGATAACCGAGCGAGTCCATGCCGAAGACACGGCAGTTCTACACGAGATGCTCGCGCCTCCTGGTCAGGTAGGCGCGTTCCGCCGGGTTCTGCGTGGCGGCGATCGCGGCGTCGTAGGCGGATCTCGCCTCGGCGCCGCGTCCCAACCTGCGGAGCAGATCGGCGCGGGCGGCGTGCCAGGCGTGGTAGCCGTCGAGCGGCAGGGAATCTATTTGTGCCAGGGCCACATTGGGGCCATCGAGTTCAGCGATGGCGACGGCTCGGTTGAGGGCGACTATCGGGGTCGGGGTTACGGCGTAGAGCTGGTCGTAGAGGGCGACGATCTGGTGCCAGTCGGTATCGCGCGCGTCCGCCGCGTCGGTGTGGACCGCGTTGATCGCCGCCATGAGCTGATAGCGACCGGGACGATCCCCGCCTGCCGCGACCCGGCGCAGGCATTCGCGGACCAGCGCGTGCCCCTCGGCGATGCGGGCACGGTCCCAGCCGCCGCGGTCCTGCTCGTCGAGCGTCACCAGCTCGCCGCCCGCGAAACGCGCCGCACTGCGCGCGTCGATGAGCAACATGAGCGCGAGCAACCCGGCAACCTCGCCGTCATCGGGCAGCAGATCTCGCATGATGCGCCCGAGCCGAATCGCCTCCGCCATCAAGTCGGCCCGAATCGATTGCGCGCCAGCAAGATACCCCTCGTTGAAGACGAGGTAGACCACGGCCAGCACACCGCCGAGCCGATCGGTGACGTCATCGCGATCGGGCACGCGGAACGGGATGTGCGCGGCTTTGATCTTGGCCTTGGCGCGGGTGATGCGTTGCGCCATGGTCGTTTCGGCAACGAGAAACGCACGAGCGATCTCGCCGACCGTGAGCCCGCCGAGCAGGCGCAGTGTCAGCGCGACTCGCGCCTCCGGCGCCAATGCCGGATGACAACTTGTGAATACGAGCCGGAGACGGTCGTCGTTGACCGGTCCGGTCGGTTCGTGCGGTGTGTGATCGTCGATGATCATGGCTGCCTGATGTTTCGCGTCGCGCAGTGATTCCCGGCGGATCCGGTCGATCGCGCGGTTGCCCGCGGTCTTCGTCAGCCAGCCGCCCGGGTTGGGCGGAATGCCGTCGACCGGCCACCGTTCGACAGCCGTGAGCAGGGCCTCGCCCGCGGCGTCCTCGGCGATGTCGAGATCGCCGAAACGTCGGGCGAGCGAGGCGACCACCCGGCCGTACTCCTCGCGATAGATCCGATCGATCCGCGCGCGAGTGTCGTCGCTCATGCGCCGTCGAACGTCCTGATCTCGATCTTCTGCTCGCAGACCTTCGACGCCCTCGCGGCGATCTTCAGCGCGGCATCGAGGTCGGGCGCCTGCACGACCCAGAACCCGCCGAGGCATTCCTTGGTCTCGGCATACGGCCCGTCGGTGACGACCACATCTGCGCCGGTGTTGTCGACCGTGGTCGCCTCGTCGACCCGCCCGAGCCCACCCGCGAACACCCACGCCCCTTCTGCCTTGAGCTCGTCGTTGAACCTCCCCGTCGCGTCGTACTGCGGCTGCGCTTCCTCCTGCGGAATGTCGTAAACGCTCGGGTCGACAACAACGGAAAGCAGGTACTGCGTCATGGCGATTTCCCTTCGTCGGTGGCCGCCGATCGGCTGCCTCTACCCACACCACGAACGACCGAGCACGAATACGACAGCTCAGCCGAGATCGCACTCGAATCTCGTCTCGATGGACATACCCGAGCGGGCGGCATGAGAACCGACGCCGTGGGAGGGCGCGCGTGACGCCGGGCCCTGACGTCACGCGCGCCCGGTGTGCGAACTACGCGGCGTACTCCGCGTGACACTGACCCGTGGTGACGCTCTGGCCCAACTGGTTGGACGTGCCGAAGACGAACGCGATCCGGCCGGGCTCGGTCCGCACTTCGGGAATCGACAGCACCGTACGGTGGCCCTGTACCCAGGTCTTGGTATCGCCGTTGCCGCTGCGGCCGGTGTCGATGTTCGCCCAGCTCGCGGTGAACGTCTGGTCGTAACCGCCCTCGGAGTTGGCGTCGGTGACGAGGGTCAGGCCGAGCGAACCGTTGGAGTTGCGCGTGACCTGGACCTCGCTGAGACCGCTGACCTCGAAGTTGTCAGGGGTTGGGTAAGTCATCGAGCACAGCGGCTGGGGCCCTGGTGCCGGCTGCGCGGCAGCCATGGGGGCGACGCCGACAACAGCGCCTGCCAGGCAGGCCGCTGCGACCATGCCGATCGAACCGGTGCGCATACGTGAGAAATTCAAAGTCTTCCTACCGATCATGTGCGAACTGGACAGGGCCGACCGAGCGAAAGTCGCTTCCGGAGAACAGCATTCCCTCGCCCGGGCGGGTGATCGCGGAGGTGCGAGCACCCCACACCGAAAGAATCTTCGCGTAACTAACTTTCGTTAACCTCGGACACGCCGTAGGTTCGCGACCGACACGGCGGACAGGCGCGATTCAGTGCATAATCGAACGTATGTGCGAATCGATTCGTCTCTATCTGCGCAACGGGCGCTGGACGGAACCGGCTCCCCGCTTCTGCCCGAACGGGCACCGGCTCGGGGCAGGGCGGTCGCTCGTGAGCGTGATGCCGTGCGTCCGGATCGGCGGGCATCACCGAACCCACACGTGCCTCGCATGCAACGCGACGATCTACAGTCCGCCGATCCACACCGACTGCGATCACTGACGTCGGCCGGCGCGGGCACCTCCGGCTGAGGTGACGAAACGCAAAAAGGACCCGACCTGCTTTCACAGGTCAGGTCCTCTTCGAGCCCCCTGTCAGGATTGAACTGACGACCTTCGCTTTACAAGAGCGGTGCTCTACCACTGAGCTAAGGAGGCGGGTTGTGCGCGATCATCATAGCCGCGCACGCCAACCGCGTGACACCGGATCGGGTGTCACGCGGTAGCGAAGGGAGATCAGGACTGGGCGCGGGCTGCGTCGTCGGCGGCCATCGCGTCACGCAGGCTCTTGGGCCGCATGTCGGTCCAGTTCTTCTCGACGTACTCGACGCACGCTGCCCGGCTTTCTTCGCCGAACACGACACGCCAGCCCGCCGGGACCTCCGCGAACGCGGGCCACAGGGAGTGCTGCTCTTCATCGTTGACCAGAACGAAGAAGCGGCCGTCCTCGTCGTCGAAGGGGTTGGTGCTCATTTCACCTCACTGGATACTGGCGCTGTGTACAGGATCACTGCGCGGCCGCGAAGCCACGAGCGTTGTGTCGACCCTAGCAAGGCATACGTTACTGGTAGGGAGTTACCCGATGCTGCCCCGGTCAGGGCTTTCAGGCAGCGAAGAAGTCGAGCAGGATCTTGTTGACCGCCTCCGGACGCTCCAGGTAGCCGTAGTGACCCGTATCCGGGACCTCCTGGTAGCGAGCGCCGGGAATGGCCTCGGCCACCTCACGCGACAGGTACGGCGGAATCATCCGATCATCGGCGAACCCAATTGCCAAGCAGGGCACCGTAATCGAACGATAGGCGGCGACCCGATCGAACTCGTGGTCCATGGCCCGCTGCGCCCGGATACCGGGCGAGGGGGTCCCCACGGTGAACTCGAACAGGTCGAGCCAGTCGCGCGCCGCGTTGGTGTCGGCCATCGTCGCCGGTGACAGATTCATCACCGCGCTCAACGCCGCCTCGAACTTCGCCGGCAGCCGCACCGCCGAGGCATCGAGGTCCTGCTCGCCGGCCGACAGCGTCTTCTGGAACTGATCCAGCCTGCCGTGACCGGCCATGAACACGGCCTTGCGAACCAGATCGGGCCGGGCAAGCGCCAGCTCCTGCGCCACCCGCGCGCCCATCGACGTCCCCGCGATCAGCGCGGGACCCTCGCCGAGGAACTCGATCAGCGCGGCGGTGTCGGCGACCAGCTCCTCGATCCGCATTCCGCTCGCGGCTTCGAAAGATGGCGCGATCCCACGATTGTCGAACACGCAGACCCGATAACCCGCCGCGACCAGCGCGGGAACCTGGTGCAGGTCCCACACCCGGCCCGGCGAGCCGGTCCCCATGATCAAAACCACCAGCGGACCACCGCCCTTGACGTCGGTGCCCTTGGTACGGTCGCCCTTGACCTGATAATTCAGTGCGATGCCGTTCACCGTGGCCAGTGGCATGAAACAAACCTCTCTGCGGGGGTTGATCGTGTACTACCAACACGGTAACGGGACCGCCACGACACGGCACCGGGGCGGGGTGTTGCGCGTCGCTACTTCATCGGCCGTGTGCCGGCGCCCGATAGTATTGGTCACTCGCAGGTAGAGCGCAGGGAAACCGGGAGGACGAACCCATTATGGCCGCGAAGAGCACCGCCAACGACATCGCCGACGACGAGCTCGAGCCGCTTGCCGACGAAACCGCCCGCCAGGCACAGAAGGTCGTCGCGGCACACGCCGAAGACGCCGACGAGTGCCGCATGCTGCTGTCCATGCTCGGCATCGCTCCCGCCTGACACAGCGCACCCCTGCGACGCATAAGGATGCGTGAGTGGACCAAATGATCGATCAACCGTCCAACGACCGTCCGTCCGAAAACAGCGAAACCCTCGCGCCTTCCGGTGCGGGTTCGGGATTCGTTGTCGTCGCCAACCGGCTGCCGGTCGACCTCGAACGCCTGCCCGACGGCACCACCAGGTGGAAGCGCAGCCCCGGTGGGCTGGTGACCGCGCTGGAACCGGTGCTGCGCAGCAACAAGGGCGCCTGGGTCGGCTGGGCCGGTGTGCCCGATGTCGAGGTCGAACCGATCATCGAAGACGGGCTCGAGCTGTATCCGGTGCCGCTCACGGCGCAGGAGGTGGAGGACTACTACGAGGGGTTCTCCAACGGCACGCTGTGGCCGCTGTATCACGACGTGATCGTGCGCCCGGTGTACGACCGGGCCTGGTGGGCAGCCTATGTCGAGGTCAACCGGCGTTTCGCCGAGGAGACCGCGAAGGTGGCCGCCGAGGGCGCGACGGTCTGGGTGCAGGACTACCAGCTCCAGCTGGTGCCCAAGATGCTGCGCATGCTGCGCCCCGACCTGACCATCGGTTTCTTCCTGCACATCCCGTTCCCGCCGGTCGAGCTGTTCATGCAGATGCCGTGGCGCACCGAGATCGTCGAGGGCCTGCTCGGCGCCGACCTGATCGGTTTCCACCTGCCCGGCGGCGCGCAGAACTTCCTCTACCTGGCCCGCAGACTGGCCGGTCAGCCCACCTCGCGTGGCACCATCGGGGTTCGCTCGAAGCTCGGTGTCGTGCAGGTCGGTTTCCGCACGGTCCGCGTCGGCGCGTTCCCCATCTCGATCGATTCCGCCGAACTCGACGAGTCCTCCCGGCGTCGTTCGGTGCGCGAGCGGGCCGCGAAAATCCGTGCCGAGCTGGGCAATCCCAAGAACATCATGCTCGGCGTCGACCGCCTCGACTACACCAAGGGCATCGACATCCGGCTCAACGCGCTGCAGGAACTGCTCGAAGAGGGCCGCATCGACCCGACCGAGACGGTGATGGTGCAGCTGGCCACCCCCAGCCGCGAACGCGTGCAGAGCTACATCAAGATGCGCGGCGACATCGAACGCCAGGTGGGCCGGATCAACGGCGAATTCGCCCGCGTGGGCTACCCGGTCGTGCACTACCTGCACCGCCCGATCCCCCGCGACGAGCTGATCGCCTTCTTCATCGCCGCCGACGCCATGCTGGTGACGCCCCTGCGCGACGGCATGAACCTGGTCGCGAAGGAGTACGTGGCCTGCCACAGCGACCTCAACGGCGCCCTGGTGCTGAGCGAGTTCACCGGTGCCGCGGCCGAGCTGCGCCAGTCCTACCTGTGCAACCCGCACGACCTGGACAGCGTGAAGGACGCGATCATCGGCGCACTCGACGACGATCGCGACACCAAGCGCCGCCGGATGCGGTCCCTGCGCCGTCAGGTGCTCACCCACGATGTCGAACGCTGGGCGCGCGCCTTCCTCGACGCGCTGTCACACGGCAATATCGCCGGTTCGGCCCTGATGAGCGACGAGCAGACCTTCCCCGCCGACCAGCGCTGAACCACACAGCGACCTCACAGCGTCGGTCCAGCCACTTCCCAGCGGGGTGGTGGAGCATAGGGGCATGAGTGGTGGTGTGCCCGAAGCGCGGGTGCTCGTGGTCGACGATGAACCGATGATCGTCGAACTGCTGGCGGTGAGCTTGCGCTACCAGGGGTTCGAGGTGGCGACGGCGGCCGACGGTGCCGAGGCGCTCGACCGGGCGCGCACGTTCCGGCCGCAGGCGCTGATCGTCGACGTGATGATGCCCGGCATGGACGGCTTCGGCCTGCTGCGCCGGCTACGCGCCGACGGGATCGACGCACCGGTGCTGTTCCTGACCGCGCGCGACGACGTGGACGACAAGATCACCGGGCTCACCCTCGGCGCCGACGACTACGTCACCAAGCCGTTCAGCCTGGAGGAAGTGGTGGCGCGGCTGCGGGTGATCCTGCGTCGCGCCGGCCACGCCGAACCGGCGAAGGCGAGCACCCGGCTGCGCTTCGCCGACATCGAACTCGACGACGACACGCACGAGGTGTGGAAGGCGGGCGAACCGGTTGCGTTGTCGCCCACCGAGTTCACGCTGCTGCGCTATTTCATGGTGAACGCGGGCAGCGTGCTGAGCAAACCTCGCATCCTCGATCACGTCTGGCGCTACGACTTCGGCGGCGAGGTAGGCGTGGTGGAGACCTATGTGTCGTATCTGCGCAAGAAGGTCGACACCGGTGAGCAGCGGCTGATCCACACGTTGCGTGGGGTCGGCTATGTGATGCGTGAGCCGACCCGGTGAGCAGACTCCCCCTGCGGGTGACGTTGGTGCTGATGCTGGTCGCGTTGGCCGGATTCGGTTTGGTCGCTTCGAGTTTCGTGGTGACAAAGGCGATGGAGAACTCGCTGCAGAACCGCACCGATCAGCAGTTGCGGGACGCGGCGATGGAATGGGAGCGCAGGGTCGGGCTGCCCGCGCCGAATCTGCCCCCGCCCTCCTCGGAGTCCGGTCAGCCACCCGGTCGCTATTTCGTGACGGCCCAGAGCACGGACGGCACCCGAAAGGTGCTTCTCGACAACGTCTTCGGTACCGACGCCCAGCCAGATCTCCCCGATCCTCCTGCACGTCAGCCGGTCACGGTCGGCTCGCTGGACGGCTCGGACGATCAGTGGCGGGTGGTGACCGTCGATGGCCATCGCGCGACGGCGACGGTCGCGTGGCCGCTGGCCGAGAACATCGAGACGGTACGCAGACTCGTTGTGCTGCAACTGATCGTCGGCGCGATTGTGCTGCTCGCCTTGGCCATCGCGGCCTATTTCGTGGTGCGCGGCAGCCTGCGCCCGCTGCACCGGGTGGAAGCGACAGCGGCGGCGATCGCGGGCGGCGAGCTACATCATCGAATCCCGGTGCACGGCAATGCCACCGAGGTCGACCGGTTGTCCCGTTCGCTGAACAGCATGCTGACCCAGATCCAGCAGGCCTTCGCCGCGACCGAGGCCTCCGAGACCGCCGCGCGCGCGTCCGAGGCGAAGATGCGTCGTTTCGTCGCCGATGCCAGCCACGAACTACGCACACCCCTCACCACCATCCGCGGCTTCGCCGAGCTGTACCGCCAAGGCGCGACCACCGACCCCGCGATGTTCATGAACCGCATCGAACACGAGGCACAACGCATGGGCCTGCTGGTGGAAGACCTGCTCATGCTGGCCCGCCTCGACGCTCAACGCCCCGTCGAACTCGGCCCGGTGGACCTGCTGGCGATAGCGGGCGACGCCGTCCACAGCGCCCGCGCGGTCGAAGCCGCCGCAGGACAACACCGGCCGATCACCCTCGACATCGCCGAAGGCACCGGCACCCTGGAAATCCTCGGCGACGAACATCGCCTGCGCCAGGTCCTCACCAACCTGCTCGACAACGCACGCACCCACACCCCCGACTGCACCTCGATCACCGTCCGCCTGACCCCCTCGACCGACGAAGTCCAGGTCGAGGTCGTCGACACCGGCCCAGGACTCACCGCCGAGGAAACAGACCACGTCTTCGAACGCTTCTACCGCGCGGACATCTCCCGCACCCGGCGCGCGGACAACAGAAGCGGCAGTGGGCTCGGCCTTTCCATCGTGGCCGCGCTCGTCGCCGCGCACGGCGGCACCGTGCGCGTGGAATCCACCCCGGGCGGCGGCGCTACCTTCGTGGTGCGCCTCCCCCGCGACGAACAGTTCAGACCGGCGTGACCTGAGCCACCAGCCAGCGGTTGTCGGCCTTCTCCAGTGACACCCGGACCCGGCTGCCCGAGGTGGCGCCATCCGGCGAATCCTTGCTGGTGGTCAGCTGATTCAGGTACAGCAGCACGACTGCCTTCTCCGGATCCGCCGACACCACGCCCTCGGCCTGGGTGGTGGCCTTGACGGTGAGCTGCTTCTCCTTGGCGCCCGGCGCGATGGCCTGCTCGATCAGCTTCAGGTACTCGGCCCGGAACGATTCGGTGAGATTGTCGGCAGCCTTAGGCAATTCGGTGTCGACGGTCGCGGGCTCGTAGGTGAACATCGCGCTCACCGTGCGGCTGGCGGTGCTCATCGCGTCGGTACGCGCCTGCTCGGTCTTGTCCTGTTGCCAGAGCTGAAACCCGCTGACGCCCAAGACGATGGCGGCGATCAAACCAGCTGCCGCGAGGGCGCCGAAGACGATCTTGATTCGGTTGCTCATCCCACGAACTCCACTTTCGACACGGTCATTCCGGTGTCGCCCTTCGACACAGTGATCCGGAATCGGTACTGCCGCGCCTGCGGCTCGGCCGAACCGGTATTGCTCACCGTCTGCTTGGCGGCGACCAGCACCTTCGCCGAATTCTCGTCGACGGACTCGATCCCCGACTCGACGACCTCGCCGCTGGAGACCACCTTCGCCTGCTTCACCACATCCATGAACGGATCGACGCGACCGTCGAACTCGGACTTGAACTCCCCCGAGGCCACCGCCAGGATCCGTTCGATGTCCTCCTTGGCGGAGTCGGCGCGAATGGTGGTCAGGTTGATGACCGCCTGACGCGCGGTCTGGGTGTACTGCGCGCGCAGATCCTCGTCCTGACTCCCCGACCGTGCCGCGAGCGCGGCGAACGTGGCACCGACGACCAGCGCCAACACCAGCACCGCGGCGGCGGCGAGCCCGATGATCTGCCCGAGCTTCGTCAGCTTCGCGTCTTCTTCGTCGAGCTCGGCCGAATCATCGTCGGCGTCCTCGTCCACCACTGCCTCGTCCACCACCGCGGACTTCGTCAGCTCGACGGTAGCCGCGACCACCGTGGCATCCTCGTCCGAAGCCACCTCGGCATCGACCACCTCGGCCGATTCAACCGCACCCCCGTCGACAGTCACGTCGACGACCTGCACATCCTCCGCCGGCGGACCCGCCGACCTGCCTGCCCGCCGACGCGGACGGCCGTTGTTGCTCTCACTCATCTCTGCTGCTCCTCCAACATCGCCTGCCAGCTGGCCGGGACAGTGCCCGAACCATCGGAGGCGATATCACCTTGGCGGTACATGCGTCCGTCCGGGCCGAGATAGCTGCCCGTGGACGGATCATAGGGGCGCGCGGCGGCGGGGGTGACTCCGCCGGTGGACGCGCCGGTGGGGGCCGAAGCCGGGGCTACCGGCTGCGGCGCGCCGAACGCTGGGTTGGTGCCTTCCGGCACGTACCCGGTCCGGCACAGTTCGGGAGTAGGCGCCCGGACGCCGGGATATTCCATGCACGGCGAGTTGCGGATACCGCGCACTTCGATCGGAGAATCCTGAGCCACCTTGCAGTACAGCCCCGGGGGGGTGTCGATCGGGGTGAAGTCGCTCGGCGAACGCCGCTGGTCGGGGGGCAGGAAGCCGGTGGTGCAGGCGGGCGGGTCGTTGATCACGGTCATGAAGTTGACCATCGCGCCGTACCTGGTCGGTCCGCGCAAGATGGTCCTGAAGGCCGCGATCATCGGCGGGAAAACAACCAGAAGCTGTTCGATACCAGCGTGATACGTCACCCCGACCTGGCCGAGACCCACCAGATTGCTCGCCAGCAGCGGCAGCGTCGGACGCAGACTCTGGAATTGCTCGTTCACCTTCTGCATCGCGGAAGGACTGTTGTGCAACAGGTTTCGCAACGACGGATCGTGCTCGCGGAGCTGATCGGTGACGGTAGCGAGATCTGTTGTCCAGGAACGGATATTGGCATCGGACTCGATCTGGGTGTCCAGCAGCGGACCGATCTGATCGAGCAGTTTCTTGGTCGGTTCCACATCGGTCTCGGCTTGCTGCACCAGCAGCGACGCCGAGTCGATGAACCGCTGCAGATCAGGGCCCGCGCCGTTGAAGGCCAGGAACGCTTCGTCGATCACCTGGCGCAGGCGAGTGTCGGCGACCGTCGCCAGCAGTTTGTCGGCCTGGTCGAGCATCGAACCGACGTCTTGGGGCAGCTTGGTGCGCTGTACCGGGATCACCGAGCCGTCGTGCAGATCGCCGGAGCTGGAGTTGGGCTCGGGCACCAGGTCGACATACTGCTCACCGATCGCCGAAACACTGCGAACCCAGGCGATCGAGTCCGACGGCACCTTGTAATCACTGTCGATCGACAGATCGGCCTCTACCCCGGCCGCGGTGAGGCGGACCGCCTCCACCTTGCCGATGTTGGTGCCGCGGTAGGAGACATTCGCGGTCGGGTACAGCCCGCCGGTGGCGGCGAGCTGGACCGTCACACCGTAGCGGCCGATACCGAACATCGCGGGTATCTGGATGTACGTCCCGCCCATCACGACGAGACCGATCACGGTGAGGACTGAGAAGATCGCGAGCTGAACGCGAACGAACCTGGTGAGCTTCATCGACCCGCTCCTTCCTGGCCGGGCAGCGGCACGGTGATTCCGGGAATGGCGGGCAGACCGGGGATCGACGGTAGTCCGGGCAGTGTCGGCGTCGGTGCCGCAGTGGGCGCGGGCGTCTCCGGGACCTTGGTCGGGTCGCCGGCGTCGGTCGCGGAAGAAGGCGCGAAGGTACCGAGCACCCCCTCGACACCACCGAAGCGACCCCCGAGCGGAGTGCCGGTGAGCCAGTTGGTGTCCAGTCGCCTACCGGTCAGGTCGAAGGTGATGAAGAGGTTCAGGTAGTCGCCCTTGATCGCTTTGCCGATGTTGCGCATCGGGAACGGGAACGTCGGCAGCATGCCCATCGACGCGATGAGGTTGGTGCCGGTGTTCGCCAGGGTTTCCAGCACCGGGCCGAGGCTGGCCAGGTTGGCCTTCAGGTCGTCGCCGCTGGTCTGGATGATCCGCTCGGTGACATCGCTGAGCTCGCCCAGCGCGGTGACCGCCCTGGTGATGTTGGCGGTGCGGTCGGCGAGCGCCGTCAGTGCCGGGTGGATCTCATCGATCGCACGGGCGAGCACGTCCTTCTGGTCGCCGAGGTTGCCCGCGAGCCGGTCGAGGCCCTCCATCGCGGCGATGATGCTGCCGGTCTGCTTGTCCAGACCGGTGACCAGCTGGTCGAGCTGCGGCAGCAGGTCGGCGATCTCGGCCTCGCGGCCGTTGAGCGCCGCGTTCATCTCCCTGGTGATGGTCTCGAGCTGAGCGATGCCGCCGCCGTTGAGTACGACCGACAGCGAGGACAGCACCTGCTCGGTGGTCGGGTAGGCTCCGGCCCGCTCCAGCGGGATCACGTCGTTGTTGCGCAGCTGACCCTGGGCGGGTGTGTTGGTAGGCGCGGACAGCTCGACGTGATTGCTGCCGAGGAGGCTCGTCTGGCCGATCTTGGCGATCGCGTTGGCGGGTAGTCTCACCTCGGGATTCAGTGACACCGTGACCAGCGCGTGCCAGCCCTCGACATCGATTCCGGTGACATTGCCGACCTCGACATCGTCCACCCGCACCGGCGAATTCCGGGTCAGGGTGGTGACATTGGGCATCTGGATCCGCACGGTGTACGAGCCGGGGCCGGTGCCCTCGGAGCCGGGCATGGGTAGGGAGTTCAGTCCGTCCCACTGACAGCCGGTCACGCCGAGTGTCACCGCGACGCCCACCGCCAGCCCGGCGAACATTCGTTGGGGCCTCATCGTTGTCCTCCTGGAACCGCAAGTCCGGCGAGACCGTTCGGCACAGCGATCGGAGCCGTCGCCTCGGGCACCAGACTGCGATCCACCTGCGCCTCCACACTCGGCGGGCTGTACGTCAGCTGGCCTGGCAGGGCCGTCGTGCCGATGACCGGGTTGAGCATGATCGGCGCGTAGTTCATCGCCAGCGAGCTGATCACCGGGGCCAGGAATTCCGCGCACAGATCCGCCGACCGGTCCGAGTCGCTGTCCTCGATCGCCCGGATGGAACCGCAGAGGAAACTCAAAGGGTCTGCCGTATTGTTCAGTGTCACAGCGCCGCTGAGCGCACCCTGGGCCGGCTGGTAGATCTGGTAGAAGTTCACCAGCGCGGTCGGCGCGGAATGCAGCAGCCGTTCGATCTCCGGCCGCTTGTCGACCAACGTCTGGGTGACATCGGCGAGTCGTTCGACACCGTCGGTGAGTTCGGCGCCGCTGCCCTCGAGGAAGCGCTTCACGTCGGCGAGCGCCACATCCAGGCTGTCCAGGCCCGCACCGAGTTCCTCCGACGCACCGGCGAGCACCGAGGCCACCGAGGCCAGGCGGCCGCCGAACTGCACGATCTGCTCGTTGCTCGCCGAGAGCACCTCGACGAACTTCTGCAGGTTGCGGATGGTGCCGAAGAGGTCGGTTCGCCCGTCGGACAACGTATTCAGCGTCGCCGACAGTTCACGCAGGGTGTCACGGAACTTCTGGCCGTTGCCGTCGAGGTTGTTCGCGGCGGTGTCGACGAAGCGCCCGAAGGAACCCTGCTCGTCGTCCCCGACCGGCCCGAGAGCCGTTGCGAGATTGGTCAATTCGGCCTTGATATCGTCCCACTCCACTGGCACCGCGGTGCGCTCGATCGGAATCTGCGCACCGTCGGCCAGCTTCGGGCCACCGTCGTAGGCGGGCGCCAGCTGGATGAACCGGGCCGACACCAGCGAGGGCGCGATCAGCACGGCGCGTGCGTCCGCGGGCAGGTCGATGCCGCTGTCGACGGACATCCGCACCTGCACCCGACCTTCGCCGGGCTCGATCGCGTCGATCCTGCCGATCGTCACGCCCAGCATCCGCACCTCGTCACCCGCGTACAGGCCGGTGGTCGACACGAAGGCGGCGGTGATCTTGGTCTTCCCGATGCCGAGGCTGAAGTAGACCCCGACCGCGACCAGTGCGACGATCACCACCACAGCGACCGCGAGCGTCCAACGTGGCACGCCACGAACTTTCGATGCCGATAAAATGCTCATCGCGGCGGATCCTCCTCGGACGGGATGATGGCCGGCAGGTCC
Organism: Nocardia sp. NPDC058519; assembly: GCF_042719755.1. Classification (NCBI taxonomy): domain Bacteria; kingdom Bacillati; phylum Actinomycetota; class Actinomycetes; order Mycobacteriales; family Nocardiaceae; genus Nocardia; species Nocardia sp. NPDC058519. The sequence goes on along the minus strand of NZ_JBHXNK010000005.1, from coordinate 93,149 downwards.
GGTTTGGTGAAAATGTCGATCACGTCCTGCGGCAGGTGCTCAGGCCAGACCAGCGCGTCGACCAGCGGGCGCAGCCCGGTACTCGTCGCGTTCACCACGTAGGCGTTGAACCACGGACCGCTGCCGACCTGCTCGCCCAGCGCCGAGGCGTAGGGGCCGATGTTCTCGAGCGCTTGCGTCAGGTTCTGCTTGTTGCGCTGCAACAGGCCGAGTACCGAATTGAGCCGGTCCAGTGTCGGTTTCATCTGCGCCTCGTTGTCGGCGACCAGCCCGGAGAGCTGCTTGGCGACCGAGTCGACGTAGACGATGAGCTGGTTGATGGCGGCGCGACGGTTGTCGAGTTCGCCGAGCAGGTTGTTGCCGTCGAGCAGTAGCACGTTGAGCTGCGAACTACGGTCGGCCAGGATCTTGGTGACGTTCTGCGCCCGGCCGAGCAGATCGGTCAGCGCCTGGTCGCGCGTATTGATGCTGCGCGAGAGTGCGCTGACGCCGTCGAGGGCGTTGCGCAGCGGTCCCGGTGTGTCCGCGAAGGCGGCCGAGAGCGTGTCCAGGGTCTTGTCGACCTGATCCAGATCGAGATCGCGGACGGTCGCGCCGAGATCGCTGAGCGCCTCGTTGAGCGAGTACGGCGACGTGGTCCGGTCGAGCGGGATGGTGTCGGAAGTACGCAGCGCGCCCTGTCCGGTCGGCACCACATCCAGGGACTTGCGACCGAGGACCGTGTTGGTCTTGATCGCGGCGGATGTCTTCTGGCCCAGCACGATCGACTCGTCGAGGGTGAACTTCACCAGCACCTTGGGACCATCGAGCGACACCTCGCCGACTTCACCGGAACGCACGCCGGCCACATGCACCGGGTCGCCCGGCACCAACCCGCCCGCGTCGACGAAGAATGCCGTGTAGGTCGCGCCGGAGCGGATGAACGGCAACTTGGTGAATTGCAGCGTGGCGAGCGAGATCGTCACCACCAGCACAATGCCGACGATGCCGATGGTGACCGCCGATGACTTCTTCTCACTCATTGGGCGCACACCTTCCGGTCGCCTGTCGAGCCGGCAACTTCACTTCCATGATCTGACCGTCCGGGCCGTCGACCAGCATGGTGGTGCCGCAGATGTACAGCTGCAGGAACGAGCCGTAAGAGCCGACGCGGATGAGTTGTTTGTAGGTCTCCGGCAGCTTCTCGAGCACCCATTGGAGGTCGTCGGAGCCGTTGTCGAGGTTGGTGGCCAGCCTCCCGGTCTGCTCGATGGTGTTGCGCAGGTCGGGGCGGGCGGTGGTCAGCAGGTCGTTGAGTTCCTTTGTCGCACCGGCGATTCGGGGTAATGCGGCGCCGATCGGGTCGCGTTCGGCGGCCAATCCGCTGACCATGCGCTGCAATTCTTCGATCGTGGTGGCGAACTGTTCGTCGCGATCGTCGATGGTGGCCAGCACCGTGTTCAGGTTGTCGATCACGCTGCCGATCAGGGCATCGCGGTCGGCGAGGGTCTTGGCGAAGCTGCCGCCGCTGTTGAGCAGCGAGACCAGCGTGCCGCCCTGGCCCTGGAAGATCTGCAGCAGCGCCGAGGTCAGGTCGTTGACCTGACCTGGGTCCAGGCCACGCAGCAGCGGCTTGAACCCGCCGAGCAGCAGGTCCAGGTCCAGCGCGGGCGTGGTCTGCTCCTTGCCGATGGTGGCGCCGTCGGGCAGCTCGCGGGCAGAGCCCGGACCCTCCTTCAGCTCCAGATACCGGTCACCGACCAGGTTCTCGTACTTGATCGCCAGGCGGGTGCTCGAAAGCACCGAGTACTTGGTGTCCACGTCGAACTCGACGTGTGCGAGATCGTCGTCACCGACCTTCACCGAGGTCACCGATCCCACCGGCACGCCCGCGATGCGCACCTTCGACCCGGGCAACATGCCCGAGGAGCTGGTGAACACCGCCTTGTAGCCGTTCTCGCTGGAGAATCGCGCCTGACTCAGCACGATCGCCAAGCCGGCGAACACCAACGTCATCACCACGGTGAAGATCGCGAGCTTGACCGTCGTCGCCGTATTCTTCACCGTGTCACTCCCGGCAGTCCCTCCAGCAAGAGCTGGAAAACCTTTGGTGCGCTGTTCAATTCGGGCGGCGCGGTACGCGGCGTGAACGGCGCGCCCTGGCTGGTATCGGTCACCACATAGTTCGAGTGGCTGTCCGGCACCCGGTCGATCACGCCCTCACAGTGCGGCCCACCGGTGGCGTTCACCTTGGGCAGATCCTCGGGGTAGCTGTAGGGCTTCTGTCCAGGCATGAACGAGGCATGCATGCCGACACCCGGCACCACGCCGCCGAATACTTCATCGGCCAACGGCATGAGCGGGCCGATTCCATCGATGAGGCAGCTCAACGCAGGCGCGTATTCGAACAGCAGGCTGGTCGTCGGCCGCAGCAGGTCGAGCGCGGTGACAAGGTTGGATTCGTTCTCCCGCAACACCGAACCCGTGGTGTCGGAAAGTCCGATCACGTTCACCAGCACATCGTCGAGCTGCGCTTGCAACTCCGACAGTGTCTTCGCGGTGACCGTGGCGTTGTCCACGGTGCGCAACAGTGCGCCGGAAGCATCGGCATAGATGTCGGACACCTGGGATGTCTTGTCCAGATCCTGTTGCAGCGTGGGCAGATACGGGTTGATCTCGCGCAGGTAGCGGTCCGAGCTCACCAGCAGTTCACCCAGCTTGTCGCCGCGGCCCTGCAATGCGGTGCCGAGCGCGGCGAGTGTGGCATTGAGCTTCTCCGGTTCCACCTGGGCGAGCACATCGGACAGGTGCTGGAACAACGTGTTGAACTCCACCGTCACGGCGCTGGCCGCGACCGTGGCACCCGGCTTCAGCGAGTTCGACGCAGGCTGTTCGGGGACAATGAAATTCACGTACTTGGCGCCGAACACCGTGGTCGAACGAATGTCGACACCCGCGTTCGCCGGCACCAGCTTCAACTGATCGGGGTCGACCTCGAGCAGGATCTGTGCACCGTCGTCGCGCAGGTTGATCTCGGCGACCCGGCCGATCTCGACGCCGCGCACCCTCACCTTGGCGTCAGGGTCGAGCACGAGGCCGGCGCGGGGCGCGTCGACCAGCACCTTCGCGGTGGTGGTGAACGCACCTTGGAAGAGGGCGAACGCGAAGGCCGCGAGCCCTACGAGCAAGCCGACCATCGTGAGCGCGGCGAGCTTGCGCCCGAGCCCGCCCTGCAATGCGGCAACGAATCGTGAAGTGTCCATCACGCTATCCCGAGAGGTGGAAGTTGCCGGAGGTGCCGTAGATGGCCAGCGAGATCAGCAGCGTCACAGTGACGACCGCGATCAGCGACGAGCGCACCGCGTTACCGACCGCGATGCCGACGCCGACCGGACCACCAGCGGCGTGGAACCCGTAGTAGGTGTGGATCAGCATCACGGCCATTGCCATCATGATCGCCTGCCCGAACGACCACAGGATGTCGCTCGGGATGAGGAAGGTCGTGAAGTAGTGGTCGTAGACGCCTGCCGACTGGCCGTAGATCACGACGGTCGAGATCCGGCTGGCGATGAACGAGGCGATCACCGCCAGTGCGTAGAGCGGCACGATCGCGATCATGCCCGCCAGCACCCTGGTGCCGACCAGGAACGGAATCGGCCGAATCGCCATCGATTCCAGCGCGTCGATCTCCTCGGCCACGCGCATCGCGCCCAGCTGTGCGGTCGCGCCTGCGCCGATAGTGGCGGCCAGGCCGATACCGGAGATCACCGGTGCCGCGATGCGCACATTGATCAGCGCGGCGAAGAAGCCGGTCAGGGCCTCGATACCGATATTGCCGAGCGAGCTGTAGCCCTGCACTGCGATGGTGCTGCCTGCCATAAAGGTCAGGAAGCCGACGATCACCACGGTGCCGCCGATCACGGCCAAGGCGCCACTGCCCATGCTGATCTCGGCGATGAGCCGGATGGTTTCGGTGCGGTAGTGCACCAGCGCACGCGGCACCGAGCCGAGCGCCTTGATGAAGAAGATCGCCTGATCGCCCAGGGAATCCAGCGATTTCGACATCCGGTCGAAACGACGGACCGTGCGCGGGAACTTGCTGCGAACTATGAATGCCATCGTGTCACCGCACCGTGAATTTCAGGCCGATCGCGGTGACAACGACATTCACCACGAACAGCGCCATGAATGCGAAAACCACTGTTTGGTTGACCGCGTCACCGACGCTCTTGGGTCCACCCTTGACCTGGAGTCCGAGATAGCAGGCGACCATTCCAGCGATCAGGCCGAACAACCCTGCCTTGATTTCGGAGAGGATCAGCTCGGGAAAACTTGTGAGCAGTGGAATGCCGTTGACGAACGCGCCGGGGTTCACGCCCTGGAGGAAGACCGAGAACGCGAAACCGCCGGCGATGCCGATGGTGCACACCAGGCTGTTGAGCATCAGCGCCACGAACATCGAGGCGAACACGCGCGGCACGACCAGTCGGCTGACCGGGTCGATGCCGAGCACCTTCATCGCGTCGATCTCTTCGCGAATCGTGCGTGCGCCCAGGTCGGCACAGATCGCGGTGGCGCCCGCGCCCGCCACGATCAGCACCGTGACGATCGGCCCGACCTGGGTGACGGCGCCGAACGCGGCGGCCGCACCACTGAGGTCGGCGGCACCGACCTCGCGCAGCAGGATGTTGAGGGTGAAAACCACGAGCACCGTGAACGGGATGGCGACCAGCACGGTCGGCACGATCGAGACGCGGGCGACGAACCAGGCCTGGTCGATGAATTCGCGCCATTGGAACGGCTTTCGGACGGTGGCGCGTGCCACCTCCGCGCCGAGTTCGAAGAATCCGCCGACCGCCCGCAATGGGACAGCAAGGAGGTTGTTCATACCGATTCCTCCTCGATCGACGGGCGGACCGCAATGTCCGCGTACCCGTACTGCACTGCCACCCCGATCTGAAGACTGCCCAAAGACTAGAACATGTTCCTGCCAATGTCTGCCATTTTCGTAGACTCAGAACAGGACTTTTTCTGGAAATTCGCTGTCAAAACTGAAACGGATACTTATTCGAATCCGGCCACGCTCCTGTGAGGCGCCACACACCCCGACGGTCATGTCTACCAAGACCTGGACTTGTGATCAACACGACAGGCGAGACAAAACCGGCGAGGTGCGCGACGGCCAACATCGGGCAAACCGCGGATCGGGCTGATCAGCCCAGATCGCGGAGGTCGCGCGCGGAAAAAGTGTGGTCGGCGGGGCGGTCCGCGAAGTAGCCACCGAGGGTGGCGGCGAGGTCGGCCTCGGACCATTCGGCACCCGCGGCATCGAAGCGCTGCTCGACTGTCGGTGCCGCCATCAGCGCCACCATCGGGCCGTAGACAACGAACACCTGGCCGTTGACCGCGTCGGCGGCGGGCGAGGCGAGGTAGGCGACGAGCTTGGCGACATGTTCGGGCGCCAGCGGGTCGACGGCGCCGTCGGGCGCTTCGGCGAAGACCGCTTCGGTCATCGCGGTCCTGGCCCGGGGGCAGATCGCGTTGGCGCGCACGCCGTACCTGGACAGCACGCGCGACGCGGTCAGCGTGAGGGCGGTAATGCCGGCCTTGGCCGCGCCGTAGTTGGCCTGGCCCTCCGGTCCGAGCAGGCCCGCCTCCGAGGAGGTGTTGACCAGCCGGCCGTAGACCGGCGCGCCCGCAGCCTTGGACGCCGCGCGCCAGTAGGCGGCCGCGTTGCGGGTGAGCAGGAAGTGTCCGCGCAGGTGGACCGCGATCACCGCGTCCCAGTCCTCGTCGGACATGTTGAACAGCATGCGGTCGCGGGTGATGCCCGCGTTGTTGACGACGATGTCGAGCCCGCCCAGCGATTCCTGCGCGGTCGAGACGAGCGCGTCGGCTGTCGAGCGCTCGGCGATGGAGCCGCCGACGAATTCCGCCTTGCCACCGAGCTCGCGGATCGCGGCGATGGTCTCGGCCGCCGCGTCCTCGGTCAGGTCGTTGACGACCACCGCCGCACCGGCCGCCGCCAGCGCGAGAGCTTCGGCCCTGCCGAGCCCGGCGCCCGCGCCGGTCACGATAGCGACCCGGCCCTCCAATGAAATCTGCGTCACACTCATTGCGCCGACTCTAGAACGTGTTCCACCATCCGACAAGCGCGGATCACGCCAGCCTCAGCGCGGCCTTGGGGCACTGCGCCACGGATTCCTCCGCGTCAGCGAGGCGATCGGGGGCGACATCGCCCTCGATGACGGTCAACTGATCGTCGTCATCGAGTTCGAACATGTCAGGGGCGATTCCGACACAGACGCCGTTCGCTTCGCACCGGTCGAAATCGACGATGATCTTCATGAGAACTTCCTTCCAGATGGTCATGGCGACACTAACCCGAACAGCCTGGTCCGCGGCGCAGAATCACCCTCAATACTGGAACATGTTCCAGTTAATGTGCAATGATCGATTTCGGCGGGGCTCATTCCCTGCGCCCCGCCACCCGCCCGTTCAGCTCGACATCGAGGTAGGAAGCATGCGCGTCGCGTATACGCCGGAGCAAGAGGAATTGCGCGCCGAGCTGCGCGAATATTTCGCGAAGCTGATGACACCGGAACGCCGCGCGGCGCTGAGCATGACGACCGGCGAATACGGCTCCGGCAACGTCTACCGCGAGGTCGTGCGCGAGATGGGCCGCGACGGCTGGCTCACCCTGAGCTGGCCCAAGGAGTACGGCGGCCAGGACCGCACCACGGTGGATCAGCTGATCTTCGTCGAGGAAGCGGCCATCGCGGGCGCGCCCGTCCCGTTCCTCACGCTCAACTCGGTCGCGCCGACCATCATGCAGTACGGCACCGAGGAGCAGAAGAAGTTCTTCCTGCCCAAGATCGCCTCCGGTGAACTGCACTTCGCCATCGGCTACTCCGAGCCGGGAGCCGGTACCGACCTGGCCTCGCTGCGGACCGCCGCGGTGCGCGACGGCGACGACTTCGTCATCAACGGCCAGAAGATGTGGACCAGCCTCATCGCCTACGCCGACTACATCTGGCTCGCCGTGCGTACCGATCCGACCGCCAAGAAGCACAAGGGCATCACGATGCTCATCGTGCCGACCGACGCCGAAGGGTTCTCCTGGACGCCCGTGCACACGATGGCCGGGCCCGACACCAGCGCCACCTACTACCAGGACGTGCGGGTGCCCGCCTCGGCGATGGTCGGTCCGGAGAACGGCGGCTGGTCGCTGATCACCAACCAGCTCAATCACGAGCGCGTCGCCCTCACCTCGGCGGGTCCGCTGAGCCTCGCCGTCGCGCAGACCGTCGAGTGGGCCAAGGAAACCACCCTGTCCGGCGGCCTGCGGGTGATCGACCAGGAATGGGTGCGGCTCAACTTGGCTCGCGTGTACGCCAAGGTCGAATACCTCCAGCTGCTGAACTGGGAGATCGCCAGTCGCGCCGATCAGGGCGGCGAAGCGGCGCCCAAGCCGTGGGACGCGTCCGCGTGCAAGGTCTACGGCACCGAACTCGCCACCGAGACCTACCGCCTGCTGATGGAGGTCGTCGGCCCGCACGCCTACCTGCGCCAGGACTCCCCCGGCGCGCATATGCTCGGCCGGCTCGAGCGGATGCACCGCGCCGCGCTCATCCTCACCTTCGGCGGCGGCACCAACGAGGTGCAGCGCGACATCATCGCCATGACCGCCCTGCGCCAGCCCGCCTCCGCCCGCTGATCCCGAAAGCCGGTATCTCCCCATGGATTTCACTCCCACCGAAGCCCAGACCGATCTCGCCCGGCTGACCGGCGAGGTCTGCGCCAAGCTCGTCACCGCCGACCGCCTGCGTGAACTCGACACCGCCGGCCGCTTCGACTCCCAGCTCTGGAAGTCGCTCGCCGAGACCGGCGTGCTGGCCGCCGCGCTGCCGGAAGCACTGGGCGGCAGCGATTTCGGCATGCTCGAGCAGACCGCGATCCTGCGTGAACTCGGCCGCGTGGTCGCCGCGGTGCCCTACCTGTGGTCGATCGTCCTCGGCGCGGGCGCGCTGGCGAAGTTCGGCAATGCGGGCCAGCAGGAGCTGGCCGCGCGGGCGGGCGCGGGCGAGATCGTGCTGACCGCCGCGCTCGCCGAGGAACTGCGCGCCACCACCAGCGCGCCGGGGATCGTCGCCGAGGCCGCCGGTGCCGCATGGGCGCTGACCGGTACCGCGACCACCGTCGCCTGTGCCGACCGGGCCGAACGAATCCTCGTGCCCGCCATCACCTCCACCGGTGTCGGCGTCTTCGTGGTCGATCCGGAGCACGCTTCGGTCACCCGTACCGCCCAGCAGGTCGTCGACCTGAGTCCCGAGTTCGCCGTCGAGCTCGCGGCCACTCCGGGCGAGCTGCTCGGCACCATCGAGGCGGGCGCCGACATCCTCACCTGGTTGCGCGAACACGCCTGGCTCGGCCTGTCGGCCCTGCAACTGGGCACCCTGGAGCGCGCGCTCGAACTCACCGCCGAGCACACCCGCACCCGCGAACAGTTCGGCAAGCCGATCGGCTCGTTCCAGTCGGTGGCCCAGCGCCTGTCCGACGCCTACATCGACATCGGCGGCCTGCGCCTCACGGTCACCCAGGGCGCCTGGCGCCTCTCGGAAGACCTCCCCGCCGCAGAAGCCATCCACATCGCCAAGTTCTGGGCGGCCGAGGCGGGACACAAGGTCGCCCACACCGTCGTCCACGTCCACGGCGGCCTCGGCATCGACCGCGACCACATCACCCACAACTACTTCACCGCCGCCAAGCACAACGAATTCGCCCTCGGCGGAGCAACCCCCCACCTCCTCGCGTTGGGCGCGGAACTGGCGAGCTAACCCTTTGCCGACAGTTCGTACGAACTGTCGGCAAAGATGTACAATTCATGGCATGACTGCAGCCCCCTCGCCCGAGAACTGGGAGCTCCCGGTAAGTGAGGCCAGGGAGCGCCTCGCCGAAGTGATTGCGGCTGCCGAGGGCGGCACCGTCGTGCACTTGACCCGCCATGGCCGCCGCGTAGCGGCCGTGGTGCCGGACTCGATGGCCGAGACCGCAGACAGCCAAGTCCGCGCACTATCGCGACAATTCGCCGAGCGTCACAGGAGCCTGCTCGACAGGCTCGCCGAGTGAGCGAAGCGGAGATCTACTACCTCACTGTCGCCGACCTGCGAGCGATCGCCGAGGATGTGGCGGGGAAGTATGTCGTTCGCGACGCGGGCCTGCTCGCCTCGGCGGCCGCGCGACCGGCAACCACGGTGTTCAGCACCGACGCCTACCCCGGCATCTGGCAGAAGTCGGCAGCGCTCCTGCATTCGATCGCGGCCAATCATCCGCTCGTCGACGGAAATAAACGCCTTGCCATCGCAGGCGCGATCGTTTTCCTGGCCTACAACGGCATCGACACCAGCGCTCTCGACGAAGACCTCACCTACGACCTCATGATCGACGTGGCCAGTGGCATAGTCGACGATGTTCCCGAGATCGCATTCCGCCTCGCTTCCGCGTTGAAGCACTGACCATTGGCCTGGCTGAATCCCGGACGATTCCGATCGGCCGTATCCTGGCACGTTGCCGTTTTGCCTACAAGCGTTGGCAAACAAGCATTGACCAGGAGTCGAAAACGGCCGCCATCTCACTGCCCGCAGCCACCGCCATCCGCCTCCTCACCCGCATCCCCGCAATCCGCACCAACCTGGCCTACCAACTGGCAGAACTCGGCAACCGCTAACCCACCAGACAGCCGGGGCCGAAGATCGCTTTGAGCTCGCCCATCAGCGCCGGCGTACTGCTGATCCGGAAGCTGGGGTCGATCGAGTACTTCTTCGGGCCCTTGCTTCCGTGGAATTCGATGTGCAGTTCGGTGCCGCCGGGGTGGCGCCGCAGCGCTTCGCGTAGCGCTACGACATTGCTCTTCGTGCAGGCCTGGGTCGTGATCTTCAGGACGACCGGCACGCCGTGACCACTCATATCCGGGACGGTCAGGTCATCACCGAACAAGGAAGTCCGCCCGTCTCGCACGGTGATACGGGCGGTGACCAGAACAATGGCATCCTCGGTCAGCCTGGTGGCGACGGCCGCGTAGGGCGCGGGGAAGAACAGGACCTCAGAGCCCGCTTCGAGGTCCTCGATCTGCACGATCGCCCACGGCTCCCCCTTCTTGTTCACCCGCCGATCGATCGCGACGACGATGCCGCCGAGAACGACGGTACGGCCGTGCGGAATCCGGCCTTCTAGCACTGCGGTGATCGACGTGTCCGCGAGCGCGGCCAGCGTGTTCGCGACTCCGTCGAGCGGATGCCCGGAGACGTAGAGCCCGAGCATCTCCCGCTCGTAGGCCAGACGCTGCCGCTCGTCCCATTCTTGCTCGGGGACCGGTACAGCGAAGCTGCCGACCGACGTTTCAGCGGTCACGAAGAGATCGAATTGCCCTGCTGCAGCGGCCTTCTTGATTCCGACCACCGCATCGATCGCCTCCGAATGCACCTTGTACAGGCCCTGTCGACTGTGTCCAAGTGAGTCGAATGCCCCTGCTTTGACCAGTGATTCGACGACCTTCTTGGCGCAGGCCGCGATGTCGACCTTGTCCAGATAGTCGGAGAATCCCGTGAACGCGCCACCGGTCTCGCGCGCCCGGACTATCGCCGCGACCACCGGCGCACCCACATTGCGAACCGCTTCGAGCCCGTAGCGGATGTCGGTACCCACCGGAGAGAAGGTGGCAACTGATTCGTTGACGTCCGGTGGCAGCACCCGGATCCCGCGCTTGCGGCAATCAGCAAGGTAGATCGCTGTCTTGTCCTTGTCGTCACCGACCGAGGTCAGCAATGCCGCCATGAATTCCGCGGGATAGTTCGCCTTGAGATAAGCGGTCCAGTACATGATGAGGCTGTATCCGGCGGCGTGCGACTTGTTGTAGGCGTAACCGGCGAACGGCAGCACCGCCTCCCACAGCGCGGTGACGGCATCGTCGCCGTACCCGTTGCGGTGCATACCGTTACGGAAGTTCTCGAACTCCATCGCAAGCACTTCGGGCTTCTTCTTGCCCATGGCACGACGCAGCAGATCGGCCTGACCGAGGGTGTACCCGGCCACCCGCTGCGCGAGCTGCATGATCTGTTCCTGATAGACGATGAGTGCGTAGGTCTCGGACAGAATTTCTTGTAGCGCGCCGTCGAGCTCCGGATGGATCGGGGTGACGGCCTCGCGCCCGTTCTTACGATCGGCATAGGACCAGTGCGCGCCGACGCCCATCGGCCCCGGCCGGTACAGCGCGTTCGAGGCGACCAGGTCGTTGAATTCGGTCGGCGCCATCTTCAGCAGCAGTTCCCGCATCCCCGCCGAATCCAGCTGGAACACACCGAGGTTGTCGCCACGGGCGAGCATGGCGTACGCGGCCGGATCGTCGAGATCGAGAGTGTCCAGGTCGAGTTCGATGCCGCGGTTCGCGCGAATGTTGTCCAGGCTGTCGCCGATCACGGTGAGTGTGCGCAGGCCGAGGAAGTCCATCTTGAGCAGGCCGATGGCTTCGCACGACGGATAGTCCCACCCGGTGATGACGGCTCCGTCCTGCGGGCGCCGCCACAGCGGAACCACCCCCAGCAGCGGCTCGGACGACATGATCACCGCGCATGCGTGCACTCCGGCGCCTCGAACCATTCCCTCCAGCCCGACCGCCGTGTCGTAGATGGTGCGCACGTCCGGATCGGACTCGATCAGCGTGCGTACCTCGGCGGCCTCGCCGTAGCGCTCGTGGGCGGGATCCATGATCCCGGCAACGGGAATGTCCCTGGCCGCCACTGTCGGCGGCAGGGATTTCGTGATCCGGTCGGCGAGGGCGAATCCGGGCTGGCCGAACTGGACGCGGGCGGCATCCTTGATCGCAGCCTTCGTTTTGATGGTGCCGAAGGTGATCACTTGCGCGATCTTGTCGGCGCCCCAGCGCTGTGTGGCGTAGCGGATCATCTCGCCGCGCCGCCGGTCATCGAAGTCGATGTCGATATCGGGCGCGGACGGCCGCTCGGGGTTGAGGAAGCGTTCGAAGAGCAGCCCGTGCTCGATCGGATCGATATTGGTGATGGCAAGGGCGTAGGCAACGAGCGAACCGGCTGCTGATCCGCGCCCGGGTCCCACCCGGATACCGACCTCTCGCGCGTGCGCGACAAGGTCGCCGACGACCAGGAAATAGGCGGGAAATCCCTTGTCCCGGATGATATCCAGCTCGAATCGCGCACGGTCGCGGTAGCTGTCGGGGACACCGCCAGGGAACCGCCACCGCAGTCCGGCATCCACCTCGACGCGCAACCAGCTGTCCTGGTCGTGTCCGTCGGGGACCGGGAACACCGGCATCCGGTCCTGGAACGCCCACACCTCGTCGTACGGTTCGACGCGTTCGGCGATCGCGATCGTCGCATCGCACGCGCCAGGCACCTCGTCGTCCCACAGGGCGCGCATCTCGACGGCCGATTTCAGGTAGTAGCCGTCGCCGCCGAACCGGAAGCGGGTGGGGTCCGAGAGCGTCTTGCCGGTCTGCACGCACAGCATCGCCTCGTGCGCCGCGGACTGACCTCGCAGCACATAGTGGCAGTCGTTGGTCGCCAGCGGTGCGATGCCGGCCTTGGCCCCGATCGCGAGCAGGTCCTCGCGGACTCGGCGCTCGATGGCGAGGCCGTGGTCCATCAGTTCGAGGTAGAAGTTGCCGTGGCCGAAGATCTCACGCCAGGTTCCGGCGGCCTGATACGCCGCGTCGAACTGGCCGAGGCGCAATCGGGTCTGCACCTCTCCCGAAGGGCAGCCGGTAGTCGCGATGATTCCGTCGGCGTATTCGGCGATGAGCTCGGCGTCCATCCGCGGCCACTTGCCCAGCTGACCCTCGAACGAGGCGAGCGAGGACAGGGTGAACAGATTCCGCAGGCCGACGGCGTTCGCCGCGAGCATCGTCATGTGGACGTAGGCACCCGATCCCGACACGTCATCGGCCTTCTGCGACGGATCACCCCACCGCACCCGATCGGTCGACCGTCGCGAACCCGGCGCCACGTACGCCTCGATGCCGATGATGGGCTTGATACCGGACCGCTGCGCCTGCCGGAAGAAGTCGGATGCCCCGTACATGTTGCCGTGATCGGTCATCCCCACCGCGTGCATTCCGAGCCGTTGCGCCTCGGCGAACATCGGGCCGACCTTGGCCATCCCATCCAACATCGAGAACTCCGTATGGTTGTGCAGATGCACGAAGGAAGCTGAATCGCCCACCAGGAACCGCCTCACGCTGTCGACTGTCGCGCCGGCTCGTTACCCTCGGTACCGCTGTGGTCCAGGGGCATACGACCGGATCGTGCTGCATTCGAACCCGTGTCACGGTGGTAGGTCGAACAACCGACGCGCCCTGGTGCACACCCAATGCCTGTATGAGGAGGTGGAGATGGATCTCGATCTCGCTGCTGTGCGCACAGTCGTCGCCGTGGCAGAGGAAGGTCAGTTCAGCTATGCCGCCGACCTACTCGGCATCAGCCAGCAATCGGTCTCCAAACGCGTCGCCAAGATCGAGGCGCAACTGCGGACGGCACTGTTCGAGCGGACACCGACCGGGGCCGTACTCACGCCCATCGGGCTGCGCTTCCTACCGCACGCGAGGGCCATCCTGGCTTCCGCCGACGCCGCGATACGCGCGGTCCGCACGCCGTTGCGGGTCGCGGTGCACGGCGACCGGATCGCCGACGCCGAGGTGATGCGGTTCTATCGGAGCCAGCGACCGGTTGCCGACGTCGAGACGGTCATCGCGAGCACAACGCCGCGCAACGCCGTGATCGAAGGCAAGGTCGACGCCGCCTTCGCCCGGGCGCACTGGGCCGCCGCGCCGCTGCCGAGGGACATCACCGCCATCCCCGCCTACCTCGAACCACTGCGGCTGCTTGTCGGCAAGGACCATCCGCTCGCCACCCGCGCCCACGTCACCCTCGACGACCTGCGCCCGTTCACCGCCTGGGTGCCCGGCGCCGCCGTGCACTCCGAGTGGGCCGACTTCTACGACCACCTCAGCCGATTCAGCGGCATCCGCGTCGAGACCGGTCCAAGAGCTGTGCCGATGGCGCGCATCGTCGAGCAGGTCACCGCCTCCCGCACTCTGGCCACCTTCACCGGCGAGGCGACAAGCACGCCATGGCACCCGGACAGCCGCCAGATTCCGATCACCGACCCGGTCCCGGCCTATCCCTTCGCCCTGCTGTGGAAGACGGCCAACCGCCACCCTGAACTCGCCCACCTTGTCGACCACGTGCGCGGCACCTACAACCGCGATGCCGCCCTCGGATGCTGGATCCCGGCGACCGACCGCGCCCTGTTCGCCGCCGGGCACGACAATGGCCCGCCCAGCGAAAACGCTGGACGGGCCACGACTTTCATCGCTCGACGTTAGGCCGAGCCTGCCTCCGCATGCTCGTCCGCAGGGCGCTCGTCGGTCTGGGATTTGGCCCAGCGGTAGTCCGGCTTGCCGGCGGGCGAGCGTTTGATCTCGTCGACGAACCACAGGCTGCGTGGTTGCTTGTAGGACGCGATCTCCTGGGCGAGGATCGGCTTCAGGTCGGCCAGGGTGGGGCGGTTCCCGCCGCGACACTGGATGACCGCGCAGACCCGCTGGCCCCAGCGTTGGTCCTCGACGCCGACGACCAGGGCGTCGAAGATCTCGGGGTGGGCCTTGAGGGCGCCTTCCACCTCTTCGGGGTAGATCTTCTCGCCACCGCTGTTGATGCTCACCGAACCGCGGCCGAGCATGGTGACCGAGCCGTCTTCCTCGACGCGCGCGTAGTCGCCGGGGATCGCGAAGCGGACCCCGTTGAACTCCTTGAACGTCGCGGCCGACTTGACCTCGTCCTTGTAGTAGCCGAGCGGGATGTGCCCGCTGCGCGCCAGCAGGCCGACGACGCCGGAACCCGGTTCGACCGGATTGCCTTCCTCGTCGAGCACCTGGGTGGCCGCGTCGATCTTCACCCGGGGGCCACCGGTGTGGGTGGCACCCTTGGCGACCAGGGACAGGCCGCCGAATCCGGTCTCCGAGGAGCCGATGGAGTCGGAGATCATCCGGTTGGGCAGCACTTCGAGGAACTTGTCCTTGAGCGACGGCGAGAACAGCGCCGCACTGCTGGCCAGCACGTACAGGGTCGAAAGATCGTAGGGCTCACCGGTTTCCGGGTTGCCTTCGGCGAGGGCGTCGAGCATCGGGCGGGCCATCGCGTCACCGGTGATGAAGATCAGGTTGATGCCGTGCTTGTCGACGGCCTGCCAGACACCGTGCCCGCTGAACTCGGGGATCATCACGGCCTTGCCACCGCCGAACAGGCTGTGGAAGGTGGCCCACTGTGAGCCGCCGTGGATCATCGGCGGGATCGGGAAGCGCACCATCTGCGGGTTGGCCGCGCCGATCTTGGCCAGCTCCCATTCGTCCTTGGTGTACTCGCCGGTGACGAAGTTGATGCCGGCGCCGAGTACCCGCCAGACATCCTCGTGCCGCCACATCACGCCCTTGGGCAGACCCGTGGTGCCACCGGTGTAGAGCATGTAGATGTCGTCGGGCGAGCGCTCCTCGAAGTCGCGTTCACCCGACGCATCGGCCAGCGCTGCTTCGTATTCCACGGTATCGGCGCCGGTCGGCTCGTCGGTGCCGTCATCGACGACGATCACCGTCTTCAGGGCGGGCACCTTCTCCCGCACCGCCGCCACCTTGTCGGTGTAGCGGCGCTCGTGGATCAGCGCCACCATGTCGGAGTTGTCGAAGATGTGCAGCAGCTCGTTCTCGACATAGCGGAAATTGACATTGATCATCACCGCCCTCGCCTTGAAGACGGCCACCATCGCTTCGACGGCCTCCACGGTGTTCCTGGAATAGATTCCGACTTTGTCGCCGGGACGCACACCCTGTTCCAGCAGGTAGTGGGCCAACTTGTTGGCCCGCTCCTCCAGTTCGGCGTAGGTCGACTCTCGATGCTCGCCGACCAGCACGATCCGGTCGGGCATCAAGTCGACGGCATGTTCGACGAGATCGGCTATGTTGTAGCTCACAGGACAAAAATAGAACGTGTTACTGTTTCTGACAAGACTCAACTTGTCAGGAGTATCGAAATGGCCCACTGCCTGGTCGAGAAGCGCGACCATGTCCTCATCGTCACCATGAATCGGCCGGAGGCGCGCAACGCCCTGTCCGGCGAGATGATGGCGATCATGCGCGACGCCTGGGACCAGGTGGACAGCGATCCCGACATCCGCGTCGCGATCCTCACCGGTGCGGGCGGGGCCTTCTGCGCGGGAATGGATCTGAAGGCGATGAGCTCGCAGCATCCGGGGGACACCGCCTCCTCCGGCAGCTGGGACCCCGCCTACCTCCCCGCGCTGCTGAAGGGGCGGCGACTGGCCAAGCCGCTGATCGCGGCCGTCGAGGGCCCGGCTATTGCCGGTGGCACCGAGATCCTGCAGGGCACCGACCTGCGCGTGGCCGGGGAAAGCGCCAAGTTCGGCGTCTCCGAGGCCCGCTGGGGCCTGTTCCCGCTCGGTGGTTCCGCGGTGCGGCTGGCCCGGCAGATCCCGTACACGGTGGCCGCTGATCTGCTGCTGACCGGTCGGCATATCACCGCTGCCGAGGCCAAGGAGATCGGCCTGATCGGACACGTTGTCCCCGACGGAACCGCCCTCGACAAGGCCATGGCGCTGGCAGGCCAGATCGCCGACAACGGCCCTCTCGCCGTCCAGGCGATGCTGCGCACCCTGCGTGAAACCGAGGCCATGCCGGAGAACGAGGCGTTCCCCATCGAGGCGAAGATCGGCATCGAGGTGTTCAGATCAGCCGACGCCAAGGAAGGGCCGCGAGCCTTCGCCGAGAAGCGCAAGCCGAACTTCACCGGCTCCTGACACGCCTCAGGGCGCCGGGCTCTGCGCCCGGCGCCCTGACTGCGGTGAGGGTCTACGCGCCCGGGTAGTCCATGTAGAACGGCTCCCACTGGTGGCCGTCGGGGTCGATGAAGGTGCGGCCGTGCATGCCGACCTGGGCCTCCTGGGCCTTCTTGTCGTCGTTGGCCTCCTCGGTGGCGCCCGCCGCCACGGCCGCCTCGGTGAGCGCGTCGACCTCCGCCGCGCTGCCGAGCGACAACGCGTAAGCGGCACCGATAGCAGCCCCGGTGTCAGCGATCGGGCGCTTGCTGAACGTGGTGAAGAAGTCCTTGGTCAGCAGCATCAGGCAGATGTTGTCGTCGACGACGATGCATGCCGCGTTCTGATCGGTGAAGTCCTCGTTCACCTTCCAGCCGAGCGCCTCGTAGAAGCCTTTGGAGCGGTCGAGGTCGGCGACGGGGAGGTTGATGAAGATCATCTTGTTGCTCATGGGATCAGCCTTTCGGGGCGTCGTTGCGGTCTCGAACATGTAGACGCGGCGATCGGCGCGGATTCATCGCATCCACGCAAAGTTCGCGAAATCGCGATAGTTCGTTTTCTCCCCTGTCGAGTGTCGGACCCCTGTGGCATCGTGAGGCTATGACCGACGCCACAACCGCGACCACCGGCCCCGATCCCGCCGTGCTGGCCGAATTCGAGTCCCATCGGCGCGAGTTGTGCGCGTATGCCTACCGCATGCTCGGCTCCTCGTTCGAGGCCGAGGACGCGGTGCAGGAAACCTTCACCCGCGCCTGGCGCTCCTACGATTCCTTCGAGGGTCGCGCGAGCCTGCGCTCGTGGCTCTACAAGATCGCCACCAATATCTGTCTGGACATGCTGGATCGTCCACAGAGCCGCGCGAGGCCGATGGATCTCAACGGGCCGGGCCGCCCGGATTCACCGCTGCCCATGCCACAGCCCGATTACGTGTGGATCGAGCCGATCCCGAACGCGCTCGCCTTCGGCGCCGACCCGGCCGACCACGCCTCCACCAGAGACACACTGCGCCTTGCCTTCGTCGCGGCCTGCCAGCATCTGCCCGCCACCCAGCGCGCGATCCTGATCATGCGCGAGGTGCTTCGCTTCTCCGCGGGTGAGACCGCCGAGGCACTGATGATGTCGCCGGCGTCGGTGAACAGCGCGCTACAGCGGGCCAGGGCCACCATGTCGAAGGTGCAGCCGAGCGTGGCCGACAGTTTCGACGAGACCGATCCCGATCAGCGCAAATTGATCGACGACTTCGTCAAGGCGTTCGAGGCCTACGACATGGATGCGCTCACCACCCTGCTCAAAGCCGATGTGGCGCTGTCGATGCCGCCGTTCGATCTCTGGATCTCGGGCCCGGAGAACGTGGCCGCGTTCATGCTCAGCACGGGCAGCGCGTGCCGCAATTCGCGGATGGTGCCGCTGGGCGGCGCCAACGGTTCGCCCGCCTTCGGCCACTACAAGCCGAGCGAGGAGCCCGGCGTCTGGGTGCCGTGGTCGATCACGGTGCTCGAACTCGAGGGCGACACCATCGCCGGCCTCAACTTCTTCCTCGACACCCAGCGCCTGTTCCCGCTCTTCGGGCTCAAGCCGGAGTGGCGCGAGCCCGTCTGAGCGGGAACGCCAATTCAGAGCAGGCGGCGCTTGTACAGCTTTCCGTTGGGATCGCGGGGCAGCTCCGCACGGTATTCCACCGTGCGGGGCAGCTTGTACTTCGCGAGCTGACCGGCGGCGAATTCCAGAATGTCGGCGGTGAGTTCGTCGCTGCCCTCGGTGTCGGCGACCGGCTGCACGAACGCCTTCACCTGCTGGCCCCAATCCGGGTCCGGCACACCGAGAACCGCTACGTCGGCCACCTTGGGGTGGCTCATCAGCACCCCCTCGATCTCGGCCGGGTAGATGTTCACGCCACCGGACAGGATCAGATCCGAGCGCCGGTCGCACAGGAACAGGTAGCCGTCTTCGTCGAGGTAGCCGATGTCGCCGACGGTGAACAGGTCACCGACGCGCGACTCGTCGGTCTTCTCCTTGGCGTGGTGGTACTCGAAGCTCGACGCGCCCATCCGCATGTAGACCATGCCCTCTTTGCCCGCGGGCAGTTCGGTGCCGTCGGTCTCGTCGAGCACCTTGATCACCGACCACGGCCAGGCCTTGCCCACCGAACCCGGCTTGGCCAGCCACTCGGTTCCGTTGATCACGGTGCCGCCGCCCTCGGTGGCCGCGTAGTACTCGGTGACGACCGGTCCCCACCACTCGAGCATCTGCCGTTTGGTCTGCGGCGGACACGGCGCCGCACCGTGCACCATGCTGCGCAGCGAGGACACGTCGTAGCGGGCGCGCACGTCTTCGGGCAGGGCGAGCAGGCGATGGAACTGGGTGGGCACCATGTGGCTGTGCGTCACCTTGTGCCGCTCGATCAGCGCGAGCATATCCTGCGCGTCCCATCGGTCCATCAGAACGAGCTTGTGCCCCAGCTGGATCGAGATGGTCGAGAAGTTCAGCACGGCCGTGTGATAGAGCGGCGAGCCGCAGATGTGCACGTGGTCGTCGTAGGGTGCCAGCTCGAACAGGCTGAAGAACGCCCTGTTCGGCGCGGGAACGGTATCCGGATCGGCACCGGTGAGCGGACGGCGAACGCCCTTGGGCCGCCCCGTGGTTCCCGAGGTGTAGAGCATCGGCGCGCCGACCGAACGCTCCGACGGCCTGCCGGTGTCGGCGGCGCCGAGCCACGACACCGGCCGGAAGCCGGGCACTGTGCCGACGGAGAACCGGGCGTTCTCCGGCAGTTCGGCGAGGTCGGCGGCCTCGGCGGCGGTGGCCGCGAACCGTTCGCTGGCCAGGAAGGCCGCGGAGTCACTGTCTCCGAGGATGTAGGCGATCTCGGGCGCGGTCAGATGCCAGTTCACCGCGACGATGTACAGCCCCGCCTGGTACGCGGCGAAGTACGCGGCAATCGCCTCCACGCCGTTGTGCAGCATGCTGACCACGACGTCGCCTGTGCGCAATCCGATGCCGCGTAGTCCGTTGGCGTAGCGATTGGCCAGAGTCGCCAATTCTCGATAGGTGATCTCTCTGCCATCCGGGTCGACGACGGCGATCCGCTGGGGATCTGTCGCGGCGATATTCCACAGTCCGAGGACTTGCGTTGTCTGCTGGCTGTTCACCCTTCGAATTTAGAACGCGTTCTACAAAGCAACAAGGGGTTGGAGAAGACTCATTTGTTCGACATTCGATACCGAGATCAGCATCATCGTCACGCCCGCGTCTTCCCATTCCTTCAACCGGGAGCGCACATGCGCCTCGTCACCGAAGATCGCGGTGTCGGTGATCAGCTCGTCGGGCACCGCCGCGGCGGCCTCGGCCTTGCGCCCCGCCTGGAACAGCGCGGAGATCTCGTCCACCTCGGCGCCGTAGCCCATCCGCTTGTACACCTGAGCGTGGAAATTCAGCTCGGGCGCGCCCATGCCGCCGATGTAGAGCGCGCTCACCCAGCGCATCCGCTCGATCTCCGCCGCCGGATCGTCGGTGATCACCACCTGCGCGCTCGCGGCGATCTCGAAGTCTTCGCGCGAACGGCGAGCACCGGGCCGGGCGAAGCCCTCGTCGAGCCACTCGTTGTACATGCCCGCCAGTCGGGGCGCGTAGTAGATCGCGAGCCAGCCGTCGGCGATCTCGGCGGTCTGCGCGATGTTCTTCGGCCCCTCCGCGCCCAGCCAGATCGGCAGATCAGCGCGCAGCGGGTGCACGATCGGCTTGAGCGGTTTGCCGAGCCCGGTCGCACCTGGGCCGCCGTACGGCAGCCCGTAGTGCGCGCTGTCCGAGGTCACCGGCGCCTCACGCGCGAGCACCTTGCGCACGATGTCGACGTACTCGCGCGTGCGCCGCAGCGGCTGGGCGAACGGCTGCCCGTACCAGCCCTCGACCACCTGCGGACCCGAGACGCCGAGCCCGAGAACGGCCCGTCCGCCGCTGAGGTGGTCCAGGGTGAGCGCGTGCATCGCGGTGGCAGCGGGCGTGCGCGCCGACATCTGCGCGACCGAGGTACCCAGCCGCACCCGCGACGTCGACGAGCCCCACCAGGCCAGCGGCGCGAAGGCATCCGACCCCCAGGACTCGGCCGCGAACACCGCGTCGAAGCCCGATTCCTCGGCCGCGATCACCAGCTCACCGACGCCGACGGGGGGCTGTGCGCCCCAGTATCCGAGTTGCAGTCCGAATTTCATGATCGGCGCCCTTTCGGCGAATCCTTGCGAGCAGAATAAGAACCTGTTCTACTCGATATCGTGACCCAGGGGAATACCGCAGTGGAAGTATTGAGTGCACCCCTCCGGGTGCGATTCGACTACACCAGGTCCGTCGGACCCATCATCGGTGCATTTCTGACCGGACTGCGCGAGGGCCGAATACTCGGCGCTCGCGGCAGCGACGGCCGGATACTCGTGCCACCACCAGAATACGATCCGCTCACCAGCGCGGCGCTGGACGAGCTGGTCGAGGTCGCCGCGACCGGCACCGTCAAGTCGTGGACCTGGGTGTCGGAGCCACTACCCGGCCAGCCGTTCGATCGCCCGTTCGCCTGGGCGCTGATCCAGCTCGACGGCGCCGACACCGCTCTGCTGCACGCGCTCGACGTCACCGAACCCGGTCAGCTCAGTACCGGAATGCGGGTCAGTGCCCGCTGGGCGGACGAGCGCACCGGCCGCATCCAGGACATCGCCTGCTTCGAGCCCGGCGAGAACACCAGCACCGCGACCCCTTCCGAACAAGAACCGGTCACCATGCTGACCACACCCGTCGACCTCGACTACAAGCACACCGCCTCCCCTCAGGAGACCGTCTACCTGCGCGGGCTGGCCGAGGGCAAGCTCATCGGCGGCCGTTCCGAAGCAGGCGGGCGAGTGTACTTCCCGCCGCGCGGCGCCAACCCGACCGACGGCAGACCCACCGACGACCTGGTCGAGCTGTCCGACAAGGGCACGGTGACCACCTTCTGCATCGTCAACGTGCCGTTCCTCGGCCAGCGGATCAAGCCGCCGTACGTGGCCGCCTATGTGCTCCTCGACGGCGCCGACATCCCGGTCCTGCACCTGATCCTCGGCTGCGAGGCCGACGAGGTGCGCATGGGCATGCAGGTCGAGGCGGTGTGGAAGCCCCGCGAGGAGTGGGGCCACACGCTGGCCAATATCGACCACTTCCGGCCCACCGGGGAGCCCGACGCTCCCTACGAGTCCTACCAGCACCACCTCTAGAGAGGCGACGTTGACCACATCAGCATCCTCCGGCAGCGACGCGAGCCTGCCCGAGATCGCGGTGGTGGGCTTCGCCCACGCACCACACGTACCCGAAACCCACGGCACCACCAACGGCGTCGAGATGCTCGTGCCGTGCTTCCAGCAGCTCTACGCCGAGCTCGGCATCACCAAGTCCGATATCGACTTCTGGTGCTCTGGGTCCTCCGATTTCCTTGCCGGACGTGCGTTCTCGTTCATCTCGGCGATCGATGCGATCGGCGCCGTTCCACCGATCAACGAGTCGCACGTGGAGATGGACGCCGCATGGGCGCTCTACGAAGCGTGGGTGAAGCTGCGTTCCGGACAGGCGCAGACCGCACTCGTGTACGGCTTCGGCAAGTCGTCGGCCGGCACGCTGCGCCAGGTGCTGACCATGCAGCTCGACCCCTATCTGGTCGGACCGCTGTGGCCCGACGCGGTCTCGATCGCGGGTTTGCAGGCGCGTGCCGGTCTGGATTCCGGCCGGTGGACCGAGCAGGACATGGCGGCGGTCGCGGGCGGTGACCTCGGCGCACCCTATGTGGCCGACCCGCTGCGCGCCCACGACATCGCGCCGATCACCGACGGCGCGGCCGCGATCGTGCTCGCGGTCGGCGATCGCGCACGAGAGCTCTGCGAGCGACCCGCGTGGATCACCGGAATCGCGCACAACATCGACGCCCAGGCACTGGGCAGTCGCGATCTGACGCGCTCTCCCTCCACCACCAAGGCGGCCGCGGTGGCGACCGGCGGCGATACCAGCTTCGACGTCGCCGAGCTGCACGCGCCGTTCAGTCACCAGCAGTTGATCCTCGCGGAAGCGATCGGGCTGTCCGCGGACACCCGCATCAACCCCTCCGGTGGCGCCCTCGCCGCCAACCCGATGTTCGCGGCGGGTCTCGAACGAATCGGCAGCGCCGCCAAAGCCATCATGTCCGGCACCGCGAACCGGACCCTCGCTCATGCGACCAGCGGCCCTGCGCTGCAGCAGAATCTGGTCGCCGTCATGGAGGTCAAGTGAGCTTCCCCGCAGCGGTGCTCGGCACCGGCCAAACCCATCACGTGACAAAACGTACGGACGTGTCCATGGCGGGCATGTGCCGTGAGGCCATCGATCGCGCACTCGATGACGCGGGTCTGACCATCGCCGACATCGACGCTGTCGTCGTCGGCAAGGCCCCCGACTACTTCGAGGGCGTCATGATGCCCGAGCTGTACATGGCCGAGGCGCTCGGCGCGGCGGGCAAGCCGTTGATCCGCGTGCACACCGCGGGCTCGGTCGGCGGCTCGACCGGCGTCGTCGCCGCCAACCTGGTGCAGGGCGGGGTGCACAAGCGCGTCCTCGCCATCGCCTGGGAGAAGCAGTCGGAGTCGAATGCCATGTGGGCGTTGTCGATTCCGGTGCCGTTCACCATGCCGGTCGGCGCGGGCGCGGGCGGCTACTTCGCTCCGCACGTGCGCTCCTACATCCGTCGCTCGAACGCGCCACTGCACATCGGTGCGATGGTGGCGGTGAAGGATCGGCGCAACGGCGCGAAGAACCCGCTCGCGCACCTGCATCAGCCCGACATCACCATCGAGTCGGTGCTGGCCTCCCAAATGCTGTGGGACCCTATCCGTTTCGACGAGACCTGCCCGTCGTCGGACGGCGCGTGCGCCGTGGTGATCGGCGATGCCGAGGCCGCCGCGGTGGTCGAAGCCGAGGGCAAGAAGGTGGCCTGGGTACACGGCACCGCGATGCGCACCGAGCCGACCACCTTCTCCGGTCGCGACCAGGTGAATCCGCAGGCGGGCCGGGTCGCGGCCGCGGCCCTGTGGGAGTCGGCCGGGATCACCGATCCCCTGGAAGAGATCGACGTCGCCGAGATCTACGTGCCGTTCTCCTGGTTCGAGCCGATGTGGCTGGAGAATCTCGGCTTCGCGGCCGAGGGCGACGGCTGGAAACTCACCGACAAGGGTGAGACGGAAATCGGTGGGCGAATCCCGGTGAACCCGTCGGGTGGCGTTCTCTCGTCCAACCCGATCGGCGCCTCGGGCCTGATCCGGTTCGCCGAAGCGGCCAAGCAGGTGATGGGGCGCGCGGGCGCGTACCAGGTACCGAATGCGCGCAAGGCCCTTGGGCACGCGTACGGCGGTGGCTCCCAGTACTTTTCGATGTGGGTTGTAGGAAGCGAGCGTCCAGTATGAAGTTCACTCTCGGTATCGCGCTGAGCCCACTGGAACAGCTCACCGAGCTGGCCAAAACGGCCGAAGAATGCGGGTTCACCTCCATCGGGCTGCCCGACTCGCTGTTCTACATGAAGTCGCAGGCCGCCGACTACCCCTACACCCCCGACGGCAGCCGCTTCTGGGGCCCGGACACACCCTGGGCAGACCCTCTGATCGCCGCCGCGACCATGGCCGCGGTGACCACGAAGCTGCGGTTCTACACCAACGTCCTCAAGCTCGGCTCGCGCAATCCGCTGCTGCTGGCCCGCCAGGTCGGCTCGATCGCCAATATGTCGGGCAACCGGTTCGGCTTCGGCATCGGCATCGGCTGGGCACCCGAGGAATTCGAATGGTGCGGGGTTCCCTACGCCCGCCGTGGCGCACGGGTCGATGAGATGATCGAGGTCATCCGGCTCGTCCTCGACGGCGGCATGGTCGAATTCCACGGCGACTTCTTCGATTTCGACCAGCTGCAGATGAGTCCGGCGCCGAGCGAGCGGGTGCCGTTCTACATCGGTGGGCACACCGGTCCGGCGTTGCGCCGGGCCGCCCGCATCGGTGACGGCTGGACCTCGGCGATGATGAAGTTCGACGACCTGGTCACCACCATCGGCACGCTGCGCGATCTACGTGCGGAGTACGGCAGGTCCGAGGAGTCGTTCGAGATCCAGTCCGTCTGCATCGACAAGTTCGGTCGCGACGGCTATCAGGATCTGGCCGACGCGGGCGTCACCGACAACATCGTGGTGCCCTGGCTGGCCGACGGTATCGGGTTCGACGGCGAGCTGGCGGCCAAGCAGGACTCGCTGCGCCGCTTCGCCGAGAAGTACATCGCCGACCCCATCATCGCGAAGGTAGCGCCATGACCGACACCGTAGTCGAGAACTCCGCCCGCGCCGCCGGCCTGGCATCCCAGGCCGCGGTCCGGGCCAAGGACCGCGCCGCCTGGGTGGCCCTTTTCGCCGAGGACGGCATTGTCGAAGACCCCGTCGGCCCTTCGGGTTTCGACCCCGAGGGCGTCGGCCACCAGGGCCACGAGGCCATCGGCGGCTTCTGGGACAAAGCCATCGCGCTCACCGAATCCATCGAATTCCGCTTCGAGGACTCCTTCGCGTGCGGCAATGAAATCGCCTTCACCGGCCTGATCCGCACCACCATGGCCGGCCACGTCATCGACGCCGAGGGTGTGTTCACCTACAAGGTCGACGCCGAGGGAAAGATCGCCGCTTTGCGCGCTTTCTGGGAAGTAGACCGCGCGGTCGCTACCACGCGCCCCATATAGCGGTAAACGCGAGAACAGCCCGGGACCTTTCGGTCCCGGGCTGTTCTCGTTGTCAGCGACTCAGTGCGCGACAGGGCAACCGGCGGGCTTGTAATCGACCGGCAGCTCCTTGATCCCATTGAGCCAACCCGAACGCAGCCGCTTCGGATCACCGATTTGCGTGATATCGGGCAGCTGGTCAGCAATCGCGTTGAAGATCAGGTCGATTTCGAGCCGGGCCAGATTGGCCCCGACGCAGAAGTGGGCGCCGGTGCCACCGAAGGACAGGTGCTGATTGTCCTTGCGGGTGATATCGAACTTGTCCGCCTGCTCGAAAACCTCTTCATCGAAGTTCGCCGAGGCGTACAGCATCACCAGCCGCTGCCCCTTCTTGATCTGCACCCCAGCCAGCTCGGTGTCCTCGAGCGCGGTGCGCTGGAAGGAGGTGATCGGGCTCGCCCAGCGGATGATCTCGTCCACCGCGGTGGCCGGACGCTCCTTCTTGTAGAGCTCCCACTGGTCGGGGTTCTCCATGAACGCCATCATCCCGTGGCTGATAGCGTTGCGGGTGGTCTCGTTGCCCGCGACCGCGAGCAGGATGACGAAGAAGCCGAATTCCTCGGGCGTCAGCGACTCACCGTCGACGTCGGCCTCGACCAGTGTGGTCACCAGATCATCGGCCGGACAGGTCTTTCTGGCCTCCGCCATCTGGTAGGAGTAGCCGAGCAACCCCACCGACGCGGCCACCGGATCGATATCAACGTTGTCGGGATCGTCGTAGCCGGTCATGCTGTTGGACCACTCGAAGACCTTCATCCGGTCTTCCTGCGGCACGCCGATCAGTTCGGCGATCGCCTGCAGCGGCAGCTCGACGGCCACCTGGGTGACGAAGTCGCCGGAGCCGGACTCGGCCGCCCTTCGCACGATGTCGGCGGCACGGGCCGACAGTTCGGCACGCAGGCCGTTGACCGCGCGGGGCGTGAAGCCCTTGGAGATGAGCTTGCGCAGCTTCGTGTGCTCGGGCGCGTCCTTGTTCAGCAGGACGAAACGCTGTAGTTCGATCTGCTCGCGCTCGATGTCGTCGTTGAACCGCGGGATGGCGGTGTTCTCGAAGGTGGAGAACACATCGCTGCGGCGCGACACCTCCTTGACGTCGGCGTGCTTGCTCACCACCCAGAAGCCGTCGTCGTGGAACCCGCCGGTCTCGGGCGGCTGCTCGTTCCACCAGATCGGGGCCGACCGCCGCAATTCGGCGAACTCCTCCACCGGAACACGCTCGGCGTAGATGTCGGGGTCGGTAACGTCGAACCCGTCCGGCAGGTTCGGCCGGGCACCCGTCACAGGGCCGGCGTGTTCGGTGCTCGGATCTACCACCAGATGTCTCCTTCGACAAACTGAAACACGTTCTATAATCATTCAAGCATAGCGGTCGCCGCGACGGAAGAACCTCGCGGTTTTACCCTGAGCTCAAGATCGGAACCTGTTGCAGTTATGAGGGAGAATCACATGGGCACACCCGTGATCGTCGAGGCCGTGCGGACCCCCATCGGCAAACGTCGAGGGCAACTTTCGGGACTGCACGCCGCCGAACTGCTCGGCCTGGCCCAGCGCGGACTACTCGACCGGGCGGGCCTCGACCCGGCCGAGGTCGAGCAGGTGATCGGCGGCTGCGTCACCCAGGCCGGCGAGCAGTCCAACAACGTCACCCGCGTCGCCTGGCTGCACGCGGGTCTGCCGTGGCAGACCGGCGCGACCACCATCGACGCCCAGTGCGGTTCGGCTCAGCAGGCCAACCACCTCATCGCGGGTCTCATCGCCACCGGTGCGATCGACGTCGGCGTCGCGTGCGGCGTCGAGGCGATGAGCCGGGTGCCGCTCGGCGCCAATGTCGGCACCGAGGCGGGTCCGCGACGGCCCGCGTCGTGGTCGATCGACCTGCCCGACCAGTTCGGCGCCGCCGAGCGCATCGCCCGCAGGCGCGGGATCACCCGGTCCGACATCGACGAATTCGGCTTGCGCTCACAGCAATTGGCGGCCAAGGCATGGGCAGAGGGCCGCTACGACCGTGAGGTGCTCCCGATCTCGGCTCCGGTACTCGACAGCGAGGGCGTGGCCACCGGCGAGAAGGTGGAGGTCGCCCGCGACCAGGGTCTGCGCGCGACCACCATCGAAGGACTCGCCGCGCTGAAACCGGTCGTCGCCGACGGTATCCACACCGCGGGCACCTCCTCGCAGATCTCCGACGGTGCCGCCGCGGTGCTGCTGATGGACGAAACCGTCGCGCGCCGAAAGGGTTTGCGCCCGCGCGCCCGGATTCATACCCAGGTACTCGTCGGTGCCGAACCGGAGTTCCATCTCGACGGTCCGGTACAGGCGTGCACCCGGCTGCTCGAGCGCTCCGGAATGACGATTGGCGATATCGATCTCTTCGAGATCAACGAGGCATTCGCGTCGGTCGCACTTTCGTGGGCTGCCGTACATCAACCTGACATGGAACGTGTAAATGTAAACGGCGGCGCGATCGCAATCGGGCATCCTGTCGGCTCCACCGGCTCCCGATTGATCACAACCGCGCTACACGAACTCGAACGCACAGGTCAGGGCACTGCCATGGTGCTCATGTGCGCCGGCGGCGCACTCGCGACCGGAACCATCATCGAACGCCTGTAGACTGATCCATACCGAAACCGGGCGCCCAGGTTGAAGATTCATCCCAGGGCGCCCGGAACGTGTCGTACGCCACAAAGTCACGGGGGGCAGGGGGATGATGAGATGTCAGCTATCTTTGAGCTACCGTAGGGTTGGGGAGGAAGAGCCCTGCGACGGGCACGAACCCGGGCACCCGCGCGCTCCACAAGAGTCGTTGGCGTGACCCGCAAACGCGGCCACCGCCGCCCCTGCACGCAGGTGAGCGTCGGAAATCGTAGAGAAATCCCCAATCAGGCGTAGGTTTTCAGTTACTGAGCCGCTAATATCAATGATACGTATCCGAGATAACGACTGTTAGTACAGTGAAGGGAATTGGGCGGCTCACAATGGCTGATTTCGCGGCGCGGCTGAACAAGCTGTTCGAAACCGTGCATCCCCCGGGGCGCAAGCCGCACACCAACGCAGAGGTTGCGGCTGCGCTGACTGCCTCCGGGCATCCGATCTCGAAGCCGTATCTCTCACAGTTGCGGTCGGGACAACGAACGAATCCGTCCGATGAGACGGTGGCCGCCCTGGCGAAGTTCTTCAAGGTCAAGCCTGACTACTTCTTCAACGATATTTACGCGGCCAAGATCGATCACGACCTGGAGCTGCTCGCGCAGCTGCAGGGTTACGGACTTCGTCGACTGTCGAGTAGGGCATTCGACCTGTCCGAAGAATCACAGAATCTGCTCACCTCGATGGCGGAGAAGCTGCGGGCCAGCGAAGGCTTGCCCGAAATTCCTCCGGACGGAACGGAATAGGATCCACGCATCGGCCGGCCTGACGCACCTGATGGTGTCCTGGGTACGGCTGTAAACATCGGATACGCAGACAACGGGCCTGAGACGGTGAAACCCACCAGCTCAGGCCCGTTTTCTGTGCCGTGACCGGCCGGTCAGCTCGAAGTAGCGGCGTTCCGCGGTGCCGTCTTCGCGGCCGCCACCGCGTTCTCGTACTGGTTCGCGAGCGCGAGGACCCAGCCCCGCGGGCTCAATCCGGGCGGCGGCGCGATCCAGCGCGCGTCTACGAACAAGTCCCCCAACGGATTTCGCGCCCACTCGGCCACCACGGCGGCCCGTTGCGACACCGAGTTCGGCGGCTCACCGGCAGCCGGGATGACGATGCCGCTGCCTGAGAGCAGATACAGCGCGTCCATCACCTGTGCCATGTGATCGGAGGCCTTGAGCTGCGCCGAGGTGGCGTTCTGTTCGGGCGCGACCACCTCGGGGAAGCGTCCGACCATCAACTTGTGCAATGGCTGGATCCGGCGCAACAGGACCTTGGCCCGCCACCACAGCTCGATCACGATCGACACCGCGCCCAGCGCGATCAGCAGCGCGGCGATCTCCCACGCGACCCATCCCCACAGCGGCTCGTCGGGCGGCGTCGGTGCGGCGTGCTGGAAGGCACGACCCACATTGGCGACGGCGAGCACCGCGACCAACGCGGTGCCGGTGATGTAGACGGCGATGCCGCGACCGAGGATGGTCCAGTCCAGGTTGCGCAGACCGGTGGTCACGATGAACACCGCGCCGAACGCGACCACCATCCAGCCGAAGGTGAACGACCACGCCAGGGTGATCGCGATCGCCACCGCCCCGATGCCGTACACGACCATCGCGACCTGGCGCAGGTTGCGCCGCGAGACCACCGGCCACGCGGCCGAGGCCACCACCGAGGTGGCCGTGGTGAACAGGATCCAGGCGGAGATGACGATGCCGGTGGACAGCCAGCCGCTGTGCACACCGCCCTTCATCAGATTGTCGATGGCGACAGCCATCTCGGGAATGGCGACGGTGACCGCGAGTGCCACGGCGGCGACCGCGACGACGATGGCCACGCGGGCGGTCGTCGCGGGCTTCACCAGCACGCGACCCACTCGCGCACCCGCGGCAACCCAGACCAGCAGGGCTGTCAACCAGAGTGTCATCCGAGTGCCTCATCGAATCGAAGGACCGAGACGCCTGCGCCCCGGTTGCTGAATACGCGCAGTCGGGTCATGAGCATGGCCGCGAAGGTCTCGGCCTCCCATTCGGCGAGGTCGTCGGAGCCGTCGTCGACGATCTGCGCGTGGGCGCGCTGGCTGAGCATGTAGGCGATCAGGTCGTCGCTGACTTCCAGGGTCGTCTCCACCGCGGGTGCGCCCTCGTGGTCGAAGACGATGTGGCCGAGTTCGTGCGCGAGGGTGTGATCGCGACTCGGCAGGGCGTCGGCGAGCACGATGATGTCGCGTTCGGGATAGAACCGGCGCTGACCGCACACGCCGGGGCCGAGGTTCGCGCTGGTGATCTCGATTTCGCGTTTGCGCTCCATCGAGATGGCGTAGACCACCTCGTCGAGGCTGGTGGCGTCGAAGTCGGCGGCCACCGCGCACACCGCGTCGACGGCGGCGGCGACGCGGCGATAGGACCGGGAAGCGCTCTGGGTCGTGCTCTTACTCATCGAAGATCCCCTCACGACCTCGGTCCGAAGAACTCGGCACGCGCCGCGTTCACCCGCGCTTGGGCTGCCGCGGCACCTTGGAAACTCACTGCGCCCGAACCGGTTCCGGCCAGGGTGAGCGCGATCAGGCCGCCGATCACCGAAAGGAGTTCGGGTTCGGGCAGGCCACTGTTGTCACTGGTCGGCTTGAACTCGTGGTTCGGCTTGGCCGCCGGTACCGGTGCGGCCGCGGCGGGCGGTGGTGCGGCCGGAGCCTCGATCGCGGGCGGTGCGGCTGCCGGAACAGGCACTGCCACAGCGATATTCGGAATACCGGGGATGGCGGGCGCGGGTGGGATGGCGATCGAGGGCAGGGCCGGTGCGGCCGGGGCCGAGGGGATCGGGATCAGGAGCAACAGTAGTGGCGAGGCCGATCCGACTGCCGCCGAGCCGACCGCGGCGGAACCCACGGCGGCCGATCCCGCACCCGCGGAACCTACCGCCGCGGAACCTGCAGCGGCGGAACCGACTGCGGCAGAACCTGTTCCGAGCACAGCCGAGCCCACGCCGAGAGCGGCCGAACCGGTGCCTGCCGCTGCCGAGCCGACGGCGGCCGAGCCGGTACCGAGAACCGCGGCGGCACCCGCCGAACCCGTGCCGAGAACCGCGGCCGCGCCTGCCGAGCCGGTACCGAGGATGGCGGCCGCGCCCGCGGAGCCTGAGCCGAGGACTACGCCGAGACCCGCCGACCCGGTGCCGAGGAGGACGCCGAGGCCGGCCGAACCGGTGCCGAGGACGACGCCCGCGGCTGCCGAGCCCGCGCCTGCCGCGGCGGAGCCGGCGGCGGCCGAACCCGAGAGGGGGCCCGCGACTTCCTTTTTGGGGATGTCATCGCTCGATCGGCCGGGGATGGTGAGCGGGGTCCATTCGCCTTCGTCTGCGACCGACGCACCCGACTGCGGGTTACCCGGATCGTCCTGCTCGCTGTTGCCCTGGTTCTGGCCTTGACCAGGCAGGCTCAGCTCACCGAGCTTGGGGGCCGGGGTGCTCTGACCGCCATTGCCGCCACTTCCGTTGCCCTGTCCGCTGCTTCCGCTGCCGGGTGCCTGTGCGGCAGGTGTGGATGGTTTTTCCGGGGCGGCCATCGCGACAGCCGGCCCTAATAGCGCACAGCCGGCCAGCACACTCGCAGCGGCAAACACGCGCAACATGCGACCAATGGCCATGCGCTAGATCATCCCCTTAGTTTTTCAGCGCAGAATTACCCCCGGTCGCGACACATTCCGGGATCGACGAACAGTAGCCCATAGTAAACCCACGGTCACATGCCCGCAGCGGAGAGCAAGAGTCGTCCAGCCCCCTGGACATGTGTGACATGCCATAAGTGCAGGCCGGGGACTTTTCCCGGCCTGCACATCTCAGAGTTAGCTATGCGCCGTAAACAGGCTCCGGCGGAGTGCTCTTCTCGATCAGTTCTTTGACGACCGGACCGAGCTCGGCGGGGTTCCAGCGGGCGCCGCGATCGACCGGGGCACCATGGAGCCAGCCCTGCGCCAGCGCGACCTTTCCGCCCTCTACCTCGAACATCCGGCCGGTCACCCCGGCCGATTCGGAGCTGCCGAGCCACACGACCAGCGGCGAGATGTTCTCCGGCGCCATCGCGTCGAAGCCCGCGCCGGGAGCGGCCATGGTGTCGGCGAAGACCGTCTCGGTCATCCGGGTGCGGGCGGCGGGGGCGATGGCGTTCACGGTCACGCCGTAGCGCCCGAACTCCGCCGACGCGGTCAGTGTGAGACCCGCGATACCCGCCTTGGCCGCGCCGTAATTGCCCTGGCCGACGCTGCCCTGCAGCCCGGCACCGGAGCTGGTGTTGATCACGCGGGCGTCCACCGGGCGGCCCGCCTTCGACTCGGCCCGCCAGTACTCGGCCGCGTGCCGCATGGTGGCGAAGTGGCCCTTGAGATGCACGCGAACCACGGCGTCCCACTCGTCCTCGCCGAGGTTGACCAGCATGCGGTCGCGCACGAAGCCCGCGTTGTTGACCAGCACATCGAGCCCACCGAACGTGTCGACGGCCTGCCGGATCAGGCGGCGAGCGCCTTCCCAATCGGCGACGTCGTCGTAGTTGGCGACGGCCTCGCCACCGGCCGCGACGATCTCGTCGACAACCTGCTGCGCGGGGGTCTCGGTCGTGGCGGCGCCGTCGAGCGCCGTGCCGACATCGTTGACCACCACGCGGGCACCCGCGGCGGCGAAGGCGAGCGCGTGCGCGCGGCCGATTCCCCGGCCCGCGCCGGTCACGATCACCGTGCGTCCGGCGCAGATCAACTGGTTGTCCATCTCAAAACTCCTGTGATTATCGGCAGCTGACGCCGCGGGTCGGTCCGGTCGGGAAGGTCACTGATTGTTCGCGTTGGCGGCGTCGAGGAAGGCCGGGCGTTCGCCGCCGCCGTGAACGAGCAAGGTCGCGCCGCTGATATGCGCGGCAAGGGGTGAGGCCAGGAAGAGGGCGGCGTTGCCGACGTCGGTCGGGCGGGCGAGACGGCCGAGCGGGACGGTCTTCGCGACGGCGGCCACTCCGTCGGCGTCGCCGTAGTGCAGGTGGCTGAGTTCGGTTTCCACCGGGCCGACGACGACGGAGTTGAGCCGGACTTTAGGCGCCCACTCGACGGCCAGCGAGGACGCGAGGTTGTCCAGGCCCGCCTTGGCCGCGCCGTAGGCGGCGGTGCCCGGCGAGGGCCGGTGCCCGCTCACGCTGGTGATCATCACGATCGAGCCGCCCGAATCCTGCTTTTGCATCAGCGCATTGGCCTGCTGGGAGATCAGCAGGGGCGCTAGCAGATTCAGCTCCACGATCTTGGTGTGGAATTTGGGGCTCGCGGCGTCGGCCATCGCGAACGGCGCGCCACCGGCGTTGTTCACCACATGGTCGATCCGGCCGTGCCTGGCGACGATCTCGGCGAACATCGCCGCCACCGCGTCGGCATCGCGCACATCGCAGGTGAGGTGTTCGGTGCTGCGATCGGCCACCGTTATCGGCTCGTCGGCCGGTCTGCGCGCGCAGGTCAGCACCGTCGCGCCCGCGGCGAGGAAGGCCCGGCTGATTCCGGCGCCGACGCCTCGTACGCCGCCCGTCACCAGAACGATCTGCTCGGAAAGGTCGATTTCTACAGCCACCGTGTTAACCTACCAAGCAATTGCTTGCTTTGTCTCGGGTTCGCCGGGGCGCGCACGAGGAGACATCGCGATGGGGATAAACCGTCACACCGAAGCCGACGGGGTAGAGGTCGTCACAGTCGACTACCCGCCGGTCAACGCCCTGCCCTCGGACGGCTGGTTCGCGCTGGCCGAAGCCGTCAGGGCAGCGGGCCGCAACCAGGAGACCCGGGTGGTCGTGCTGCGCGCGGAAGGCCGCGGGTTCAACGCGGGCGTCGACATCAAGGAGATGAACGCCGACGTCGGCCATACCGCGCTGATCCGCGCCAACCACGGCTGCTTCGAGGCCTTCGCCGCGGTCTACGACTGCGAGGTGCCCGTGGTCACCGCCGTGAACGGCTTCTGCCTCGGCGGCGGCATCGGCCTGGTCGGTAATTCCGACGTCATCGTCGCCTCCGACGACGCCACCTTCGGTCTGCCCGAAGTGGACCGTGGCGCGCTCGGCGCCGCCACGCACCTGGCGCGGCTGGTCCCCCAGCACCTGATGCGCACCATGTTCTATACCGCGGGCAAGCTCACCGCCCAGCAGCTGCACCACTTCGGTTCGGTGTACAAGGTGGTGCCGCGCGCCGAACTCGACGCCGCCGCGATGGAAGTCGCGAAGAACATCGCGAACAAGGACGGCCGCGTGATCCGTGCCGCCAAACGCGCGCTCAACGGCATCGACGTGCAGGACGTGCATCGTTCCTACCGCTACGAACAGGGCTTCACGATGGAGCTCAACCTCGCCGGTGTCGCCGACGAGATCAGGGCGCGCTTCGACGACGATCTCGCCGCGCAGAAGAAGGAGAGCTGAACGCCATGCGCGACAAGAGAATGACCCTCGACGAGGTGGTCGGTGAGCTGCGCAGCGGCATGACCATCGGGATCGGCGGCTGGGGTTCGCGACGCAAGCCGATGGCGCTGGTACGCGCGCTGCTGCGTTCCGATGTCACCGATCTGACCGTGGTCACCTACGGCGGCCCGGATCTGGGTCTGCTGTGCTCGGCGGGCAAGGTCCGCAAGGCGTACTACGGGTTCGTGTCGCTGGATTCGGCGCCGTTCTACGACCCGTGGTTCGCGAAGGCACGCACCGAGGGCGCGATCACCGTGCGCGAGATGGACGAGGGGATGGTGAAGTGCGGGCTGCAAGCGGCCGCGGCGCGGCTGCCGTTCCTGCCGATCCGGGCCGGGCTCGGGTCGGCGGTGCTCGACTTCTGGGAGGGCGAGCTGAAGACCGTCCAGTCGCCGTACCCCGCCGCCGACGGTCGCGTCGAAACCCTGGTCGCGATGCCCGCGCTGAATCTCGACGCGTCGTTCGTGCACCTGGACCTGGCCGACAAGCACGGCAATGCGGCCTACACGGGCGTCGATCCGTATTTCGACGATCTGTACTGCCTGGCGGCGGAGCGCCGCTACGTCTCGGTGGATCGCATCGTCGAGACCGAGGAGCTGGTGAAAGCTGTTCCGCAACAGGCGATCATCCTCAACCGCATGCTGGTCGACGGTGTGGTCGAGTCGCCCGGCGGCGCGCACTTCACCTTCGCCGGCAGCTACGGGCGCGACGAGAAGTTTCAGAAGCACTACGTGGCGGCCGCGAAGACGCCGGAGTCGTGGGCCGAGTTCAAGGCTCGCTATCTGGATGTGCCCGAAGACGAATACCAGTCCGCTGTGCATGCTTTCGCCGAGGAGCAGAAGCTTTAACCCCTCCCACCCCGTGAAGGCGTGGGATCCCCGGCTCGGACCGCACCGACAACCTCGAAAGGAGGCAAGCAGTGTCTAACGTCGTCAGCACCGACACGGACAGGTTCAACCGTGGCCAGAATCAGTCTGGCAGCGTTGCGATCACGGTCGGCGGTGTACCCGCAGTCCGCACATCGGAAGATTCGTTCGGCGAGTTCGAGGCGCTGCTTGGCTCTCGCGTAGCACTGCGAACACGTCATCGTCGTGTAAGCGGGCGAAACCAACACCACCTTCCGGCCCGCCCGCACGCCACGAATGATCAACTCTCGCTTAGCCGCGCCGATCGCAGCATCAGCGGCCTTGCGCGACATCCTCGATCTAGCCAGGAACTTGGGCTTGAAATCCTCGACCGCGATCGTCTGGTGAGCACTGATCACACGGTGGACCCACTGCCGGGCCGCGTGCGCGTTTTGGCGCGCAGCCTTCTTCGCCAGTCTCGCAGCCGCACGTCGGGCTTGCTGATACCCATTGGACGGGGTCTGCCCACGCGGGCGACGACGACGCGCCATCTTCCGTTGGGCTCGGGCCAGCTCCGCCGCACACCGGCGCCGATGGCCACCATAGAGCAGGTCGAAGGCCGGATCTGTCGTCGTGGCTGTCGTGGTGACACCCCAATCAATGCCGATAGCGCCGACTGCCTCGGCCAACGGCTCGACGCGACGCCGAACCACGAACGATGCGTACCAATGGCCAAGCGAATCCTGGTAAACCCGGACGGATGTCGGTTCGGATGGCAGTTCTCGGCACCACACCACCGGGACCGACACCCCGCCAGGAAGTCGCAGTCTGCGGTCCCGGATCGAGAAACCCCGGGTGGTGTATTCCAGCGACGGCAGCGCCTTCTTACACGCCTTGGACTTGGGCTTTCCTCGACCCTTGACTCGGTAGGCGTCGTTGAGCGCCGCGGCATAGGCTCGCAACATCTGTTGCTGGGCGACCTGAGATCCCTCCCTCAGCCACTGGGTGCGGGCTCGAGCTCGGGTGAGCAGCTTCGACAAGCTACAGAAGGTTGGCTTGCGCCCGTTGCGCTCCTGGTGCACAGCCTCGTTCCACAGAAATCGACACCTGTGCCACTCATCGAGCAGTGCACGCTGCGCCGTCGCGCCGGGGCGCAAACGGTAGGTGTAGCGCACAGTCTCCTCCACGCGAATTATCTTATAGCACAATGCTATTTGCGCCCGCAGTTGGCGCGATACGCTCGGACGACCACGTCGAGACTGAGCCTCGTCACGGATAGCTGCTCGTGGTCTGCGGTCAGGAATACGGCATCTGCCGCCTCGTCAGGCAGCTCACGCACCGCACCTGACGACTGCGAAATATCTTCCCATCCCTACGGTCCCTGCTCCGGATGCTGTGGACCAACAGCTACGTCGTCGCGACAGTCGGCGGCACAACCACGGAGGTCGTCAAACGCTATGTGGAGAACCAGAAAAGTGCTCGAACGTCGCGACATATCTTCCACGCGGCACAAGCCGCAGACGTCCTAGGAGCTAGCTCGATGAACTCATCATCTCAGGGGGATTCCGTGCCTGGCGGTGGCCTGAAAGCCGATGGTCCTACTCGTGCTGAAGTCTGTGTCGTCGCGGCGGCGGAGATCTTCCGTGGGGCGGGCGAGATCATGGCGAGCCCGATGTCGACCGTCACCACCATCGGTGCGCGGCTGGCCCGGCTCACCTTCGAACCCGATCTACTGCTGTCCGACGGTGAGGCGCTGTTCTTCGCCGAGGTACCGGCGATCGGGGCGAAAGCACCTGTGGAGGGCTGGATTCCGTTCTCCCGGGTGTTCGATGTGGTCGCCTCGGGCCGTCGTCATGTGGTGATGGGTGCCAATCAGATCGACCGGTTCGGCAACCAGAATCTGTCGGCCTTCGGTCCGCTCCAGCAGCCGTCGCGGCAGATGTTCGGTGTGCGTGGCGCGCCGGGCAACACCATCAACCACGCGACCAGCTACTTCGTGCCGAGGCACAACAACCGGGTGTTCGTCGACAAGGTCGACATCATCTCCGGAATCGGCTACGACCGTATCGATCCCGAGAATCCGGCGTACCGCTTCCATCACCTGCACCGCGTGGTGACCAACCTCGGCGTGTTCGACTTCAACGGCCCCGATCACACCCTGCGCGCACTGTCGCTACACCCGGGTGTGAGTCCGGCCGAGGTCGCCGAGAACACCTCCTTCGAGATCGCCGAATTGGGCGAAGCGGGCGAGACCAGGCTGCCCACCGAGGAAGAGCTGCGGATCATCCGAACCATGCTCGACCCCAAGGGTTTCCGTGAGAAGGAAGTGGCGGCGTGAGCGCGCGGCTGCGGACCCCGCTGACCGAGCTGGTGGGGATCGAGCATCCCATCGTGCAGACCGGGATGGGCTGGGTCGCCGGTCCTCGCCTGGTCGCGGCCACCGCCAACGCGGGCGGACTCGGCATTCTCGCCTCGGCGACCATGACTTTCGAGGAGCTGGAGGCGGCGGTCGCCAAGACCAAGTCGCTCACGGACAAGCCCTTCGGCGTGAACATCCGCGCCGACGCCACCGACGCCCCCGAGCGCATCGAGCTGCTCATCCGGGAAAAGGTTCGGGTCGCGTCGTTCGCGCTGGCGCCGAAGAAGGAACTCATCGCCAGGCTCAAAGATGCCGGGGTGGTGGTTGTTCCGTCGATCGGTGCGGCCAAGCACGCGGTGAAGGTGGCCTCGTGGGGCGCCGACGCGGTGATCGTGCAGGGCGGCGAAGGCGGCGGTCACACCGGCCCGGTCGCCACCACTCTGCTGCTGCCGTCGGTGCTCGACGCCGTCGACATTCCGGTGATCGCGGCGGGCGGCTTCTTCGACGGTCGCGGCCTCGCCGCCGCGCTGTCCTACGGTGCGGCGGGCGTCGCGATGGGCACCCGCTTCCTGCTCACCCAGGAGAGCACCGTTCCCGAGGCCGTGAAGCAGGAGTACCTGGCGCGCGGCCTCGGAGACACGGTGGTGTCGGTGAAGGTCGACGGGATGCCGCACCGGATGCTGAACACCGAACTGGTCGAGAAGCTGGAACACTCCGGCGGCTGGCGCGGGCTGTCGGCGGCGGTGAGCAACGCGGCCAAGTTCAAGAGCATGACCGGCATGAAGTGGTCGACGCTGATGCGCGACGGCCTGGCGATGCGCAAGACCAAGGACCTCAGCTGGTCTCAGGTCGTGATGGCGGCGAACTCGGCGATGCTGACCAAGGCGGGTCTGGTCGAGGGACGCACCGATGCGGGCGTGCTGCCCGCGGGCCAGGTCACCGGCATCATCGACAGCTTGCCGACCGTGGCGGAACTGGTCGAACAGATCGTGAACGACGCGGTGGCCCGGATCACGGCGGTCAGCGCGTTGACCAGCGAGCCCGCTGCCGACCCTCGCTGACCGCGCCCGAACTCGCCCCGACTCGACGGCCTGGAGCAACCGTCGAGCTCGCCGGGTGACCGAAGCGCCGGACCAGGTGCGACGTCCTCGAGACGCGCCCGGGTCCGGCGCTTTTCGCTGTCATCGCGGTGTCACGCTGACCCGGTTGTCGTGGAAGACCGCGCCGCCGCCGTAATCCGAATCGCGCTCGGCGATGGTGGCGTTCACGGTGGCGCCGCCGGTGAACTTGGCCCAGCGACCCTTGGTCGTACCCGCGACGCCGGGGCGCACCCGGTCCGATATCTCGGCGACGGCCTCGAAGAAACCACGGGCGTTGGACACGACCACCGCGGCGCCATCGGCGATTCCGCGTGCGGCGGCGTCATCGGGGTGCAGCGTGATCCTGGCTTCGCCCGCGCGACGCCGCAATTCGGGGTTGGAGCCGAAGCTGGTGTTCAGGAAGTAGTGCGAGGCGGCCGAGATCAGCACCAAGCCGTCGCCGGGGTCGGCGGGTGGGGTGTAGGACGGCAGGGGGTCGTGTCCGGCGAGTTCCGCTCTGGCGGAAACGAACTGGAGTTTGCCCGCCGGGACCGGACCGGCCTGCACCTTCAGGAACCCGTCCGCGCGGAGGCGTTCGAGGTCGTAACCCTTCAACAGCTGCCTGGCCAGCTCTTCGTCGGAGTCGTAGAGCGCGGGCTCGGTGAGGCCGAAGCGCTGCGAGAGTCGACGGAAAGTCTCTGTGGTGGACAGGCATTCGCCGGGCGGTTCGACGGCCGGTTCGTTCCAGATCAGATAGAGGTGCCCGTAACCGGCGATCACGTCGAGGTGTTCGGGCTGCATCGTGGCCGGTAGAACGATATCGGCGTAGTCGACGGTGTCGGTCCCGAAGTGCTCGAGGACCACGGTGAACAGGTCTTCGCGGGACAGGCCCTCGATCACGCGACGCTGATCGGGATTCGAACCGACCGGGTTGGCCCCGATCACGAACAGCGCCTTGACCGGCGGACCGTCGGCCTCGAGCAGGGCTTCGCCGAGCCTGGTCATCGAGAGCGTGCGGACCGGGTGCGGCAGCAGGTCGTCGCGACGCAGCGCGGCGTCGTCGAGACGGAAGTGCCCGCTCGTCGAGTAGTGCAGTCCCCCACCGGGTATGGCCCAGTCGCCGGTGACGCCGGGCAGGCAGCCGAGCACCCGCAGCGCCATCCCACCGCCTGCATGCCGCTGCATACCCTGGGACGCGCGGATGGCAGTCGGCCTGGTGCGGGCGATCCGCTCACCGAGCGCGATGATCTGCTCCGGTCGCAGCCCCGTGATCGCGGCGACCCGTTCGGGCGTGAATTCCTCGATACGGTCCCGGAATTCGGGCCAGCCCTCGGTGTGCTCGGCGATGAACTCGGTGTCCTGGGCGCCCAGCGAGACCACCACGTGCAGCAGCCCGAGCGCCAGCGCCGCATCGGTGCCGGGCAGCGGGGCGAGGTGTTCGTCGCAGCGCTCGGAGGTCTTGGTGCGGATGGGGTCGATGGAGACCAGGTAGGCGCCGCTGTCCTGAATGAATTTCCACAGGTGGTGGCCGGAACTGAGCGGATTGGTGCCCCACAGCAGGATCAGCTTCGACTTCGCGAAGTCCTCGGGGTCCATGCCGCCGGAGGTGCCGAGGGTGTAGCGCAGGCCCGTGCCGCCCGCGACCGAGCAGATGGTCGGCGCGTGGTGCGACGCGCCGAGCAGGTTGAACATCCTGCGTCCCGGAAAGCCTTCCAGCCCTTGGAGATAGCCCAGACTGCCGGTGCCGTGGAACGGCCAGACCGCCTCTCCACCGAATTCGTCGATGATGCCGGTGACCCGCGTGGCGATCTCGTCGAGCGCGGTGTCCCAGCTGATCCGCTCGAACCGCCCCGACCCCTTCGGCCCGACCCGGCGCATCGGATACCTGAGCCGATCCGGCGCACCGACCTGCTCGAGGTAGCGGTTCACCTTCACGCACAGCGCGCCGCGCGTGACCGGATGTTCCTTGTTCCCCCGCAGCCCGGTGGCGACCCCGTCCTCGACGGTCACCACCCACGAGCACGCGTCAGGGCAGTCCAGGGGGCATGCACCGAGCACCTTCACCAGGCCGATCGTAGGCCGACGACCCGCGCCCGCCGGGATGCGGTCCGGCCGACAACACTGCGGCGTACTCGCAGTGTTGTCGGCCGGGTCCGGCATCAGGTGCGTATCCGGTGCGGGCAGTGGTGGGGCAGCAGGTCCACCAGCTGACCTACTTCGTGTCGGCGTCGAGGCGCTCGATGATGGTCACGTTGGCCGTGCCGCCACCTTCACAAATGGTGAGCAGGCCGTAGCGGCCGTTCACGCGCTCGAGCTCGTGCAGCAGGGTGGCGAACAGCTTCGCGCCGGTCGCGCCGAGCGGATGGCCGAGCGCGATGGCGCCACCGTTGACATTCACCTTCGCCGGATCGGCGCCGATCTCCTTGATCCAGGCCAGCACCACCGGGGCGAAGGCCTCGTTGATCTCGATGACGTCGATGTCGTCGATGGTCAGGCCGGTCTTCTCGAGCGCCCACTGGGTCGCCGGAATCGGGGCGCTGAGCATGAAGATCGGGTCCGCGCCGCGCGCGCTGACGTGGTGGATGCGGGCGCGCGGGGTGAGGCCGTACTCCTTGACCGCCCATTCGGAGGCGAGCAGAGTCGCGCTGGCGCCGTCGGAGATCTGGCTGGCGACAGCGGCGGTGAGCGGGCTGCCCTCGCCGAGCGGTTGCAGGGTCGCCATCTTCTCGAGGCTGGTCTCGCGCGGACCCTGGTCGACCTTGAAGTCACCGACCGGCACGATCTCGGCCTCGAAGCGGCCCTCGGCGATGGCGGCGCGGGCGCGTTCGTGGCTGCGCAGCGCCCACTGCTCCATGTCCTCGCGGGTGATGCCCCACTTCTCGGCGATCAGCTCGGCGCCGCGGAACTGCGAGACCTCGCCGGTGCCGTAGCGCTCGTCCCAGCCGGTGGAGCCGACGAACGGGGAGTCGAAGCCGTATTCCTTGCCCGCGAGCATGGCGGCCGAGATCGGGATGGCGCTCATGTTCTGCACGCCCGCCGCGACGATCACCTCGGCGGTGCCGCTCATGATGGCCTGCGCGCCGAAGTTCACCGCCTGCTGGCTGGAACCGCACTGCCGGTCGACGGTAACCCCGGGAACCTCTTCGGGGTATCCCGCGGTGAGCCACATGGTGCGGCCGATATTGCCTGCCTGCGGACCGACATTGTCGACACAGCCGACGATCACGTCGTCGACGACGGCCGGGTCGATGCCGGTGCGCTCGACGAGCCCGCGCAGGGCGGCGGCGCCGAGGTCGGCCGGGTGCACGCCGGCCAGCGCGCCATTGCGCTTGCCGACCGCGGTACGCACCGCATCGATCACATAGGCCTCCCGCAACGGGGTGTAGGGGCGGCGCTCGGCGGGTGCGGTCATCGGGGAACTCCTATGGCGTGGTGCTCCCGGGCAGGGTGAGCCCGTCGAGCACGATGGTGAGATATTGCTGGGCAAGGTTTTTCACGGTGATCGGGCCACCGGGGGTGTACCAGCGGACCGCCACCCACACGGTGTCGCGCAGGAAGCGGAACGC
Source organism: Nocardia sp. NPDC058519 (assembly GCF_042719755.1). Lineage (NCBI taxonomy): Bacteria > Bacillati > Actinomycetota > Actinomycetes > Mycobacteriales > Nocardiaceae > Nocardia > Nocardia sp. NPDC058519. The sequence goes on along the minus strand of NZ_JBHXNK010000005.1, from coordinate 50,520 downwards.
GAGTTCCACGTCGAGTTCGGGGCGGAAGCTGCCATCGGCGACGCCGGTGGCGAGCACCCGGTGCCACAGATCGCGGAACTCGATGTTGAAGTCACGGATGTAGGCGAAACGTGCTACGTCGCGCAGGTTCTTGGCCTCGGCCTGGTAGATCGCGACCGCGGCGTGGTGCCGGTCGAAGGCCTCGTAGGAGGCGATGACCAAGGCCTCCAAGGTGTCTCGCGAACTCAGCGAGGCGGCCGCGATCTCGCGGTAGCGGCCGAACAGGTCATCGAGGAAGCCGCGCAGGATCTCGTCGACCATCGATTCCTTGGAATCGAAGTGGTGGTAGAGGCTTCCGGAGAGGATGCCCGCCGAGTCGGCGATGTCGCGCACTGTCGTGGCACGCAACCCACGCTCGGCGAACAGGCCGGCGGCGAGGTCGAGCAGCTCGGCGCGGCGGGTGCGTTTCACGGTGTCGGGAGCGGTCACACCCGTCATCGTACAACCAAGCACTTGCTTGGTTTCCGGGAACCCGCCACGGCGATCATGCGCGCTGACTGCTCACCGAGACAACCTCGCCGGTCAGATACGAGGTGTAGTCACTGGCCAGCATGGCGATCGTTGCCGCTACTTCCCAAGGCTCGGCGGCGCGACCGAAGGCCTCGCGCTCGCTGAGCGAGTCGAGCAGCTCGGTCGAACTCACCTTGTCCAGGAACGGATGCCGGGCGATGCTCGGCGCGACAGCGTTGATCCGCACCCCGAATTCCGCGGCTTCGACCGCGCTGCACCTGGTCAGCGCCATCACTCCGGCCTTGGCGGCGGCGTAGTGCGCCTGGCCGTGCTGGGCGCGCCAGCCGAGGACGGAGGCATTGTTGACGATCACGCCGCCGTGGCCCGCACCGCGGAAGTATCCCAGCGCCGCACGGGTGCAGCGGAAGGTGCCGGTGAGGGTGATGTCGAGAACCTGGTCCCACTGCTCGTCGGTCATGTCGACCACCGGGGTCTCACCGCCGAGGCCCGCGTTGTTGACCATGATGTCGATCCGGCCGAGTTCGGCGGCGGCATCGGCGAGCAGCTGGTTGACCTGCGCGGTATCGCGGACGTCGCACACCACGGCGCCGACCCGGCGCTCCGGGAACTCCTTGGCCAGCAGCTCGGCGGTCTCGGTCAAGCGTCGCTCGTGCCAATCCGAGACCACCACGTCGGCACCCTCTTCGAGGAGCCTGCGCGCGGTGGCCGAACCGATGCCGGTGCCCGCGGCGGCGGTGATCACGGCCGTCCGGCCTGCGAGCAGGCCGTGTCCGGGGATCGAGGCCGGCGCGATCGAGAGCGACTTGTTCGCGCCCGAATAGGTCTGCTCGCTCACGGGCGCGCCTCTCGCGGCAGGCCGAGCACACGCTCGGCGATGATGTTGCGCTGCACTTCGTTCGAACCTCCATAGATCGTGTCGGCGCGGCTGAACAGGTACAGCCGCTGCCATGCGGTCATGTCGTCGGGGCCGGTGATCAGGCCGGCGGCGCCCTGCACCGCCATGGCCAGTTCGCCGAGGTCGCGGTGCCAGTTGGCCCACAACAGCTTCGACACCGAGGCGCCGCCCGAATCGTCGTGGTCTTCGCTCATGGTGCGCAGCGCGTGCGCGCGCAGCACCCTGAGTCCGACCCAGGCGCGGTCGAGGCGGTCGGCGATCAGCGGGTCGGCGGCGGCGCCGGTCCGCCGTGCGAAGTCCTCGATATCGGCGAGCTCACGCGCGAAGCGGATCTGCTGGCCGAGGGTGGAGATACCGCGTTCGAAGGTCAAGGTGCCCATGGCGATTCGCCAGCCGTCACCCGGTTCGCCGACGACCAGGTCCGCATCGGTCACGGCGTTGTCGAAGAACACTTCGTTGAATTCGGAAGTGCCGGTGAGCTGTTCGATCGGGCGCACTTCGATGCCGGGCTGGTTCATCGGGACCAGCAGGTAGGAAAGGCCCTTGTGCCGGGTCGAGCCGCGTTCGGTGCGGGCGATCACGAAGCACCAGTCGGCGACGTGGGCGAGCGAGGTCCAGATCTTCTGGCCGTTGATCACCCACTTGTCGCCCTCGAGCCGGGCCGTGGTGCTCACCGCGGCGAGGTCGGAACCGGCGCCCGGCTCGGAGTAGCCCTGACACCACAGCTCGCCGACCGAGCGGACACCGGGGAGGAAGCGCTTCTTCTGCTCCTCGGTGCCGAAGGCGAGCAGTGTCGGGCCGAGCAGTTCCTCCCCCACGTGCGAGACCCGCGCGGGAGCGTCGGCCTTCGCGTATTCCTCATGGAAGATCACCTGCTGGCGCACACTCGCACCGCGGCCGCCGTATTCGACCGGCCAGCCGAGGCAGGTCCAGCCCGCCTTCGCGAGGTGGCGATCCCACGCCAGCCGCTCTTCGAAGAATTCATGCTCGCGGCCGGGTCCGCCGGTTCCGCGCAGGTCAGAGAACTCGCCCGAAAGATTTTCGGCGAGCCAATCGCGTATTTCCGCGCAAAACTCCGCGTCGGAGGTCGCGGTATCGGAATCTGAGGTCTGGATCACGCCCACGCCGATAGGATAACCTACCAAGCACTTGCTTTGTTAGCTGCTTCGGAAGAACAGCAAACCGCACTACGGTGAGGACCCCGTGACATCCCCTGCACAAACCACCCCGCAGGCGCTGCGACACATCGCCGCGGCGCATCCGCACGAGCCTGCCCTCGTCGACGGCGCGACCCGCCTGACCTGGGCCGAACTGCTCGACCAGGTCCGCATCGCCGCGCGTGCCCTGATCGCGCGCGGCATCGCCCCCGGCGACCGGGTCGCCATGTGGGCGCCCAACACCCACCACTGGGTGATCGCCGCGCTGGCCGCGCATTCCGTCGGGGCCGCGCTGGTTCCGTTGAACACCCGCTATGTGGCGGCCGAGGCCGTCGATGTGCTGACCCGCGTGGACGCGAAGGCGTTGTTCGTCGCCGGTCCGTTCCTCGGTCGCGATCGGGCCGCGGAACTCGTGGCGACGGCACCGGAGCTGGGTATCGGCACCGTCGTCGTCATCCCAGTCGAGGCATCCCCCAGCGCGGCGGCACAGACGACGGTCACGTGGGCGGAGTTGCTCGCGCAGGCCGCGACCGTCTCCGAAGCGACCGGTGAGGAGCGGGCCGGCCAGGTCGATCCCGACGACATCGCCGACATCCTGTTCACCTCCGGAACCACCGGCCGCAGCAAGGGCACGCTCGTCGCGCACCGGCAGGCCCTCGATGTGGTGCGCGGCTGGGTGGAGTGCTCGACCCTGCGCGCGGGCGACCGCTACCTGATGATCCCCCCGTTCTTCCACAACTTCGGTTACAAGGCGGGCATTCTCGCGTGCCTGGTCACCGGGGCCACGATCGTGCCGCAGGCCACCTTCGACGTGCCCGCGGCGCTGGCGCTGATCGAGTCCGAGCAGATCACCGTGCTCACCGGTCCGCCCACGATCTACCAGACCATCCTCTCCCATCCCCAGCGCGCCGAGCGCGACCTGACCTCGCTGCGGGTGGCGGTGACCGGCGCCGCGACCGTGCCGGTGGTCCTGATCGAGCGGATGCGCGACGATCTCGCCTTCGAGGTGGTCATTACCGCCTACGGCCTGTCCGAATCGGCGGGTTTCGGCACCATGTGCCGGCCCGAGGACGACGCGAAAACCATCGCCAACACCTGCGGCGGACCGATCGCCGGGTTCGAACTGCGCCTGTCCGAGGCCGGTGAGGTGCTGCTGCGCGGTCCCAACGTGATGATCGGCTACCTCGACGACCCCGAGGCCACCGCCGAGGCCATCGACGCCGACGGCTGGCTGCACACCGGCGACATCGGCATCGTCGACGAGCGCGGCTATCTCAAGATCACCGACCGGCTCAAGGACATGTACATCACCGGCGGATTCAACGTCTATCCCGCCGAGATCGAACAGACCCTGGCCAGGCTCGACGGCGTCGCCGAGTCGGCGGTGATCGGCGTGCCCGACGAGCGGATGGGCGAGGTCGGCAAGGCCGTTGTCGTCCGCAAGGCCGGATCGGCGCTGACCGCGGACGAGGTGATCGCCTTCGCCGCGAGCACCTTGGCGAATTTCAAAGTGCCCAGGCTTGTCGAGTTCCGCGACCAGCTGCCCTACAGCGCCGCGGGCAAAGTGCTCAAGCGTGAGCTACGTGAGGAGAAGTCGTGAGTTCCGAAACCGAGACCGAGGTCGTCACCTATGAGGTGCGCGGATCGGTCGCCGTCGTCACCATGAACCGGCCCGATTTCCGCAACGCGCAGAACTCGAAGATGACCTACGCCCTCGATGCCGCCTTCGTGCGCGCGGTCGAGGATCCCGAGGTCAAGGTGATCGTGCTGGCGGGCAACGGAAAACACTTCAGCGCCGGGCACGACATCGGTACACCCGGTCGCGACCACGATGTGCACTACGAGAACAAGGCCGCGCTGTGGTGGGACCACCTCGACCGCCCCGGTGGCGATCAGCGGTTCGCGCGCGAGTCCGAGGTGTATCTCGGCATGTGCAGGCGCTGGCGGGAAATCCCCAAGCCGATGGTGGCGATGGTGCAGGGCGCGTGCATCGCGGGCGGGCTGATGCTGGCCTGGGTGTGCGATCTGATCGTCTGCTCCGATGACGCGTTCTTCTCCGATCCGGTGGTCCGGATGGGCATTCCGGGTGTGGAGTACTTCGCGCATCCGTGGGTGATGGGTCCGCGCGCGGCCAAGGAGTTCCTGTTCACCGGCGATCGGTTCGGGGCGGCGCAGGCCAAGGAGTGGGGCATGGTCAACCGTGTCGTGCCGCGCGAGGACCTCGAAGCCGAGGTGTTCGGGCTCGCCGAGAAGATCTCCGCCATGCCGCAATTCGGGCTGGCGCTCACCAAGAAGGCCGTCAACCAGGCCGAGGATCTGATGGGCATGCGCACCGGCATGGACTCGGTCTTCGGGCTGCATCATTTCGCGCACGCGCACAACGCCGAGGTCGGCGCCGATTCCCTCGGCGGGATGAACGCCCGCTCGATGAAGAGCGCCGCCACCGCTACCGAACAGAACGGGACGAAGTAAGTGGATCTCGAGATCGACCCGGCTGCCCGGGAATTCCAGCTGGAGGTACGCGAGTTCCTCGCGGCCAACGTGCCGGCGGAACCGTTGCCGTCGATGGATACAGCGGAAGGCTTCGCCGCCCATCGTGCGTGGGAGGCGAAGCTGGCCGATGCCCGCCTGTCCGCGGTGTCGTGGCCGCGCGAGTTCGGCGGGCGTGACGCGTCGATCCTCGAATGGGTGCTGTTCGAGCAGGAGTACTACGCCGCCGGTGCACCGGGGCGGGTCGCGCAGAACGGCATCTTCCTGCTGGCACCGACCCTGTTCGAGCACGGCACCCCCGAACAGCTGGCGCGGATCCTGCCGCGGATGGCGCGTGGTGACGACATCTGGGCGCAGGCCTGGTCGGAGCCCGAGGCGGGCAGCGACCTCGCGAGCCTGCGCTCGACCGCTCGGCGCACCGAAGGCGGCTGGCTGCTCAACGGCCAGAAGACGTGGAGTTCCCGTGCGTCCTTCGCGGATTGGTCCTTCGGCCTGTTCCGCAGCGACCCCGACGCGCAACGTCACCACGGGCTGACCTATGTGATGTTCCCGCTCACCGCCGAGGGCGTGAGCGTGCGGCCGATCCCCCAGCTCGACGGCGAACCCGGCTTCGCCGAGATCTTCCTCGACGACGTCTTCGTGCCGGACCACGATGTGATCGGCGGGGTGAACGAGGGTTGGCGGGTCGCGATGGCGACTTCGTCCAACGAGCGTGGCCTCTCGCTGCGCAGCCCCGGCCGGTTCAGCGCCACCGCGCAGCGGCTCATCGACCTGTGGGAGGAGACCGCGGACCCGAGCGACACCGCGGCAAGGAACTCGGTGGTCGACGCCTGGCTCGGCGCCGAGGCCTACCGCCTGCACACCTTCGGGACCGTCACCCGGCTCACCGACGGCGGCCAGCTCGGCGCGGAATCGTCGATCACCAAGGTGTACTGGTCCGAACTCGACATCGCGATGCACGAGACCGCGCTCGACCTGCTCGGCCCGGCCGCCGAGCAGCGCAGCAACTGGACCGACGGGTATCTGTTCTCGCTCTCCGGCCCGATCTACGCGGGCACCAACGAGATCCAGCGCAACATCATCGCCGAGCGCATTCTCGGCTTGCCTCGCGAGAGCAAGCGATGAACGCGTACTTCAACACAGGAGGTCTGCGATGAGATTCGCGCTCAGTACCGAACAGCTCGACTTCGCCACCGAGCTCCGCAAGATTCTCGATGCCGGACAGGTGCCCGCCGCGGTGCGGGCCTGGGCGGATGGCGACACCACCAAGGGGCGCGCGCTGCTGCGGCAGGTCGCCGACATGGGCGTGTTCGGCTTGATCGTCGACGAGAAGTACGACGGGGCGGACGCGACGCCCGTCGATCTCGTCGTCGCGCTGATCGAACTCGGCCGCGGCGCGGCGCCCGGTCCGGTGATCGAGTCCGCCGCCGTGATTCCGGCACTGCTGCAACGTCTTCCGGATGACGCACCAGCCCAGCGGTGGTTGCCCGCGCTCGCGAGCGGCGGCGCGCTCGGCACCATCACCTTCGAGCCGCAGCGCGGCATCGCCCTCGACGCCGACAGCGCCGAACCGGTGCTGGTGGCCGCCGACGGCCGACTGACACTCGGCGCGTCCGGCTCGGGTGCGGTGACTTCGATCGACCCTGCGCGCAAACTGTTCCCCGTCACGGCCGGTGAACTGGTCGCCGATGGCCCCGAGGTCGAAGCCGCTATCGACTACGCCTTCGATGTCGGCGTTCTGGCCTGTGCCGCACAGCTGCTCGGCGCCGGCCGGTCGATTCTCGAACAGACCACGTCCTATGCCAAGCAGCGCAAGCAGTTCGGTCGCGCGATCGGTGAATTCCAGGCGGTGAAACAGCAACTCGCCGATGTGCTGATCGCCCTGGATCTGGCCGAACCGCTGCTGTATCGCGCGGCGCTGACGCTGGAATCGAACGACCGCGCCCGCGACGTCTCGGCAGCGCTGGTGACCTGTGGCGACGCGGCTCACCGTGCGGCACGTGCCGGGCTTCAGGTACACGGCGCCATCGGGTACACCGCGGAATTCGACCTGTCCCTGTGGCTGACCAAGGTCGCCGCGCTGCGGACAGCGTGGGGCACCGCCGATTTCCACCGCGCCCGCATCGCCGCGGCCCTGCGCGACGCCGCAGCGGTCTGAGGAGGAACCCATGTCATCGAATGAACTACTCGAATTCCGGACCTCGGTGCGGGCCCTACTCGACAAGCACGCCCCGTCGGCCGCGCTGCGGACCGCGATGGACACCGACCTCGGATACGACCCGAAGTTGTGGCGGATGCTGTGCGAGCAGGTCGGGGTAGCCGCGCTCGCGGTGCCGGAACAGTGGGGCGGCGCGGGCGCCGGGCTGGTCGAATCACTCATGGTCGTCGGCGAATTGGGGCGCACGCTGGGCGGGGTGCCCATGCTCGGGTCGGCCGTGCTCGGGGTGCAGGCGATTCTGCTGGCCGGTGACGAACCCTCCTGCGCCCGGCTGCTGCCCGATCTGGCTGACGGGTCACGCACGGCGGCCCTGTGCTGGGCCGACGCCGACGGCTGGGATTCGGCCGGAGTCGGCGTGACCGATGGGAAGCTCAGCGGCGCAGCCCATTACGTACTGCACGGCGCGCAGGCCGACCTGCTGTTGGTACTGACCGACGACGGGCTGTTCGAGACGACAGCGGACGCACCCGGCGTCGCCGTCACCGCGACTCCCGCGCTGGATCCCACCCGCAAACTCGCCACCCTCACCTTCACCGATGCCCCGGCCACCCGGATCGGCACCGGCGACCCGGTGGCGCTGCGCCGCCGGTTGCGCGAAATCGCATGGGCGGCACTGGCTGCCGAGCAGGTCGGCGCTGCCAGGCGCTGCCTCGAGATGACGGTCGAATACACCGCATCACGCGTGCAGTTCGGTCGCCCGATCGGCAGCTTCCAGGCGCTCAAGCACCGGATGGCCGATATGTACGTGCTGGTCGAGTCGGCCGAATCGGTGGCACAGGCCGCCGCCAAGGCGGTCGCCGAGGACAGCCCGTCGGCCGCCGAGGACGCCTGGGTCGCCCGCAAACACTGCACCGAGACCTTCTCCACGGTGGCTGCCGAGACCATCCAGCTGCACGGCGGCATCGCCATCACCTGGGAGCACGACGCCCACCTGTACTTCAAGCGGGCGCACGCCACCGCCGAGCTGTTCGGCACCGGCAGACGCCCCGTCGCGGCCTAGCCGAATTCACCGAAAGCCCCTGGTCGCAGCCCCGCGACCAGGGGCTTTCGGCATGTTGTGCGCCGTTTCACCAGCCCATGGGGCCGACCCGCCTAGAATTAGATAGTTAGCTTATGTAATATTACCCCTCGTGAAGCAGACACAGCAGCCATCCGCGGACGACATCGTGGTCGACCTGTTGGTCACTGCTGGTCGGCTCACCCGACTGGCCGGGGCGATCAGCAACGACGATCTGCCCCGCGCGGTCCTGCGGGCCCTTGCCGTGCTCGATGAGCACGGTGGTCTGCGGGTCAGCGATTTCGCCCGGATCGACAGATGTTCCCAACCGGCGGCAACGGCGCTGATCGGCCGACTCGTCACCGACGGATTCGCCACCCGCACCAAGGACCCGCACGATTCCCGGGCAGCGCTCGTCGAGCTCACCCCGGCCGGCCGGTCCCGCCTCACCGAGGCCAGGCGCGCGTTCGCCGCCGCCATGGCACCCGGACTCGCCGATTTCGATCTCGATCGGCTGATCCGCCTCGATACCGACATGAACGACCTGCTGACAGCCCTTCGCGCGGTTGCCCGCGGTCATCAGTGATGCAACAGGAGCGCCTATGAACGCCGCGGCCATCTCCCCGTCCGGCCAGCCGAAGGCTGTCTGGGCCGTCGCCTTCGCGAGCGTCATCGCGTTCATGGGCATCGGCCTCGTCGATCCCATTCTCAAGCCGATCGGTGAACAGCTGAACGCGACGCCGTCGCAGGTGTCGCTGCTGTTCACCAGCTACATGGCCGTCACCGGCGTCGCCATGCTGGTCACCGGCGTGATCTCGAGCCGCTTCGGCGCGAAGAAGACGCTGCTGTCGGGGCTGGCGATCATCATCGTGTTCGCCGCGCTGGCAGGCATGTCCGGCAGCATCGGCGAGATCATCGGCTTCCGCGCGGGCTGGGGTCTGGGCAACGCGCTGTTCATCGCGACGGCGCTGGCCACCATCGTCGGCGCGGCCACCGGCGGTGTCGCCAAGGCGATCATCCTCTACGAGGCCGCGCTCGGTATCGGCATCGCGACCGGCCCGCTGCTGGGCGGCGTGCTCGGTGGAATCAGCTGGCGTGGACCGTTCTTCGGGGTTTCGGTGCTGATGGCCGTCGCCTTCATCGCGATCGTCGTGCTCCTGCCCGAGATGCCGAAGGCTGCGCATCCGACCTCGATCACCGCGCCGTTCAAGGCATTGCGGCACAGGGGATTGCTGACCGTCAGCATCACCGCGCTGCTCTACAACTTCGGCTTCTTCACCTTGCTCGCGTTCACCCCGTTCCCGCTGGACATGGGCACCTACGCGATCGGCTTCATCTTCTGCGGCTGGGGCATCCTGCTCGCCGTGTCCTCGGTGTTCCTCGCCCCGAAACTGCAGGCGCGCTTCGGTTCCCTGCCGATGATGGCCCTGTCGCTTGCCCTGTTCGCGATCGACCTTGCGGTGATGGGGATGTTCACCGAGCACAAGATCGTGCTGATCGTCGGCGTCGTGATCGCGGGTGCGTTCCTCGGCGTGAACAACACGCTGATCACCGAGGCCGTGATGATCTCGGCGCCGGTCGAGCGGTCGACCGCGTCGGCGGCCTACAGCTTCGTCCGGTTCGGTGGCGGTGCGGCCGCGCCCTGGGTGGCGGGCAAGCTCGGCGAGCACAATATGTCGCTGCCGTTCTGGCTCGGCGCGGTCTGCACGGCCGCCGCGGTCGCGGTTCTGTTCATCGGCCGCGACGCGCTCGCCCACATCGACGACCACGACCCCGCCCCGCACTCCGTCGAGGAAGCACAGGCCATCACCGTCGGCGATTGAACTCTATTTTCGGAGCGCTGGCGCGCTCGAGTTCGCGGCCCCGCCGGTCCGGGTTCGGGGTTTGGAATTCGGGTAGCGTTGGTGCATGACCGAGGACCGACGTGGACGTGTCAAGGTTGAGACCGGGCAGAAGCGAGTACGGGTCTATCTGCGCGGGAAACTGGTGGCCGACACCGTGCGGCCGCTGCTGGTCTGGGAAATCCCCTACTACCCGACCTACTACGTGCCGCTCACCGATGTGCACGCCGATCTCGATCCGAACGGGATCACCGAGCACTCCCCCAGCCGCGGCGAGGCGACGGGCTACGACGTGGCGGTCGAGGGCCTGCGGGCCGACGGTGCGGCACTGCGCTATCTCGACTCGCCACTGTCGGAGCTGAAAGACGCTGTGCGACTGGATATCGCCGCGTTCGACTGGTTCGAGGAAGACGAGCAGATCTTCGTCCATCCGCGCGATCCGTATTCGCGCGTCGACATTCTCGGCAGCTCACGGAACGTGCGGGTGGAGATCGACGGGGTCACCGTCGCGGACTCGCAATCGCCGCGCATTCTGTTCGAAACCGGTCTGCCCGCACGGTATTACCTGCCGCTGACCGATGTCAGGATGGATCTGCTCACCCCGTCGGAAACCCACACCAGCTGCCCGTACAAGGGCACCGCCGACTACTGGAATGTGCGCGTCGACGACACCGAACACTCCGACATCGTCTGGATCTATCGCACACCGCTGCCGGAGAGCCAGAAGGTGGCAGGCCTGGCGTGCTTCTACAACGAGAAGGTCGACATCTACCTCGACGGGGTGCTCCAGGATCGCCCGCACACACCGTTCAGCTGACTATTCGCCGACTTCGAGGACACCCTCATCGACGGCCCATTTGATCGACTTCTCCAGTGACGGACACGATTCCGGCCGACCCGGCCGCGCACCGTGTGCGGACATCTGCGCGAAGACCGGGCAGTGCGCGTCGGGGCGTTCGGTCCACTGCACCGAGGTCTGATGCGCGCTCGCCTTGCGAACCAAGACCTGCGCCGAGCACGTCTGGCACCGCAGTGGTGTCAGACCCGTGTCGAGATAATGCTGTTTGTCGACCACGGTTTGCGCCCGCACCGCGGCCTGTCGCGCGGGCTGATCCGCGAAATCAGGCGCTTTGGCCCAGGTCGGGCGAGTCTCCGCACGCTGCGGAGAATCGCCCGACCCCGGTTTCGCCGAAGCGAGCCGCGACGGATCGCCGGACCTTTGCGGCTCGCTTCGACTCATTTTCAGACGCCCGCTTCCTCGGATTCGGCCTTGCGACGCAGATTCTCCGCCACTTCGGCCTCCCATGCCTGATTCGCCTTGGTCGTGTCGACCTCGAATTCGAAGCGCTGGGTCATCTTCTCGGTGACATCGGCGACGTCGACGTAGAACTGGTCGTACCAGCGGCGCAGCTGGTAGACCGGGCCGTCCTCCTCGCAGAGCAGTGGGTTCTCGACCTTGGACTTGTGCTTCCAGATCTCGACGTCCTGCAGGAAGCCGTCGCCGAAGAACTTGGCCATCGTGTCGGCCAGCTTCTTCGCGGCCTCGTCGGGGAGACCCTTGGGCTTCTCGACGCTCAGGCCCCACTGCAGCACGAACGAATCCTGATCGACCGGGTAGTGGCAGTTGATCAGCTGAACTTTGATCTCGTACCCGCTGTAGATGTTCACCAGCGGATTGATCATGTAGGACGGCCCGAAGTAGGACGCCTCCGACTTCAGCAGCGTGTCACCGCCGTGCTTGGCGGCCATGCCGACGTCGGGCCGGCCCTTGGTCTCCAGGAACTGCGTCGCCACATGCCCTTCGAAGACGTTCTTGAAGAACGTCGGGAAGGCGTAGTGGATGTAGAAGAAGTGCGCCATGTCCACGACGTTGTCGATGATCTCGCGACAGTTGGCGCCCTGGATCAGCAACGAGTCCCAGGTCCAGTCGGTCCAGCCGCTGTTGTGGGCCTCGGTCGGATTGCCCTGGTCGTCGGTGTACGGACCCTCGATATACGGGATCGTGACCTCGGCGGGCGGCTCGTTGCCCTCATGATCGTGCCAGATGTAGAGCTGACCGTTGCGCTCGAGCGTGGTCCACTTCCTGGTGCGGGCCAGCGGCGGAACGCGACGCGCGTACGGAATCGCGGTGCACTTTCCGCTGGCGCCCCAGCGCCAATCGTGGAACGGGCAGGCGATGTCGTCGCCCTTCACCGTTCCCATGCTCAGGTCGCCGCCCATATGCCTGCAATAGGCGTCGAGCACGCGGATCTGGTCGTCGGTATCGGTCCACACGACGAGCTTCGTACCGAAGACCTCTACCGCGTGCGGCTTGCCGTCGCGGAACGTCGACGCGAGGCCGACACAGTGCCAGCCGCGCGCGAACCTCGTCGGCGGTGCACCGACATCGAGTTCCCTCACCTTGGGGTTGATCGCCATCCCGAACCCTCCTCGTTCACTAGAACACGTTACAAAACTGAGCCACTTCACGCCAGTTGTCCAGCGAACTTCTCTGTTGACTCCTGTTATATCCGAGGTAGGGCGATCTTCTCGACAGAAACGAGAACCTGTTCTAATCTCAGAGACGAAAAGAACCGGTTGTCGATCCGACAAGGGCAGGAGCGGGCTCCGAAATGACGCAAGAAGTGACCGAACGGGTCGAGGCACTGCTGCCGACGCTGCGTGAGCGCGCGCAGGAGGCCGAGGACCTGCGCCGCATTCCCGAAGAATCCATGAAGGCGCTGCAGGAGACCGGTTTCTTCCGGCTGCTCCAGCCCAAGCAGTGGGGCGGCCACGCCGCCGACCCGGTGGTCTTCTACGACACCGTGCGCAGGATCGCCAGCGCGTGCGGCTCCACCGGCTGGGTGGCGGGCATCATCGGTGTGCACAACTGGCACCTGGCGCTGTTCGATCAGCAGGCCCAGCAGGACGTCTGGGGCGAGGACACCGATGTGCGCATCTCGTCCTCCTACGCGCCGATGGGTGCGGGACAGGCCGTCGACGGTGGCTACATCGTGCGCGGCTCGTGGGCCTGGTCCTCGGGTTCCGACCACGCCACCTGGGCGGTGCTCGGCGGTCCGGTGATCAAGAACGGCAAGCCGGTCGACTTCGGCAGCTTCCTGATCCCCCGCTCGGACTACCGCATCGATGACGTGTGGAACGTCGTGGGCCTGCGTGGTACCGGCTCCAACACCGTCGTGGTCGAGGACGTCTTCGTCCCGTCGCACCGGTTCCTGAGCTTCCGCGCGATGAGCGAGGGCCGCGCGCCGGGCCTCGAGCAGAACACCGACGCGGTGTACAAGATGCCGTGGGGCACCATCCACCCCACCACCATCTCCGCGCCGATCGTCGGCATGGGCTACGGCGCCTACGAGGCGCACGTCGAGCACCAGGGCAAGCGCGTGCGCGCGGCCTTCGCCGGCGAGAACGCCAAGGACGACCCGTTCGCCAAGGTCCGCGTGGCCGAGGCGGCCAGCGATATCGACGCCGCGTGGCGTCAGCTCTCGGGCAATGTCGCCGAGGAGTACGCGTTGCTGCTGGCAGGCGAGGAGGTGCCGTTCGATCTGCGCGTGCGCGCTCGTCGCGACCAGGTGCGCTCGACAGGTCGCGTGATCGCCTCGATCGACAAGCTGTTCGAGTCCTCCGGCGCCACCGCGCTCGCCAACGGCACTCCGCTGCAGCGCTTCTGGCGTGACGCGCACGCCGGGCGGGTGCACGCGGCCAACGATCCCGAGCGCGCCTACGTCATGTACGGCACGCACGAGTTCGGGCTGCCCGTCACCGACGCCATGGTGTAGCCGATGACCCAGACCGCTGAACTCACCTACGAAGCGACCTCTCGCTTCGCGCAGGTCACCCCCGACCTGAAGCTGCACTACCACGAAGCCGGTGTGGGCAACGCGACGACGATCGTGCTGCTGCACGGTGGCGGACCCGGTGCCTCGGCGTGGTCGAACTTCGCCCGCAATATCCCGGTGCTGGCCGAGCACTATCACGTGATCGCGCCCGATCAGCCGGGATACGGCAAGTCCGACAAGCCGATCGACCACCCGCAGTACTTCGTGCACAGCTCGAACGCCTTGCTCGCGCTGCTCGATCATCTGGAGATCACCGACCGGGTGCACCTGCTCGGCAACTCCCTCGGCGGCGGCGCTTCGGTGCGATTCGCCCTCGACCACCCCACCCGCGCGGGCAAGCTCGTGCTGATGGGACCGGGCGGGCTGAGCACCAATCTGTTCGCGCCCGACCCCACCGAGGGCGTGAAGCTGCTCTCGCGGTTCACCTACGAACCGACCAGGGACAACCTGGAGAAGTTCCTGCGGATCATGGTCTTCGACCAGTCGCTGGTGACCGACGAGCTGATCGACGAACGGTTCGCGCTGGCCAGTACCCCCGAGTCGTTGGCCGCGATGAAGGCGATGGGCAAGTCCTTCGCCAGTGCCGACTTCGAGAAGGGCATGCTGTGGCGTGACGCGTACAAACTGCGTCAGCCGGTGCTGCTGATCTGGGGTCGCGAAGATCGGGTGAACCCGCTCGACGGCGCACTCGTGGCCACCAAGGTGATCCCGCGCGTCCAGCTGCACGTGTTCGGTGGCTGTGGGCACTGGGCGCAGCTGGAGAAGTTCGACGAGTTCAACCGGCTCACAGTCGATTTCCTCGGGGAGAAGCAATGAGTATTCGCGCGCTCGGCTACATGCGCATCGAGGCCACCGACATGGCGGCCTGGCGCGAGTACGGCCTCAAGGTGCTCGGCATGATGGAGGGCACCGGGCAGAACCCCGACGCGCTCTACCTGCGCATGGACGATTTCGCCGCGCGACTGGTGATCGTCCCCGGCGAGCAGGACCGGCTGCTGGTCTCGGGCTGGGAGGTCACCGACGCTCCCGGCCTGCAGCAGCTGCGGGAGACCCTGGACAAAGCCGGGGTCGCCTTCACCGAGGGCACCAAGGAAGAGCTCGGTGAGCGCCGCGTCGAGGGCATGATCCGGTTCCAGGATCCGGCCGGGAACACCCTCGAGGCGTTCTACGGCGCGCAGTACCTGGGCCGCCGCTTCGTGAGCCCCTACGGCCACAAGTTCGTCACCGCCGAACAGGGTCTGGGCCACGTGGTTCTCACCTGCACCGACGACGCCGCGGCACAGGCGTTCTACCAGGATGTGCTCGGCTTCCGGCTCCGGGACTCCATGCGGCTGCCGCCGCAGATGGTGGGGCGTCCCGCCGATGGCGACCCGGCGTGGCTGCGCTTCTACGGCTGCAACCCGCGCCACCACGCGCTGGCGTTCCTGCCGCTGCCGAATCCGACCGGCATCGTGCATCTGATGATCGAGGTGGAGAACTCCGACGACGTCGGCCTCTGCCTCGACCGCGCCTACCGCAAGAAGGTGAAGATGTCGGCCACCCTCGGCAGGCACATCAACGACAAGATGCTGTCCTTCTACATGAAGACTCCCGGCGGATTCGATATCGAATTCGGCTGTGAAGGACTGGAAGTCGACGACCACGCCTGGGTCGCCCGCGAATCGACCGCGGTCAGCCTGTGGGGTCACGATTTCACCGTCGGATTTCGGCAGCAGTAGAGCAGGGGCGAAGGACATGACAGAGCAAATACCGGCGATCGACGGCCGGCAGTTCCGCACCGTGCTCGGGCAGTTCTGCACCGGCATCACGGTGATCACCGCACTCGACCCCGACGGCGCGCCGATCGGGTTCGCCTGCCAGTCCTTCGCCGCCCTCTCCCTCGACCCGCCGCTGGTGCTGTTCTGCCCCACCAAGGGCTCGCGCTCGTGGGCGGCGATCGAGGCGGCGGGCAAGTTCTGCGTGAACGTTCTCTCCGAGGAACAGCAGCCGGTCTGCGCGCGCTTCGGTTCGCGTGAGCCCGACAAGTTCGCCGGTGTGGGCTGGCGGAAATCCGAACTCGGTGTGCCGGTGCTCGACGATTCGCTGGCCACCATCGAGTGCACCGTCGACTCCGTCGTCGACGGCGGCGATCACTACATTGTCATCGGCCGGGTCCACGCCCTCGCGGAATCGGCCGCTACCGGCGGCCGTCCGCTGCTGTTCTACCGCGGCCAATACACCGGCATCGAGCCGGACAAGACCACTCCGGCCCCCTGGCGCGCCGACCTGGACCACTTCCTCACCACCACCAGCCTCGACACCTGGCTGTGAATCGAGCGGCCTGAGCAGGCTGTGAGGAGCATGTGCCGACGCCACGGGAGACCTGGGCGTCGGCTCATTTCGTCGTGAGCAATGCGGTCAACAGCGCGGACGACAGTGCTGCGGTGTTGTCTTCCTCGGTGGCCCAGCTTCGGGTGGTGACCGTCATCGCGGCGGGGCTCGGCGCGCCGAGACAGTGCGGGGCGAACGCGGCGAAGAACTCGTGGGGATCGAGCAGGGTCTCCGGAGTGTGGACGCCGGGGTTCCGCGACCCCGACAGCGCCGCGACCGCCAACGGCACGCCGGTGTTGTCGGCCATGGTGAGGCCGGGGACCTGGCACAGTGCCGTGGCGGCGGTCGCGGCGACACCCTCGCGAAGGCCGGTCGCGATGGCGAACAGGGGTGGCAGACCACCGGCCGTGATCAGTTTCGCCGGATCGGCGGGCAGGAGTCGTTCGACGCGGGCGGCCAGTCCTGCCGCCTGATCGAGTGTCAGCAGGCGAGCGCCCATGGCCCAGCGCAGGGCCAGCAGCGCGGCCGAAGTCGAGCGGTCGC
The DNA here is from genome assembly GCF_042719755.1 of Nocardia sp. NPDC058519. NCBI lineage: Bacteria > Bacillati > Actinomycetota > Actinomycetes > Mycobacteriales > Nocardiaceae > Nocardia > Nocardia sp. NPDC058519. The sequence goes on along the minus strand of NZ_JBHXNK010000005.1, from coordinate 33,723 downwards.
CGACGACCACGGTGGTCGCGTCGCGGAGTTCGGGGAAGGCTCGCGAGACGGTGATCGCTTCCGGGTGGCCGAAGCTGCGGCCTTCGCCGGTGCCGAGTCCCGGATAGTCGATGCGCATCCGTTCCAGCGCCGGCCGCTGGGTGCGCACGCCATCGCGGATGACCGGGATGTCACCGGCGATCTGCAGCATGCCGTGCACCACGGCAGCGGTCGCGCATTGACCTGCCGGTTCGGTATGGGCGGAGTGAATGTTCCAGCCGGTGACCACGGAATCGACCCGGTCGAGTTCCGAGCCTGCCAGCACGGCGAGCAGATTGGCGATGCCGGGGCTCGCGCCCATGCCGACCAGTGCTGTCACGCCTGCCGCGCGCGCCTGCGCGTCCAGTTCCAGCATGTCCATGGTCGGCTGCGGATCGTCGCAGATGTCGATGTAATCGCAGTGCGCGGCGATCGCCGCGGCCAGGATCGGCGGCCCGAAGCGGAAGTACGGGCCGACGGTGTTCACGACGAGATCGGCCTCGCGCAATGCCGCGGTCAACGATGGACCGTCGGTGACATCGAGGCGGCGGCCCCTGGCCTTGGCCCCCAGCTCCGCGGCGACCGCGTGGGCCGCCGACTCGTCCCGATCGGCGATCGTCAGCGCGGTCACCCTGCTGTCGCCGTGGAGCACCCGCGCCGCGGCGCGCCCCATTTCCCCTGCCCCACCCAGTGCCACAACTCGCATCATTGCCTCCCCATCGAATATATTTACTAACATGACAGTAAATAAAGTCGGCCGCCCGAGCAAGGCCAAAGAACGGATCGCCCAGATCCTGCGGGCGGCGCGTTCGGTCGTCGCCGCCGAGGGCTTCGCCAACACGACGCTGTCGCGGGTGGCTGCGGCGGCAGGTGTCCAGCGCACCCTGGTCCTGCACTATTTCGGTAGCCGGGACGGGCTCATGCAGGCCTTCATCACCGATGCCGTCGCCGAGTACGGTGACGCGCTCGTGCGCCTCGGCGCCGACGAGCCGATCGAGCACCGGGTGACCCGGATGTTCGAGCCGGGCGCCTACGCGAATCGCGACGACCTGGTGGTGTGGTCCGAATTGGTCGCCCTCGCGGCCAGGGAACCTGTTGTCCGCCAACGGCTCACCGAACTCTGGACCGATCGCTGGCTACCCGGCCTCGAGCAGCAGCTCGGCACCGCGTACCCCGCGGCGACGGCGGAGCGGGTGGCCGCGACCGCGTATGCCCTTGCCTGCCTGTTCGAAGCCCACTGGGCCTTCCACCTGCAAGGGGTGGACAGCCCCGGCCGCGCCGATCAAGCGAAACAGGCCGCTCATACCCTGCTGGCCGCACTCGACGGCAAGGCGTAAGAACAACTGCCGGTAAAACTGCTCATTTGGTGAGCACTTTGACGGCCAGGATGGTTCTCATGAACCAGAGCATCGAATTCATCACCTGCGCCGATTCGGCCGAATGGGAGGCCTGGCTGGCGGCCAACCATGCCGACGCGAGCGAGGTCTGGGTGCGGATCGCCAAGAAGGGCGCGCCGGATCCCTCGGTGACGATCACCGAAACCCTCGACGGCGCACTCTGCTACGGCTGGATCGACAGCCACCGGCGCAGCCTCGATGCCGATCACTACCTGCAGCGCTATTCGCCGCGGCGGGCGCGCAGCCCGTGGTCGCAGATCAATGTCGCGAAGGCCGAAGCCCTCATCGCGGCCGGGCGGATGCGACCCGCGGGATACGCGGCGATCGATGCCGCCGTGGCCGACGGGCGCTGGCGCGGGTCGTCAACGCCTGTCAGACCTCTTTGACCAGGACCGCGCGGGTGTAGAGGAGCGAGAAGCCGCGGCCCTGAGCGTTCTGCTGTGACTTCGAGCCGGGCGCGGTGGTGATCACGGCGAGGTCGCACCCCGCTGCCACCGCATCGGTCAAGCGAGCGGACAGGAGCGCGGTTTGCACACCCTGCCTGCGATGCTCGGGCGCGGTCGCGGCGCCCGCGAGAGCCGCGATGCCACTCCCGGTCCGCATGCTCGCACCGCCGGCGGGCTGCCCATCGCGATACGCGAGATAGCAGCGAGTCTCGTTGGCGGATGCCATATCTCGCATCACCGCGGCGATCGCCTCGCGCGAGAACTCCTCATGCGACGGCACATCCTCGTCATCGGGATGGGCGAACCCGCCGACTACGACATCGAGCCAGGTATCGAATGCGTCGGCGTCCGCACGGCGAACCTCGACCTGCGCCGGAGCGGCCCAGCTACGCCCCGCCAACTCCATCCCGAGCACATTCTCGAACGACAGCAACCGATACCCCCGCCCGGTCAGCTCCGCCGCGATCCGCGGATCGGCCAGGTGCGCGATCTCGACCTGTACCGGCACACCCACCTCCGCGTACGCGGCCTCGATCGCCTCCCACTCCCCTGCCGAAGGCGCCCCGCCGAACCCGATCCCCACCACTTTGTTCAACGGCGATCCCACCTCCGCGAAACACGCCGCCCCGCCGGCAACCGGCCGAACGAACCCCCCACCACCTCGCGCCCGCCCCACCGCGCAGGCCCCCACCATCGCATCGACCTCCGACCGCTCGATCCGAGCAGCCAGCGCGACCCCACAGAACAACGACTCCGAGCCTTCACCCATGTACTACTTATATCGGCCCTGTCCAGCGAGTTTCCGCACGCACCAAGTCATCAGGGCATGGTCCCTCTCGGCACCATGCCCTGATGATCAGTGGTTCGGATCAGACGATTCGCAACGCGACGTCGCCGAGGACCGGGGCATCGTCTCGCTCGACCACGGTGACGACCGCGATCAGCTCGTCGCCCTGGCGCCAGACCTTGGTGCGCAGGGTCTCACCCGGGTAGAGCACGCCCGCGAACTTGGCCCGGAAGCCGCCGACCCGGCTCGCGTCGCTGTCGAGCAGGGCGTCGGTGATGGCCTTGCACACCATGCCGTAGGTGCACAGTCCGTGCAGGATCGGGGCGGGAAAGCCTGCGCCACGGGCGAATTCGGGATCCGAGTGCAGGGGGTTGAGGTCGCCCGACAGGCGGTACAGGAGGGCCTGCTGGGGCAACGTCGGGGTGAGCAGCTCCGCGTCGGGCGCGCGATCGGGCAGTTCGGTTCGGGTACTCGGGCCGCGCTCGCCGCCGAAGCCGCCTTCCCCCTTGGCGAAGATGGAGGACCGCACCGTCCACAGCGGTTCACCGTCGGACCCGGTGACGGTGTGCTCCTGCACGATCACCGCATTGGCGCCCTTGTCCCAGATCTCGGCGATCCGGCCGCCCCAGACCGCCTTGCCCGCGGCCGGAATCGGCTTGTGCACCACCACTTCCTGGTGCCCGTGCACCACCTTGGCCAGGTCGATCTCGATGCCGGGGAAACTCACCCTCGGCGGCTCGGTCGCGCCGAGGGTCGGCGCCACCGCCGCGAACGTCGGCAGCACCTGGGGTTCGCGATCGTCGAGGTAGGCCAGCTCGGCCGGATCGGTCGGGCGCGCGCCCGCGCCGAGACCCAGGTGATAGAGCTGCACGTCGGTGGGCGTCCAACTGAACTCGCGCGCGGGCAGAGTCGCGCCGAGCGCGGTCGCTAGATCAATGGGCACGGTTTTACTCCTGTGGGTGTCGGGCCGTGTCGTCCGCAGACCCGGTCGTGGTGACGTCGAGCACGGCGAGATAGCCGAGGGTGATCGTCGGGCTGACGCTCATGCGTTCGCCTTCGCCGAGTCGGTCGTCTTCCTGGCGACGATGTCGAGGACCGCCAGGTAGGCGAAGGTGATCGCGGGGCCGATGGTGGCGCCGGGGCCAGCGTAGGTGTGGCCCATCACCGGCGAGCTGGAGTTGCCCGCCGCGTAGAGGCCGTCGATGACGGAATCGTCCTCGCGCAGCACCCGTCCGGCCGTGTCGGTGACGAGGCCGCCCTTGGTGCCGAGGTCGCCGGGCACCATCTTCGCCGCGTAGAAGGGGCCCTGCGACAGCTCGGCCAGGCACGGATTCGGCTTCACGGTCGGGTCGCCGTAGTAGCGGTCGTAGTGGCTGTTGCCGCGCCCGAAGTCATCGTCCTTGCCGGTGGCGGCGAAGCCGTTGAAGCGCTCGACCGTCGAGGTCAGGTTCTCGACGGGCACGCCGATGCGCTCGGCCAGCTCCGCGATCGAGTCGGCCTTGACGATGTAGTCGTTCTCCAGCCAGCGCGACGGAAAGCGCTGTCCCGGTTGCAGGCCCGCGAAGATGTAGCGGTTGCGGTAGCGCTGATCGAACACCAGCCAGGACGGCACGTTCTCGCCGGGGCCGGGGCCCTGACCGTACTCACCGCCGTACATGGTGTGCACCGCCTCGACATAGGGCGCCGACTCGTTGCCGAACCGCTCACCCCGGTCGTTGACCATGATGGTGCCGGGCAGGTTGCGCTCGGCCAGCGCGAACCAGGGCTTGCCGCCCTTGAAGATCGTCGGACCCCACCAGGCGTCCTCCATGAACCCGACCGTCGCTCCCACTGCCATACCCGCGACGATGCCATCGCCGGTGTTGGCCGCGGCACCGGTTGTCCACTCAGTGGTTATCGGCTGCCGCTGGTACTTCGCCCGCATGTCGGCATTGTGTTCGAACCCGCCGGCGCCGAGCACCACGCCGTAGCGCGCGGTGAAGGTGACCGGTTCGCCGTCGACGGTGGCCTTGACCCCGGTGACCTTGCCGTCGGTTACCACCAGATCGGTGAGTGGGGTGTTGAGCAGCACCGGCACGCCCGCGTCGAGCAGGCCCTTGCGCATGGCGGCGATGATGGCCTGCCCCATGCCGAGCAGATGTTTGCCGGTCCACTTGGCCAGGTAGGTGCGCGCGCCGACGCGCAGCGCCCGCATCGCGCCCTTGGGATGACGGCGGATCAGGTTGAGCCGCACGAAGTCGGCCTGCATGACGACCACGTTCAGCGGCGCCTTGGCGTAGGGCGGTTCCAGATTGACCAGTTCCGCGCCGAGCACCTTGCCGTTGAACGGCGTCGGCTCGCACGAACGTCCCTGACCGAGCCCGCCCGGCGCCTCCGGGTAGTAGTCGGAGTAGCCGGGAACCCACTTCATCTTCAGCGGGGTGTGGTCGAGGACGAAGTCGAACGCCTCGGCGCCGCGATCGAGGTAGGTGTCGATCTTCTCGGCGCGCACCACGTCGCCGATGATGCTGTGCAGGTAGGTGCGCGCGTCCTCGCGGTCGTCGGGGCGTCCGGACGCGAGCAACGCCTTGTTGCCCGGAATCCAGACGCCACCGCCGGATCGGGCCGTCGACCCGCCGTAGTGCGCGGCCTTCTCCAGCAGCACAACGCTCAGTCCCTTGTGCGCCGCCGCGAGGGCGGCGGTCATCCCGGCGGCGCCGCTACCGACGACCACGACATCGTATTCCCGATCACTCATGTAGAACACGTTATAGAAGGGTCCGGTCATTGGACAGATAAAAGTTGAACTCGGTAGAACATGTTGCAGAAATCACCAGATGTAGCGTTGTATTGTCAGGTGAACGGCTGATGCTGAACTGGAAAACCGGTTACAGTTTTGGCGTCTAGATCCTTCCGACCGTGCTGCCAAGGAGGTCCGCGTGCTGCCTGACGCGGTACGAACTCAACTCGCCGACGAACTCGCCCGCGCCGAAGACGACCGGGTCGCCGTGCCGCCGCTCGTCGACCGGTTCCCCGATATCGATGTGGTCGACGCCTACGAGATCCAGCTGCTCAACATCCAGCGCAGGCTCCGGTCCGGCGCGAAGGTCGTCGGGCACAAGGTGGGGCTGTCGTCGAAGGCGATGCAGGAGATGATGGGCGTCGACGAGCCCGACTACGGTCACCTGCTCGCCGACATGGAGGTCTACGAAGACGTCCCCGTCGACACCTCGAAGTTCCTGCTGCCGCGCGTGGAGGTCGAGGTCGGGTTCGTGCTCGGCGCCGACCTGCCCGGCGAGGACTGCACCGAGGCCGACGTGCTGGCCGCGACCGTCGCGTACGCGCCCTCGATCGAACTCATCGACTCGCGCATCAACGACTGGAAGATCGGCCTGACCGACACCATCGCCGACAACGCCTCCTCGGCTGGGTGGGTGCTCGGCAAAGAACGCGTCGCACCCGGCGACATCGACATCAAGGCCATCGACGCCGTGCTCACCCGTAACGGCGAGGTCATCGCCGAGGGCCGCAGCGACGCGGTGCTGGGCGATCCGGTGATCGCCGTCGCGTGGCTGGCGCGCAAGGTCGCGACCTTCGGCGTGCGGTTGAAGAAGGGAGACATCGTGCTGCCCGGTTCCTGCACTCGCGCCATCGATGCCCGCCCCGGTGACGACTTCCTCGCCGAGTTCTCCGGACTCGGTTCCGTCCGTTTGCGTTTCAGCTGAACCAGACTTCCCAAGGAGTACACCGTGACCAGCAAAGTCACCGCCGCGATCGTGGGGTCCGGCAACATCAGCACCGATCTGCTCTACAAGCTGCTGCGCTCGGACAAGATCGAGCCGCGCTGGATGATCGGCATCGACCCTGATTCGGAGGGGCTGAAGCGGGCGAGCGGGCTGGGTCTGGAAACCTCCGCCGAGGGCGCGGACTGGCTGCTCGCCCTCGACGAGAAGCCGGATCTGCTGTTCGAGGCCACCTCCGCCTACGTGCACCGCGCGTACGCGCCGAAATACGAGGCCGCGGGTATCCGCGCCGTCGACCTCACCCCCGCCGCGGTCGGCCCGGCCGTGATCCCCCCGGTGAACCTGGATTCGCTGCGCGACGCGGCGAACGTCAACATGATCACCTGCGGTGGTCAGGCCACGATTCCGATGGTCAACGCCGTCTCGCGGGTTGTCCCGGTGTCCTACGCCGAGATCGTGGCCTCGGTGTCCTCGGTGTCGGCCGGTCCGGGTACCCGCGCGAACATCGACGAGTTCACCAAGACCACCTCCAAGGGTGTGGAGACCATCGGTGGCGCCGAACGCGGTAAGGCCATCATCATCCTGAACCCGGCCGAGCCGCCGATGATCATGCGCGACACCATCTTCTGCGCCATCCCCGAGGATGCCGATCGCGACGCGATCTCCGAGTCGATCTTCCGGATGGAGAAGTCCATCCAGGAGTACGTGCCCGGCTACCGGCTGCTCAACGACCCGCAGTTCGACGAACCGTCGCTGGTATCCGGCGGCTTGGCGAAAGTGTCGATCTTCGTCGAGGTCGAGGGCGCGGGCGACTTCCTGCCGCCGTACGCGGGCAACCTCGACATCATGACGGCCGCGGCCACCAAGGTCGGCGATGTGCTGGCCGATCAAATCCTCTCGGCTCGGGCGTAAGGGAGAACTCAACTATGAGCAATGTGCGCAAGCCCTACTCGGGCGAACTCGATGTGCGCGTCACCGATACCTCGCTGCGCGACGGCTCGCATCACAAGCGTCATCAGTTCACCGTGACCGAGGTTCGCGACATCGTCGGCGCGCTCGACGCGTCCGGTGTCCCGGTCATCGAGGTCACCCACGGTGACGGCCTGGCCGGGTCCTCGTTCAACTACGGGTTCTCCAAGACCCCGGAGCAGGAACTGATCAAAGCCGCCGCGGAGACCGCCAAGCAGGCCAAGATCGCCTTCCTCATGCTGCCCGGCGTCGGCGTCAAGGAAGACATCAAGATCTCCCAGGACAACGGCGCGTCCATCTGCCGCATCGCCACCCACTGCACCGAAGCCGATGTGTCCATTCAGCACTTCGGCTACGCGCGGGATCTGGGCCTGGAGACCGTCGGCTTCCTGATGATGGCGCACAGCACCACCCCGGAGCTGCTGGCCGAGCAGGCGCGCATCATGGCCGACGCGGGCTGCCAGTGCGTGTACGTCGTCGACTCGGCGGGCGCGCTTGTGCTGGAACAGGTTTCGGACCGCGTTTCGGCCCTGGTCGCCGAACTCGGCGACGACGCCCAGGTCGGCTTCCACGGCCACGAGAACCTCGGCCTCGCCGTGGCGAACTCGGTCTACGCCGTGCGCGCGGGCGCCACCCAGATCGACGGCTCGGCTCGCCGCTTCGGCGCGGGCGCGGGCAATCTGCCGGTCGAAGCCTTCATCGGCGTCTGCGACAAGCTCGGCGTCAAGACCGGCGTGGACTTCTTCGCCGTCACCGATGCCGCCGAGGACGTGGTCCGCCCGGCCATGCCGTCGGAATGCCTGCTCGACCGTCAGGCGCTGATGATGGGCTACGCGGGTGTCTACTCCAGCTTCCTGCGTCATGCCGAACGCCAGGCCGAACGCTACGGTGTCTCCGCCGCCGAAATGCTCGTCCGCGCGGGTAAGCGCAAGCTCGTCGGCGGCCAGGAAGACCAGCTCATCGATATCGCCCTGGAACTCCAGCGCGAAGCTTCGGTCACCGCCTCTGCCTGATGCGGACCCTCCTGACGGCGTGACCCCCGGGTCACGCCGTTCGGCGTTGGCGGGTCCACATGGTTACCGCGTGAGCGCACCGGCGGCGAGATAGTCGTCTCCGCCGACGAAGTATGTGTGCCCGTCGGCGACCGCTTCGGTGCCTGCCCGAACGATCACGCGCGCGAAGTCCTCGACCGTGGGCAACGGGCCCGCCGCACGGCGGGATTCGACACTGCCAGGGTCACGCCGTTCCAGCAGGCGGACGATGATCGTCCCGTCGATCATGTCGCCGGACACCACCGTGAAACCGACTCCGCGCTCGCGGAATTCGGGAATCAGCGCCCGCAGCGCATCCTCGCCGGCCCGCTTGCTCCGTGCTATCGGCGTGTAACCCTGTGGCACGTTGTCGTTTTCGTGGATGAAGTGCGCCTGATGGCTGGTAACGATCACGATCCGGCCACCCTCTGACATCAGCGGCAGCATCGCTGTCGCCAGGTTCACCTGCGCATCCCGATTGAGTCGGAGTGCGTACCCGGGATCGGCACCCCGCTCGAGTCCGCCGGACGCGTTGAGCACCAAGGTATCCAGCCGCCCGAACGTCCGGCCGACCTCCTCGACCATCGTCGCGACAGCCGCCGGATCGGAAACATCGGCACCGAGCACCGAGGCGCTCCCGCCCGCCGCCACGATCCCGTCGACGACATCCTGCGCCCGCTTACGCTTCTCCCGGAAGTTCACGACGACATGCGCCCCCGCCGCCCCGAACTGCGCGGCGGCCTCCGCCCCGATGCCCCGCGAGGCCCCGGTCACCAACACGATTCGCTGAACTGTCGAATCCATCGTCGATCTCCTCGTCCATACCCCGAACGGCCATAACGCTTCTGATTCAGAAGCAACTATCGTGCTTCTGAATGAGAAGCGCAACCGGCGACGGCGCCGAACCCTCCCAAGCGATCGTGGCCGCGATCGACCTACTCGGCCAACGCTGGATGCTGCGCGTCATCTGGGAACTGGAACCGGGCCCCCTCGGCTTCCTCGACATCCGTAGGCGCATGGGCAATTGCTCGTCGAGCATGCTCTCCGACCGGCTACAGCAGCTCCAGTCCGCAGCGCTGATCCGCAAGAACGGTCCGCGTGGCGCCTACGAGCTCACCACCGAAGGCGCGCTTCTCGCCGAATCCCTCCAGCCGCTGTGGGACTGGTCCGAACAGTGGACCCCCACCGGCGACGGCAACGGACGAATCCCCTGGCGGCCCGAGCGCTAGCAGGCCAGGTTCAGGCGCGCGGCAGCACGCCGACGAGCGCCGCGGTGAAGGAGTACCGGAGGGCGTCGCGCAGCTCCATGTTGTACACGCCGAGGGCGGGCTCGTCCGCGTAGGCGGCGAGGACGCTGGGCGGCGGCGGGACGTAGGCCGACATGGCACCCGCCGAGAGCAGGCTCATCAGACAGAACAGCTGTGCGCCGTCGCCGAGCTCCGGCAGGTGACGGCGCACGAGATCGGCCATGGCCGCGAGCCTCGCGAGGGAGGAACGCTTGTGCTGCTTGACCACCTCGACCGAGATATTGCGCTCGAGGACACCACCCTGCGCGCCGAAGAGATCGCAGAGCACCACCTGCTCCGCCAGCGACCGGCTCAGGATCTCGGCCAGCTGACCCGCCCGCACCTCCGGCGCCGCCTGCGCCTCGACGCCCGCGGCCAGTTCGTCCGCCAGCTCGGCGAGCCACCTTCCCAGGAAGACGTCCTGTAGTTCGAGCAGCACCGCCTCGCGCGACTCGAAGTACCGCAGGACGTTCGACTTGGCCAGGCCCACCCGCCGGCTGAGCTCGTTGAGGGTCACCTCGGCCACGGGCATCTCGTCGAGCATCGACGCCGCCGTGTCAAGGATCGCCCGGCGGCGGATCTCGCGCTGCTCCTCGCTGCGTGCCCGCTGAAAACTCACGCCTTCACCCTAGCTTAAAGACCGCCGGTCCCTTGACAGAAGACCATCGGTCTCTTAGATTAGGTTTCATAAGAGACCGATGGTTCTTAATAAGGAGTACGTCATGAGCGGCAACTGGACCGAGCAGAACATCCCCGACCAGCACGGCAGGGTGGCGATCGTGACCGGCGCCAACACCGGGCTGGGCTTCGAGACCGCACGGATGCTCGCCGAACGAGGGGCGGCGGTGGTTCTGGCGGTCCGCGATATCGAGAAGGGCAAGCAAGCAGCCGCCCGCATCACCGGCGACGTCACCGTCCAGGCCCTCGACCTGACCTCGCTGGACTCGATCCGGTCCGCGGCGGCCGACCTGCGCGCCGCCCACCCGCGCATCGACCTCCTCGTCAACAACGCGGGTGTGATGTACACCCCGCGGCAGACCACCGCCGACGGCTTCGAAATGCAGTTCGGCACCAACCATCTCGGCCACTTCGCCTTCACCGGCCTGCTGCTGGACCGGCTCCTGCCCGTCCCCGGCTCCCGCGTCGTGACGGTCAGCAGCACCGGCCACCGCATCCGGGCCGCCATCCACTTCGACGACCTGCAGTGGGAGCGCTCGTACAGCCGCGTCTCCGCCTACGGCCAGTCCAAGCTCGCCAACCTGATGTTCACCTACGAACTGCAGCGCAAGCTCGCATCGCACGGCACCACCGTCGCGGTCGCCGCCCACCCCGGCGTCTCCAACACCGAACTCATGCGCAATACGCCGGCCGCGCTCCGCCTGCCCGTCACCTGGCTCGCGCCACTGGTCACCCAGAATGCCGCGATGGGCGCCCTGCCCACCGTGCGCGCCGCCACCGACCCGGCCGTCACCGGCGGGCAGTACTACGGCCCCGGCGACCGCTGGGAGTTGCGCGGGTATCCCAAGCTGGTCACCTCCAGCTCCGACTCGCACGACCGAGCGGCACAGCAGCGCCTGTGGACCGTCTCCGAGGAACTCACCGGCGTGACTTTCCCCCTGGGCCGCGACAGCTAGTCCGCGTCGATGCGGATCTCTTCGACGGTCGGACCCTTGGCCGAGAGGCCGCTCACCAGCAGGGCGTAGATCGCGACGATGAGGATGGGGGCGGCCAGCGGGGCCCAGATCAGTTCGACGGGGACCCAGGCCGCGGTGGCGGCGGCGATGGTGAACAGCACCGCGCCGCCGACCGAGGGGATCGTGGTGGGAACTACGCCTTCGGGAGCGTGCAGGACGGCGGCGTTGAGCAGGTAGGTGGTCGCGACCAAACCCGTTGCTGCCGCGGCTATTACGCCGACATCGGAGACGGCAAGGGCGGCGATGGCGATCAGGACCGCGCCGACCGAGGCCGGACGCCACCACCAGCTCGCCATCACCAGCGCCAGCGCGGGCACTCCGGCGATGGGGTTGATCAGCGCGATCGCGGCGACCAGGAGCAGGCCTGCCAGCAGGGCAAGGAATCTCGTCATCGGCGTACCCGTACTGCTCGGCGGTGTTCGGGAAGCAGGCGCATGGCCTGGTCGAGGCGGGTGCCTTCGGGCCAGGCGATGATGTCGACGCCGACGGTGCCCATGTCCCGATACATCGAGGCGCGTTCGAGCTGCCACATCTTGGCCATGGTCGGATCGAGGCCGTCCTCGAAGGGAGTGCCACGCAGGACGTCGACCGCGACGACCACGTGTCCGCGTTTGCGCAGGTCGATCAGGGCCAGTGCGAACTGGGTGTCGAGCAGCGTGGAGAAGGCGACCACGATCGCACCGATCGGGACGGCGGCGTGGGGCGCGAGGGTGCCGGTGGTCTCGACGTGTTCGTCACCGACGCCGAGGACGGTGTCGACGATGCGATAGAACTGCCTGCGGCCGATATCGGGGCGCAGCCAGCGGGGCGATTCACCCAGGCACACCACGGCGGTGCGGTCGCCCGATTGCAGGGTCGACTGCACCACCTGGGCCGCGCCGCGCACCGAGAGTTCCAGCGAGGCGCTGGCCGGGCCGGGTGCTTGCAGGGAGGTGTCGACCATGACCACCACGTCGGCGGAGCGGTTGGTGAACCGCTGGGTGACGTAGAGCCTGCCGCGCCGCGCACTCACCGGCCAGTTGACGGCGCGCAATTGATCGCCCGGCGTGTAGGCGCGGATGTCGGCGTATTCGACGCCGGGACCGTGGCGGCGGGTCAGGTGGGTGCCGATGCGGTCGGGAAGTTCTGTGCGCGGCAAACGCATTCGCTGTGGATCGGCGATGGGATAGACGTAGAGTTTGGCCGCGGGCAGCTCGGTGGTCGCGACCGCGAGACCTGCCGGGCTCAGCGCGGACACCTTGACCTGCACCGGATAACGTCCCCAGCGGGTGGCCGATAGCCCGAGCCGCAGGCCGGCGGGCGCACCGCCGGAATCGTGGGATTCCTCGACCTCGAGCTCGAGGCCGGGCATCGGCAGGGCCGTCATCCGCAGCAGCGCGTGCCCGCTTTCCACGAAAGCGGCAGCGCTGCAACCGATCACCTCGTTCTCGAAACAGCGAACGGTGCCGCTGCCGTCGACCTGGACTCTGGTCGGCGCCTGCTGCCACGGTGCGGTGGCGAGCACCCCGAGCATCGGGGCCGCGAAGACGACCAGCTGCCACTGCCCGAGCAGCACCGCGACGACCAGTGCCGCTGCCGCGCACCCGGCCAGGATGAACACCAGCGGGGCGGGCCGCCACCGGAGGTCGACCTCGACCGTTCTGGATTCGTCGCGATGCTTCATGTGCTCGTGGCGCGGGGCACCGGTAGCCGGCGGAGTAGTTCGGTGATGACGTCCTCACCGCGAATGCGGCGGACCCACATCTCGGGGCGCAGGGTGATGCGATGCGACATCGCCGCGACCGCCAGCGCTTTCACGTCTTCGGGGATCACGTAGTCGCGGCCGAGCAGCAGGGCCCTGGCCCGTGACATCTGCACCAGATCGAGTTCGGCACGCGGGCTGGCACCGACCTCCACCTGGGGATGGCTGCGGGTAGCCGAGGCCAGCGCGACGACATAGCTCACCACGTCGGGATGCACGGTGACGAATTCGACCGACTGACGCATCTCCATCAGCCCCTGCGCGTCGACGACCTGGCCCACTTGTGGTGCGGTGGAACCACGTTCGAGCCTGCGCCGGATCATCTGGGTCTCGTCGGCCTCGGAGAGGTAGCCCAGCCGCAGCTGGATGGCGAAGCGGTCGAGCTGGGCCTCCGGCAGCGGGTAGGTGCCCTCGTACTCGATCGGGTTGTCGGTGGCCAGCACGACGAAAGGCTGTGGGAGCAGGAAGGTTTCACCGTCGATGCTCACCTGGCCCTCGGCCATGGCCTCCAGCAGGGCGGCCTGGGTCTTGGGCGGGGTGCGGTTGATCTCGTCGGCGAGCAGCACATTGGTGAACACCGGACCGCGACGGAAGTTGAACCGGCCCGACGCCATGTCATAGATCGTGGAACCCAGCAGGTCGGCGGGCAGTAGATCCGGCGTGAACTGCACGCGGGTGAAGTCGAGTCCGAGCGCGGCCGCGAAAGACCGCGCGATCAGGGTCTTTCCGAGGCCCGGCAGGTCCTCGATGAGTACATGCCCTCCGGCCAGCACGGCAATCATGATGAGCTGCATCTCATCCCGCTTGCCGACCACGACACGGCCCAGCTCACGCAGTACGGCATCGGAGCGCTGGACGGTCACGTTCAACGGCATTGTCATCGGTGGCCTCTAACCCCTCACATCGTCTGCAAACGGCGCAGGATCTCATCCAGCGCCTCTCTACCCGGTGCGCGACCGGTTTGATCGCGCAGCGCGGAGTTCGCCGGATCCACCCAGCGCCACAGTTCGGGTCCGAACTGCAGCTGACCGGCGGCCTCGGTGGCCCGGCGATTCTTGGAAACCCTCAGCCCGGTGGACAACTCGAACTCTTTGGCGAGCAACGGCCGCAGGTGGCGGTCCCAGTCGGCACGAGTGCCGTCGGCGCGCGCGGTGAGCATCTCGGCGCGCGCGTGCCAGCGTCCGAGCATCTCCGCCGGTCCGTTGTCGATGTACTCGGTGAGCGGTTCCTCGCGGATCACGCGGTGGCGCAGCGACCAGACCAGCATCGCGAGCGCCGCGGCCACCGGAACGGCGACAGCGAGCAGCACCGAGTCACGATTGAGCCGCACCAACACCACTTCGATCACAGCGACCGCGAGCACGGCCGTGACAATCACCGAAGTCCGATTCACGCGGTGCCCCCCTGGCATGCTCGGGCGCCCTGCGTGGTCACGCAAGCTACCGCCTCCGGGCGCTGACCGCTCATGCCGTCACCAGCCTGCGCTGCAGATCAGTCAGCACGATCCGCAGCAGTTGTTCGGCGCGCATACGCTGCCATTCGAGCATCGAGTGCGGGCTGAACCGCGCCTCCTCGAACAGCGCGACCAGCTCACGGGCCGAAGCATCGTGCAGCACACCGCTTTCGAAGGCACGGGCGAGCACTTCCATCGGGGTGTCGGAGGCCAGCGGGCGGGCGGCGCGGTCGCTGGACAGGCCGCGCTCCATCGCCGCATAACAGGCGATGATGGCGGTGCGCGGGTCCTGACCGGGGGCGTTCATCGCGGCGAGGCCCATTTCGGCGGCGCGCGTGAGGGAATCGACTTCGCTGGAACTCGGTTCGTCCTCGATGGCGGCGACGGGGGCCGGTTCACGGCGCGCGGCCACAGCGACGACGACCAGCCCGACCAGGGCGACCACGATCAGCACGATGGCCAGAATCGCCGCGATCACCAGGGCGGTGCCGGTGAGTTCAGTAGGTCCGGTGGTGGGGTCGGCGGCATGGGTGTCGGTCGTCGGCACGGGGCCGGAACCCTCGGACAGCGTTTCGGCGGCCGGGCGCATGGGGCGGGCACCGGGCAGCAGGAACAGCGCGGTGACACCACCGGCGAAGATCAGCGCGATCCCGGCCACGGCGACCGGGATCAGCAGCGCCATCCTGCGCCACTGGATACGCGGCATGGCGTCGCGTTCGGCTTCCGGCATCGCCAGCGGCAGCCGATGCTGGCTGGCGATCACGCCCGCGACCAGGATGACGATCGAGACCAGCAGCAGAACCGGCATCACGGCGACGAGCAGCGGCGAAGGAGCGCCGGTCGAGTTCGGCCCGGCGCCGGGCAGACTGCCCTGCAACGCGATCGTCGCGGCGACGACCAGTGCGATCACGACAATCGCCCGCGTAATGGGCTGATTCACCCCGATCACAGCTGTACCACCAAACCCCAGAGATGCACAAAACAGCCACATAGTTACATGCCGAGTGGTCCGCTCGAGAGCAAATCGATACTTTGGACCGCTCTCCTCTTATTGTCCCCCTGGGATCAAGGGCTTGCTACGCAGTGCGAACGTCCGAACCACCAGTTAATGGCAACTCACCGAGACGGCTCGCGGTGCGCGCGAGATCGGGAATCGCGGGGACGCCGACGGTCAGTTCGTGTGGGAGTTCGGGGGCGTGGATGGTGAACGGGAGATCGGCGTCGTAGAGGACGTCGACGAGGTTCACCAGGCGCATGGACCAGTCGGGCGGGACATCGCGTAGTGGCGGGACCTCGCGCAGGGTCAAGTGGCGGTAGCGCTCGGTGAGTCGGAGGTAGTCGGCGGCGCTGGTGGGGGCGGCACAGATGTCGTGGAAGCCGACAGTGATGGCGTCGGTGGTGGTGTGTGCGCGGATGGTTCGGCCGTTGCCGAGGGGCACGTCGACGACCCCCCGCTCGACACAGCCGGAGTCGGCCGAGCGCATGCCGTGACGAGCGACTCCAGCCGTGAGCACGTAGTGACCAGCGAGGAAGCCGGTGTCGCGGTGTGCGGTTCGGGTGCGGTAGTCGAGCGGTCCGTCGAGGGTGACGATGTCGAGGTTGGCGAGGATCTGCTCGATGCTGGGCAGGAAGTGGTCGTGGAACAGGGGGTTGGGCAGGAGGTCCTGCGGCCGGTAGTTGGAGGTGACGACCAGGGCGCGGTGGTCGGCGAAGAGGGTGTCGAGCATGCGGGCGATGAGCATGGCGTCGCCGATGTCGGTGACATGGAATTCGTCGAAGCAGACCAGGTCGGCGTCGCCGAGGAGGTCGTCGATGGCGCGTTCGATCGAGCCGAGGGTGTGGGTGGCGGTGTGCAGGGCCGCGAAGAAGGCGTGGAAGTGGAAGCGGCGCTTGCGATGTGTGCCGACCGAGGCGAAAAAGCGGTCCATCACCATGGTCTTGCCGCGACCCGGGCGGCCGTGCAGGTAGATGCCGGACCGATCCGCGCGCAGGTCGGCGGGGCGCCCGCGCAGCGCGGCAAACGCACCAGGCCATCGGTTGCCGCGGTCAGCGGGGCGCAGGCGCGGGAGCAGTGATTCGAGCGCGTGTAGGGCCGCTTGTTGTGCGGGGTCGAGCACCACGGTGTCGGGTTTCATGCGAACCTCCTCGTCCTCTACAGTTGTAGAGGACGGGCGTCGTCGACGGCCAGAAGAGGTGACGATGTCCACAGACCGGCGGGCACAGATCGTGACAGGCGCCATCGAACTCATCGCGACCCGGGGAATCCGCGCGCTCACCCACCGCGCGCTGGACACCCAGCTGGCGTTGCCACCGGGTTCGACCTCGTATTACTTCCGCACGCGACAGGCTTTGATCGAGGCGGTCGCCGCGGGGATCACTGCCCGATCGCGCGCGGATTTCGTTGCCGCACAGAAAGACTCGACGAGCGGGCAACCGCTGGACCCAGTGCAGGTCGCACGCGATATCGCGACTTGGCTCGATCAGCTACTCACGCATCGCCGACACGACCTGATCGCCCGGCACGCCTTGATCATCGAGGTCCTCTCCGACCCCGCATTGCACTCAGGCCTGGCAGGCAGCCTGTTCTCACTGGACCGGGCCACCGACCTGTTCGACGCGCTCGGCGCCGCCGATCCCCGCGAGTCGGCCCACGACTTCCTCGCACTGCTGGAAGGACTCGTCTTCGATCGGTTCGCGGGACTGCGCGCGGGATCGGCGGGCAACGTCGATCAGCTCGCCCGGCCACTGGCCGAGTTCCTGACAAGTGGCCGTAACTATCGGCCCCGCCAACCGAATTCGGAATAGGGCGCGGCCGAATTCAGCGCCGCCAATCCGAGCGCGGAATATTCGATCAGGTCGGCGGGGAGATCATTCAGCGGAAACCATTGCAGGGCATAGCAGTTATCGGGTTCACGATTGAAAGGTTCACCGCGCCAAACCTCGGTACGGAAGAACAGGCCGAGCCGGGAGTCGCGACCGGGGGCGGTGACATGGGCGACGTGGAAAAGGCGCAAATCGGCGGGATCGATGTCGACCCCGATCTCCTCCGCGGCTTCGCGGGCCGCGGCCGTCGCCACTGATTCGTCGGCCTCGAGTTTCCCCGAGGGCAGGTGCCAGCGGTGATCGAACTCGTCGCCGCTGCGGCGCAGGCTCAGCAGGACCTGGTCACCGCGGATCAGCAGGATGTGCACGTCGACCAGGTGGCGGGGAGTCACCTGGTCGAGCGTACGAGAGGCACGGCCCGAACGGGCCACCGTGTCACGACGTCAGAACCAGCCCGGAGGTCGGCACGCCGGTGCCCGCGGTGACCAGGATGCGTTCCAGGGCGTCTACCTGGTTGACCGAGGTACCGCGGATCTGGCGAACCGCTTCGGCGATGCCGTTCATGCCGTGGATATAGGCCTCACCGAGCTGGCCGCCGTGGGTGTTGAGCGGCAGGCGGCCGCCGATCTCGATGGCGCCGTCGGCGATGAAGTTCTTGGCTTCGCCGCGGGGGCAGAAGCCGAGTTCCTCGAGCTGCATGAGCACGAACGGGGTGAAGTGGTCGTAGAGGATCGCGGCCTGCATATCGGCGGCGGTCAGCCCGCTCTGCGCCCACAGCTGGTCGCCGACGAGACCCATCTCCGGCAGGCCGGTCATGGCGTCGCGGTAGTAGCTGGTCATCACGTACTGATCGGCGCCGCTGCCCTGCGCGGCGGCCGCGATGATCGCGGGGCGCTGCGGGAGGTCACGGGCGCGTTCGACGCTGGTGACCACGATGGCCACGCCACCATCGGACTCCTGGCAGCAGTCGAGCAGGTGCAGCGGTTCGGCGATCCAGCGCGAATCCTGGTGCTGCTCCAGGGTGATCGGCTTGCCGTAGAAGAAGGCGTTGGGGTTCACCGCGGCGTGCTTGCGGTCGGCGACCGCCACCGCGCCGAAATCGGCACTCGTCGCGCCGGTGACATGCATATAGCGGCGGGCGACCATCGCGACCTGCGCGGCGGGCGTGCCGAGTCCCTGCGGGTAGGCCCAGCCCGCGTCGATCCCCGATGACGTGGGCGCGGCGGCCAGCGCGGGCGAGAACTGACCGAATCGGGCGCCGGACCGTTCGTTGAACGCGCGGTAGGCGACCACGACATCGGCCACACCGGTGGCCACAGCCATGGCGGCCTGCTGGACGGTCGCGCACGCGGCACCGCCGCCGTAACCGATGTGGCTGAAGAACTTCAGGCTCGGAATGCCGACTGCCCTTGCCACCGCGGCCTGGGTGTTGGTGTCCATGGTGAAGGTGGTCAGGCCGTCGACATCGTCGGGTGTGAGACCGGCGTCGGCGAGGGCGGCGCTCACCGCTTCCGCGGCCAACCGCAATTCGCTGCGGCCGGAATCCTTGGAGAAGTCGGTGGCACCGATGCCGACAATGGCGGCGCGTCCGGCGAGACCGGCCTGGGCAGTGGTGCTCATTTCGACTCCAGATCGGGAAGGGC
Organism: Nocardia sp. NPDC058519; assembly: GCF_042719755.1. NCBI lineage: Bacteria > Bacillati > Actinomycetota > Actinomycetes > Mycobacteriales > Nocardiaceae > Nocardia > Nocardia sp. NPDC058519. Next base: position 14,713 of record NZ_JBHXNK010000005.1, on the reverse strand, counting down.
GATGACGGCCGTGGCGGTGATGTGTTCGCCGAGGCTGTCGCGGCCGCGCACGTCGATGGTGACCCGCGCATCCGAGACTTCGGTGACGGTGCCCGAAAGAGTCAGCGTGTCACCGGAATACAGCGGCACCCCCAACCGCAACGCGATGGACTTCACCAGCGCGGTCGGCCCCGCCCAGTCGGTGACGAAGCGCTGCACCAGACCGGTGTCGGTGAGAATGTTGACGAAGATATCGCTGGAGCCACGCTCGACCGCCTTGTCACGGTCGTGATGCACATCCTGGAAATCCCGGGTGGCCAGCGCGGTGCTGATCACGAAGGTGGGATCGGCGTGGATCACCAGCTCCGGCAGGACAGCGCCCACTGCGATGGCCGCGGGATCGATGGTCGTTGTCACTAGCAGGTCCTTTCCTGACGGACAGAGCGCGTCGGCATGCAATGACCGCCGACGGTGGACCGCGTTGTGCCGGCGTGGGGCGCGCCGGTCATCGCACGGCCTGCCAGTACGGCAGTACGGTTCCGTCGCCGAGTTTCTCGAAGGCCACGCGGACGGGTACGCCGATGGCGACCTCGGCAGGGTCGATACCGCGCAGCTCACCGAGCATCCGCACACCCTCGTCGAGTTCGACCAGCGCGACGACGAAGGGCAGCTCGCGTCCTGGCACCTTCGGCGCGTGGTGCACGACGAAGCTGAACACCGTGCCGGTACCGGCGGACACCACGTAGTCGGTGGGCTCGGCCTTGTCCTGCCAGAGGGCGGGCACCGGCGGATGCTGCAGGGTGCCGTCGGGCCTGCGCTGAATCCGCAGCTCGCCGATTTCGGTTCCGGCCCAGAAGAATTCGGTGTCCTTGGAGATGACCGGCCCGACCCGCCCCTCGGGCGCGAGGGCAATATCGCCTTCGGCCGCGCCGTCTTTCGCGGCGGGCGCGAACTTCAGGATACGGAACAGCATCTCGGTGACCACCTCGTCACCGACAGACCAGGTGGTGGCGAAGGTCAGGAACCAGCCGTCGCCGAGCCCGGTCCGCTTGGGCCCCTTGAATTCCGAGAGCCTGCTGGTGACCGTCACCTCCTCGCCCGGCTGGAGGTAGCGGTGGTAGGTCTGCTCGCAGTTGGTGCCGACGACCGAGGTGTAGCCCGCGTCGTCGAGCAGCTGTGTCGCCAGGCCGAGCGGATCGTCGGCGGTGCGCACACCGCGCAGGCCGTTCATCGTCCACACCTGCGCCATGGCAGGCGGGGCGACGATGCCCGGATGACCGGCAGCCTTGGCTGCGGCCTCGTCGACGTAGATCGGGTTGGTGTCGCCGATCGCCTCGACCCAGTTGTTGATCATCGGCCGGTTCACCGGATCGCGTCCGGCCCGTGGCGCCGATTCGCCCGCGGCCGACAACTTCGCGAGCGCCTCGGGAACGTCTTCGGGGGCAATGCTTTCCGGCACGCGCGACTCCTTGCTCATCGGGGCACGCGCGGCAGTTCGAGGCCGGCCGTGGCCACCAGTTCGCGCATGATCTCGTTCACACCGCCGCCGAAGGTGACGACAACGTTCTGTTTGGTGCGCCGGTCGAGCCACCCCATCAACGCCGCCGTACCCGGCTCGGCCAGATCACCGAACCGGCCGATGATCTCCTCGACCAGCCGACCGGCCTCCTGCAACGACTCGGTGGAGAAGACCTTGGTGGCCGAGGCGTCGGCGATCACCGCGTTCTGCGCCGCGGTGCTGTCGGCGGCGGCGACCTGCCAGTTCAGCAGCTCGTTGAGCCGCACCATGGTGCGCACCCGGCCGAGCGCGCGGCGCACCTCCGGCTCGCCGAGCAGGCCGTGCTCGGCCGACCAGTCGTGCAGGCGATCGTAGAGTTGCTCGATCTTGCCCGACGGCCCGAGGCTGACCCGCTCGTGATTGAGCTGGGTGGTGATCAACCGCCAGCCCTTGTTCTCCTCGCCGACCAGCATCTCCGCGGGCACCCGCACGTCGTCGAAGTAGGTGGCGTTGGTGTGGTGGGCGCCGTCGGCGGTGATGATCGGGGTCCACGAGTAGCCGGGATCCTTGGTATCCACGATCAGGATCGTGATCCCCCGGTGGCGCGACTCGACCGAACCGGTACGGCAGGCCACCCACACATAATCGGCTTCGTGCGCGCCGGTGGTGAAGGTCTTCTGCCCGTTGATGATCCAGTCGCCATTGTTGTCGCGCACCGCGGAGGTCCGCAGCGAGGCCAGGTCGGTTCCGGCGTCCGGTTCGGAGTAGCCGATCGCGAAATGGATGTCACCGGAGAGGATTCCGGGCAGGAACTTCTTCTTCTGCAGATCGGTGCCGTACTTCTGCAGGGTCGGGCCGACCGTCAGCAGCGTCACCAGCGGCAGCGGCACATCGGCGCGGACCGCCTCGTTGAAGAAGATCTGCTGTTCCATCGGGCCGAAGCCTTGGCCGCCGAACTCCTTGGGCCAGCCGACACCGAGCCAGCCGTCGCGGCCCATCCGGCACACCACTTCGCGGTAGGCGTCGCCGTGCCGGTCGGTGGCCATCGCGGCCGCTTCCGCCGGGCTCACCAGATCGGCGAAGTAGGAACGCAATTCGTCGCGCAGTCGCCGTTGTTCGGCGGTCAGATCGATGAACATCTTGCCCCCAGAAGGTCGAGTCGCAGACCGGCGCCGCCGAGCAGGCGGGCGAGGTCTTTGGCCTGTGAGTAGTAGCGGTGCATCGGGTGGGTGATGTCGGCGCCGAGGCCACCGTGCAGGTGATGGCATTTCTGCATCGCGCGCGGCACTTCGGCCGCCGCCCAGTAGGCGAGCACATCGAGGTCCTCGTCGAGCCGTCGCTGGTGCTCGGGCGAGGAATCGTCCTGCGCCAGCGCCCAGCACGCCGACTCCGCGGCAACATGCAGGGTGCGCGAGACCACGTACAGATCGGCGATCTGCTGGGCCACCGCCTGGAACTCGGCCAATGCCCGGCCGAACTGGTGGCGGGTGCGCACGTGTTCGGCGGTCAGCTTCAACGCGCCGGCGAGCAGGCCGTCGGCGACCGCGCCGATGCTCGCCAGGGCGTAGCGGTGCAGGGTGGGCAGCGCGTCCGGCAGCAACTGGTCGGCCGGGATCTCGACATCTTCGAGCACCAGCGTCGCCTCCGGGATGCCCGCCGAACCGGTGACCGGCAGGATCTCGACCCCGGGCGCCACCGACTCCACAAGGGCCACACCAGAATCGGTGGGCACCAGGATCCAGCGTGCCTGTTCGGCATAGATCACACCGACCTTGCGGCCGGTGATCCGCACCGTGTCACCCGTGCGCACCGCCTTGGTGGTCGGCGCGGTGGTGAACGGCACGCCCGGTTCATTGAGCGCGGCGGTGAGCACGGTGCCCTTGCCTACCTCGGCGAGCACCCGCTCGGCGAGCTCGTCGGACAGCTGCGACAGCAGCGGCAGCACGCCGAACCCGAAGGTCGGCAGCGCCGGCACCGCAACGGCATCGGTGGCCAGCTCCATGAGCAGCGCCGACACCTCGAGCAGGCCCATGCCGTCGCCGCCGAAGCGCTCGGGCACTGCGACCGCGAGCAGGCCGGAGTCGATCAGGCTCGGCCACAATTGCAGGTCGCGAGCCGGCTCACGTTCGAGCAGGCTCACGACCACCTCGGCTACAGCGTCGGCGCTTTCGTCGCGGTTGAAGTCCACGGCGTCCTCTCTCATCGAGCTAACTGTCCGCGTCGCGCGGCAGACCGAGGATCCGCTCTGCGGCCACGGTCAACAGGATCTGCTCGGTACCACCCGCGATGGAGAGGCAGCGTGTGAGCAGGAATTCTTGCAGGGCGATGTTCTCCATGGCGCCGTCACGGCCGTTGAGTTCCAGCTCGAACTCGGCCAGGTCCTGCCGGTGCCGGACGCCGACGAGCTTGCGGACGCTGGCCTGCGGGCCCGCGTCCACGCCTGCCATGGTCGCCACCGCGATCCGCTGTTCCAGCAGGGAACCGGCGACCGAGGAGGTGATCAGGGCACCGAAGCGGTCCTCACGCAATTCAGATCCCCAGCCACCGCCGGCCGGGAAGCTACCGAGCAGCGCTTCCAGCGCGCCGCCGATTCCGCCGCCGCCCATGGCGACCCGCTCGGCCGTCAGGGTGGTGCGCGCGATCTTCCAGCCGTTGTTCAGCGCTCCGACCAGGCCGTCGTCGGGCACGAACACGTCGTCGAGGAAGACCTCGCTGAAGCGTTCCTCGCCGGTGATCGTGACCAGTGGGCGCACCTGCACGCCCGCGGCGCGCATGTCGACCAGGAAGTAGCTGATCCCACGGTGCTTTGCGGCGGTGGGATCGGTGCGGGCCAGACAGATGCCCCAGTTCGCGAGCGTCCCCAGCGACGTCCACACCTTCTGGCCGCGCAGCACCCAGCCGCCGTCGACCTTCTCAGCGGTGGTGCGCAGGGCGGCCAGGTCCGAGCCGGCGCCCGGTTCGCTGAACAGCTGGCACCAGGTCACCTCGCCGTGCAGCGACGGCCAGACATAGCGCTCGATCTGCTCAGGCGTGCCGAAACGCAGCAGGGTCGGCACCGCCCAGCCCGCGATCGCCAGGTCGGGGGTCTGGAGATCGGCCTGGCGCAGTTGTTCGCCGATCTGCAGGCAGGTCATCGGATCCGCTTCGCGCCCATATGGTTTCGGCCAGTGCGGCATCACGAAACCGCCCTCGACCAGGGCGCGCTGCTGCTGTTCGGGCGCGAGCGCGGCGATGGCGGCGATCTCGGCGGTCAGCGCGGAGTCGCCCGTCACGTCGCCGAGGACCCGCTCGGCACCGGTGGTGCGGCGCTGACCGGCCCTGGTGAGCTCGGCGACGCGGGCACGCCAGCGCGCCGAACCACCGAGGAGCTGGCGCAGCGAGCTCGCCCGGCGCAGGTAGAAGTGCGCGTCGTGCTCCCAGGTGAAGCCGATTCCGCCGAGCACCTGGATGGCGTCCTTGGCGTTGTCGACCGCGGCGTCCAAGGCCACCGACGCGGCGACCGCCGCGGCGATCGGGAGTTCGTCGCCACCTTCGTCGATCGCGGCGGCGGCGTCGGCGGCGACCGCGCGGATCAGCTCGGTACGGCACAGCATCCAGGCACACAGATGCTTGATCGCCTGGAAGCTGCCGATCGGTTTACCGAATTGTTCACGGACACGGGCATATTCGACGGCGGTGCGCAGGCACCAGCCTGCCACGCCCGCCAGTTCCGACACCGCGAGCGCCACGAACAGATCGGTGACATCGGCGGTGGGTGCGAAGCCGTGCTCAGCGGGAACCGCCGCCTCGGTGGCGCTCACCCGCGCCAGCGGCACGGTGTGGTCGCCCTGCGACAGCAGCGTAATCGTCACCGCCGCAGCCGGAATCAGCAGCCATCGGGTGCCGTCGACGGTGTTGGCAGGCACCAGGACCTGCGTATCGGCATCGGCGCCGTAGACGACATCCCACGTGCCGGTGACACTCCAGCCCGCATCAGTGTGGGCCGCCTTCGCCGCCTGCTCGTCGCCGGGCACCGCGACCGCGCACGGGGTGCCCGCGGCGAGCACGCCCTGGGTGATCAGTCCGGCCAGCGCGGTAGCCAGTACCGGACCACCGACCAGGTCGTCGCCGGTCTGCTCGAGCATGACAGCGAGGTCGGCGACCGTGCCGCCGAGCCCGCCATTGTCCTCGGATAGCGCGACTTCGAACAGCCCGAACTCACCGAGCGCGGGCCAGTAGTCGCGCCAGGCGCCCGAACCGCCCGCCCGCATTGTTTCAATCGGCGCGACCGTGCTCGCCCAGCCCCGCAGCGACGCCGCGACGGCTTTGTGCTCGTCAGTGGTGGCGATGGTCACAAGAAGATCCGCCCTTCCGGCGTGGTTCCCACTCCTAGAACATGTTCTAATATCTTGGCCGGGCATAAGTCAAGAGCGCTACACTCTCGCCACGCTTTTCGCACGGCCCGGCCGTACGAAATGGCACTCCGAGCGAAAGGGTTCCCACGATGGACAGTCCCGCACCAACGCCCACCGTGACCACGCTGTCCGAGGAAGAGCTCAGCTCCAGCGCGCAGCGCGACCGGCGCAAGCGCATCCTCGACGCCACCCTCGCGCTGGCCTCCAAGGGCGGCTACGACGCCGTGCAGATGCGCGCGGTCGCCGAACGCGCCGATGTCGCCGTCGGCACCCTGTACAGGTACTTCCCGTCCAAGGTGCACCTGCTCGTCTCCGCGCTGGCCAGGGAGTTCGAGACGTTCGAGAGCAAGCGCAGGCCGCTGCCCGGCGTCGGCCCATCCGAACGGATGCACGGCCTGCTCACCCAGATCACCCGGATGATGCAGCGCGACCCGCTACTCACCGAGGCGATGACGCGCGCGTTCATGTTCGCCGACGCGTCGGCCGCCGCGGAGGTCGCCCGGGTCGGCAAAGTGATGGACCGGGTCTTCGCCCGGGCGATGAGCGACGGCGAACCCGACGACCGTCAGCTCGCGATCGCCCGCGTCATCTCCGATGTGTGGCTGTCGAACCTGGTGGCCTGGCTCACCCGGCGGGCGTCCGCGACCGATGTCACGGAACGGCTGGAGCTCACCGTCGACCTGTTGCTGGGCGATCGCGGATAACCCAGCAACCCGGCATTTCGTACCGGCGAATCATCACAAATCGCCCATCGCTGTTGACACACGTCGGCTGTGCGACTTCCAGTAGGAAGATGCATAGCCGACGTCGCATATGCGAAACATCGCATCTACCGGCCCCGCGCGCCTCGCCCGCACCGCCATACGCCCGGTGAGCTCGACGGATCCGGCCCACGGCGGCAGGCCGCGGGTCCGGAATTTGCCGTAAGGTCGCGAGCAAACGACCGGGGATGGTTCGCACAACCTGCCGCGCCGCTCGCGCGGCAAAATTGACGCAGTATTGTTTTTCGCGCCCCCTGATCAACTCCTCCCATCACTAGGTTGGATGCGTGAGCGCACAGGAACTGCCCTTGGATGTCCGCCGTGCACTGGCGTCGGTTGCGCGCGTGCCACGGCTCTTGGTTGCCTCGGACTACGACGGGACAATCGCCCCGATCGTGTCCGACCCGTCGAAAGCGTTTCCCCAGCGGGAATCGGTGAGCGCGCTACGCGCGCTGGCGGGGTTGGCGAACACTACCGCGGCGGTGATTTCCGGCAGAGCGCTACGCGATCTGGCCGCGCTGTCGCGCCTGCCGGTCGAGGTGCAGCTGATCGGAAGTCACGGCTCGGAATTCGACGTCGGCTTCGTGCACGCGATCGACAACGACGCCAAACAGCTACTGACGGAGATCAATTCCGCGTTCTCCAAGATCGCCGCCGAGAACCCGGGCGTGACCGTCGAGATGAAGCCGGCCAGCGCCGCGCTGCACGTGCGTAACGCGAGCCCCGAAATCGGCAGGCGCGCACTGACTTCCGCACGCCAGGGCCCGGCCTGCTGGGTGGGCGTGCAGGTGACCGAAGGCAAGGCGGTGATCGAGCTCGCGGTGATCCCGACCGACAAGGGCACCGCGCTCGACACCATCCGCCATCAGGAAAGCGCTTCCGCCGCAGTGTTCTTCGGCGACGACGTGACCGACGAGAAGGCGTTCCGGGTGCTGTCGGGACCCGATGTGGGCATCAAGGTCGGCGAGGGCGAGACCATCGCCAAGCTGCACGTGGACTCCACCGAGGACGTGGCGCGCGCGCTGGCGTTCCTGGTCGAGGAGCGGCGCACCTGGCTGGCCGGGGCGAGCGCACCGCGGATCGAGCGGCTGAGCATGCTGGCCAGCCCGCGCTCGGTCGCGCTGCTCACCCCCGACGCGACGGTCACCTGGTTCTGCCATCCCGAGCCGGATTCGGCGGCGGTGTTCGCGCACCTGCTCGGCGGCGCGGCGGCCGGGCACTTCACGGTGGCACCGGAGCGGCCGAGCCTGCCGCTGTCGCAGCGGTATGTGGACGGCACGATGACGGTCGAGACACGCTGGGCCAGTTTGCAAGTGGCCGACTACCTGCCGCACGACGTGGCCCCCGATCGCACCGACCTGACCAGGGTGATCTCCGGCACCGCGAAGGCCGTCGTCACCTTCGCGCCACAGCCGGAGTTCGGCCAGGTTCCGGTGCGAATGGAGTCTGTGCACAACGGAATTCAGGTCAGCGGTACCAACGATCCGATGGTGCTTCGCTCCCCCGGCGTGGTGTGGGAGATCCTCTCCGATGGCGTCAACGAGCAGGCGCGCGCGGTGGTCGATCCGTCGCTCGGGCCGGTCGTGCTCGAATTGCGATGCGGGACGGCCGATCTCGCACCCTCGATGACGCCGGAGCCGCAGCGCCGCCAGCTCGCCGAGCAGTACTGGTCGCAGTGGGCGGCCGGGTTGCAGTTGCCACCGCTCAAGCCGGATCTGATGAAGCGTTCGGCGCTGACGCTGCGCGGGCTGGTGCATCGCCCGTCTGGATCGATCCTGGCCGCGGCCACCACCTCGCTGCCCGAGGACATCGGCGGCGTGCGCAACTGGGACTACCGCTACTGCTGGCTGCGTGACGCGTCGCTGACCGCGCAGGCACTGGTGACGCTCGGCTCGCTGACCGAGGCCGACGAATTCCTCGGCTGGGTGCACAAGGTGCTCGACACCCTGCCGGGGCCGGAGCGCCTGCACCCGCTGTACACGATCTACGGCGAGACCCTGCCGCCCGAAGCCGTGATCGACGCGCTGCCCGGTTATGCCGGTTCGCGGCCGGTGCGGGTGGGCAACGCGGCCAATATGCAGGTGCAGCTCGACGTGTTCGGGCCGATCGTCGACCTGATCACCTCGATGTCGCACGAACGCGAGCGTCAGGGCATCACCTCCCCGGCCAAGGCCCTGCCGGACGCCGACTGGGAACTGGTGCACGCGATGGTGTCGGCGGTGCAGCGTCGCTGGACCGAACCCGACCACGGCATCTGGGAGATCCGCGGCAATCCGCGCCACCACGTGTACTCGAAGGTGATGGGCTGGCTCACCATCGACCGCGCGCTGACCCTGGCGGAGCGCTTCGACCGCCCCGCCGATCCCGACTGGGTGACGCTGCGCGACACGATCGCCGACGAGGTGAAGGCGAAGGGCTGGAACGACGAGGTCCAGTCCTACACCGCCGCCTACGACGGCACCGACCTCGACGCGGCCACCCTGCACATCGGCCTGAGCGGCCTGATCGACCCCGCCGACCCGCGCTTCGCCGCGACGGTGGTGGCCACCGAGGCCGAGCTGCGCAGTGGTGCGACGGTGTACCGCTACCACCACGACGACGGCCTGCCCGGCGGCGAAGGTGGCTTCCACCTGTGTGCCGCCTGGCTGGTGGAGGCCTACCTGCTGATCGGCAGGCGCTCCGATGCCGAGGCACTCTTCGCTCAGCTCGTCGCGGCGGCGGGCCCCACCGGCCTGCTCAGCGAGGAATACGACCCCGTCGCCGAGCGTTCCCTCGGTAATCACCCCCAGGCTTACAGCCACCTGGGCCTGCTGCGCTGCGCTCAGCTCCTGAGCCAGCCGGTCAACGCCCTGGTCTGACGGCACTCGATAAAGCCGGGTTCGAATTTCGAGCCCGGCTTTTCGATGCGGTTCGTACTGGGTATTCGTAGCTGCTAATCTAAAACGGTAACGATTTCCATTATGATCTAGAGCTTGCTCGCCAGCATCGCCAGGAGTGCCGCGTGAACCCTCGATTCGCCCGCTTGTTCGCCGGTCTCACGGCAGGGGTGGCGGCCGTGGTCGTCCTCAGCGCCTGCGGCACCAGCTCCACCGATTCCGGTACCCCGCAGATCGTCGCCTCCACCAATGTGTGGGGTTCGGTCGCGACCGCCGTCGCCGGGCCGGATGCGCAAGTGACCTCGATCATCAGCGATCCCGCCGCCGACCCGCACTCGTTCGAGACCTCGGCCACCGACACCGCCAAGATCAGCGACGCGGATCTGGTGGTGTTCAACGGCGGCCACTACGACGAGTTCATCGAGAAGGCCATCTCGGGCAAGGACAAGCGGACCGTCGTGGCCTTCGAGCAGCGCGTGAACAAGGGCGACGAGAACGAGCACGTCTGGTACGACGTGAGCACCGTCGCCGCCGTCGCCGACCGGATCGCCGCCGAGCTCGGCCGGGTCGACGCCGCCCACGCGAGTGCCTACGCCGAGCGCGCGGTCGCCTTCAAGAATCAGCTGATCGGCGTCAGCACCATCACCGGCACCATCGCCACCCAGACCCCGAACGCGCCAGTCGCCCAGTCCGAGCCCCTCGCGCACTACCTGCTGGTGGCCGCGACCGCGCAGGACAAGACCCCGCACGAGTTCCAGGAAGCGATCGAGCAGGAGACCGACCCGGCACCGGCCGCCGTCGCCAGCACTCGCGACCTGATCACCGGCAAGCAGGTCAAGGCACTGATCTACAACACCCAGACCGAGGACAAGATCACCCAGGACCTGCGGGCCACCGCACAGGCCGCCGGCATCGCCGTTGTCGAGGTCACCGAAACCCTGCCCGCCGGAATGGATTACATCCAGTGGCAGACCGCCAACGCCAAGGCGCTCGCCGCGGCCCTGCGCTGAGGACGCCGATGACCGAGGCAACCGCACTGTCGGAAACCACCACCGCGCCCGACGTCGATGCCGTCGACGCGGCGATCCGGCTGCGCGCGGCGACCATGGCCTTCGGCGACCGCACCCTCTGGCACGACCTCGATCTCGACGTGCGCCCGGGTGAGTTCATCGCCGTCCTCGGTCCCAACGGCTCCGGCAAGACCTCGCTGCTGCGGGTGCTGCTCGGCACGCTCGCCTTGAGCTCGGGCAGCGCACAGATCGCGGGACGGCGCGCCGGGGTCGGCAATCCGGGCATCGGCTACATCCCGCAGCAGAAGACCATCGACGCCGGGGTGCAGCTGCGCGGAATCGATCTGGTGGGACTCGGCGTGGACGGGCACCGGTGGGGGCTCGGCTGGCGTGGTCGGCGCAGCCGTGCCGAGAAGGTCGACAGCGCCATCGCCGCGGTGGGTGCCGGGTCGTTCGCGCATGCGCCGCTGGAGACGTTGTCCGGCGGTGAGCAGCAGCGGTTGCGGGTCGCGCAGGCGCTGGTGGGCGATCCGTCGGTACTGCTGTGTGACGAACCGTTGCTGAGCCTGGATATGGCGAATCAGCGGCTGGTGGCCGAACTGGTCGACAAACGCCGCCGCGAACACGACACGGCGGTGCTGTTCGTGACGCACGAGATCAATCCGATCCTGCCGCTGGTGGATCGGGTGCTGTATCTGGTCGACGGCGGGTTCCGGATCGGAACCCCCGATCAGGTGATGACGTCGGCGACGCTGTCGGAGTTGTACGGCACCGAGGTCGAGGTGTTGCGGGTGCGTGGACGCCTGGTCGTGGTCGGCACCGGTGACGACATGGACGCGCTCGGCGGTACCGCCTGATGGAAAAGCTCACCAAGGTCTTTCAGCAGATGTTCGACTTCGGCACCACCGCGAATCTGCTCGGCTACGACTTCGTGCAGCAGGCGCTGCTGGCGAGTGCCCTGCTCGGGTTGCTGGCCGGGCTGATCGGGCCGTTGATCGTCGCCAGGCAGATGTCGTTCGCGGTACACGGGACCAGCGAGCTGTCGCTGACCGGCGCGTCGGCGGCGCTGCTCGTCGGCGTCGGGGTCGGATTCGGGGCGATCGCCGGTTCTGTGGTCGCTGCCGTACTGTTCGGATGGCTGGGTTCTCGTGCGCGCGAACGTGATTCGGTGATCGCGGTGGTGCTGTCGTTCGGGCTCGGATTGTCGGTGCTGTTCCTGTGGCTCGCGCCGGAGCGGGCCGGGTCGAAGTTCTCGCTGCTCACCGGGCAGGTCGCCGGCGTCGGCTATGACGGGCTCGCGTTGCTGGTCACGTGTACCGCGGGCGTGCTCGCCGTGCTGGCCGTGGTGTATCGGCCGTTGTTGTTCGCCAGTTCCGATCCCGAGGTCGCGATCGCGCGTGGGGTGCCGGTGCGGGCGCTGTCGGTGGTGTTCGCGGTGTTGCTCGGGATCACGGCCGCGTTCGGGGTACAGATCGTCGGCGCGCTGCTGGTGCTCGCCTTGCTGATCACGCCCGCCGCGGCGGCCGCGCAGGTGACGTCGAGCCCGATGCGGGCGACCGTGCTGTCGGTGATCTTCGCCGAGATCGCCGCGGTCGGCGGGCTGCTGCTGTCGCTGGCGCCCGGAGTTCCGGTGTCGACCTTCGTCACCGCGATCTCGTTCAGCATCTACCTGGTGTGCCGAGTAGTCGGGCATCGCAATCGGCAACTCGCACCCGCGCGCTGAACCGATAGAACACAATCGGTTCATGATCGATTTCTCTGTGCCGGACGATCTCGCCGCCCTGCGTGACCGGGTTCGGAACTTCGTCGTCGAGCAGATCGTGCCGTTCGAGCGCGATCCCCGCCTCACCGCGCACGGCCCGACCGACGAACTACGGGCCGAACTCGTGGAGCTGGCCCGCGCCGAGAAGCTGCTGACCGTGCAGGCGCCGGTGGAATACGGCGGGCTCGGACTCAGCCACGTCGAGCAGGCGCTGGTGTACGAGGCGGCGGGTTGGTCGACGCTCGGGCCGGTCGCCATGAACTGCGCCGCGCCCGACGAGGGAAACATGTTTCTGCTCGGCAAGATCGCCGATCCCGAGCAGGTCGACCAGTACCTGATGCCGGTGATCCGGGGCGAGCAGCGCTCGGTTTTCGCGATGACCGAACCCGGTGGGGCCGGGTCGGATCCCGGGCAGCTCAGCACCGAGGCGATCTTCGACGGCGAGAACTTCGTGATCAACGGTCTCAAATGGTTGATCACCGGGGCCGACGGCGCCAAGACCTGGATCATCATGGCCCTGCTCGCCGAGAACCCGCACCTGCCCGCGGGCCCGACCCTGTTCATCACCGAAGGTGACGCGCCGGGCATCGTGATCGAGCGGATCATGAACACGATGGACCGCAATTACGTCGGCGGGCACGCGGTGGTGCGGTTCGACAACCTCACGCTGCCGCCGACCGCCGTGCTCGGCCGCACCGGACAAGCCCTGCGGTACGCGCAATTGCGGCTGGCACCCGCCCGGCTGACCCACTGCATGCGCTGGCTCGGCGCCGCCGCCCGCGCCCAGTCCATCGCGCTGGACTACGCGCGCACCCGCACCGCCTTCGGCAAGCCGATCGGCGAACACGAGGGCGTGTCGTTCATGCTCGCCGACAACGAGGTGGCGCTGCACCAGTGCAGGCTGACCATCTGGCACGCCTGCTGGCTGATGGACCAGGGGCAGCAGGCCAGGCACGAGTCGTCGATGGCGAAGTCGTACGTGTCCGAGGAGCTGTTCAAGGTCACCGACCGGTGTGTGCAGGTGCTCGGCGGAATCGGGATCAGCGACGAGACGGTGGTGGAGATGTTGTTCCGGGATATGCGGGCGTTCCGGCTCTATGACGGTCCGACGGAAGTGCACAAGTATGCGATCGGCAGACACTTGCTGGCCGGTCGCTAGTACGATTCGGTCCCATGAGTTCGGAATTGCTCGTCGATGTCGAAGGCGGCGTCGCCTTGTTGACGCTCAACCGGCCTGCCAAGCAGAACGCCGTCACCCCGACGATGGCCGCCGAGCTGAGCGCCGCGCTACGACGCTGCGATATCGAGGACGCGATCCGCGCCGTGGTCATTACCGGCACCCCACCGGCCTTCTGCGCGGGCGCGGATCTGGCCGCGCGCGGTGGCGACGTGAGCGCGACGCTCGATCCGCCGCCCTGGCAGGTCCGCAAGCCGGTGATCGCCGCGGTGAACGGGCATGCGGTCGGCATAGGCCTGGCGCTGGCTTTGCAATGCGACCTGCGGTATTTCGCTCGCGACGCGGTGTACGGGCTGAACCAGGTGCGTCGCGGGGTGCTCGCCGACGGGTTCGCGCACTGGACGGTGCCGCGACTGGCCGGGCTGGCCAATGCCGCCGACATCATGCTCACCGGGCGCACGTTCGACGGTGACGAAGCCAAGTCGCTCGGCCTGGCCAATGCCTCGCTGCCCGCCGACGAAGTCCTGATGACGGCGATGGCGGTGGCCCACGATATCGCCACAGGGACCGCTCCCCTGCCGGTCGCGCTGACCAAGCGGCTGATCTGGGAGAGCCTCGGCATGACGCCCACAGTGGTCGGGCAGCTCGAATCCGAGCTCAACGCGCACGTTGCCAAGAGCGTCGACGGTGGTGAGGCGATGGTGGCGTTCAAGGAGCGCCGCCCGCCGAACTGGACCGGCAGCGTCAGCGGCGAATGGCCGGCCTGGGACGCTCCCGGCGAGCGCCCGAGCCTGGACTGAACTCAGAAGTTCCCGTTGCAGGAACCGGCCAGATACAGCAGCGCGAACATCAGCATGAGGATCGTGCCGACAATGCCCGCGATGTAGCCGATCACCACCTGTGAGCGGCCGCTGAGCGCCCCGTAGGACGCGTCGATCTCGTTGAGTGCCCGCTTGCCGAGCACCCACGCGACCGGCCCGAAGATCCCGCAGCAGAACGGGCTGAGCAGCCCGAGCACAAGGATCAGGTTGGCCTGCGGGTGCTCGACCGTCTCACCGATCGGCTGATTAGGGATCGCCACCCGCCGAATCTTACTGTGCCGGAAGGCTGCTGACCCCCACTACACACCCCACACCCCAAATCCGCCATGACCGCACTCCCAACCCCCACGACCCGACCTCGAGGAGGGTCCCGCCGCGCAGCGGCGGTAGCGGCCCGGCCGCGAGTTAGCCGCCGTTGCGTCCGCGGCGCAGCCG